>DDIS01000155.1:10906-44678 GCA_002338615.1 Proteobacteria bacterium UBA1844 | reverse complement strand
GTCACTCGCTCGCCTAAGCCAAGCCGCTGCGTGCTGCGAGCCAGCCGCGAGCGCAAGGGTCCGTCACCGGCGATTCTAAGATGACTACCCGGTAGCCGCGCCAGCGTTTTCAATGCAAGTTCGTGACCTTTTTCAGGTACCAGGTTACCGACCATCAACAGGGTCTCGCTGCCTCTGCCTTTGTCGATTGCGGGTCGCTCATGCGGTGCGAATTGTTCGGTATCGACACCGTTCCGGATCACCCGAATTTTGTCCGCCTGCATGCCAAGATCGACCATTGCTGAACGGAGACTGTCCGAAACTGCGACGATCGCCGCGGCCGAGTTCGCGGCGGCTAGAACCCGGCGACGCGGTCCAGGATACCGGGGCAGCAAATTGATGTCACTGCCTCTCGCAGTCACGACGACCGGGAGTCCGAGGCTCCTGCCGATCGCGCACGCCGCGACACCGTCGGGATAGAAGTAGTGTGCATCAATCGCAGCGACCGCCGGGTGGCAAAGCTTGCGAACCACGTGCTCCGTACCCCACCGCATCAAATCGGGAGCGGTCCTCATCCCGAACTTCGGTATATGAGGGTAGCGTGGATAGACGACGTCAATCCCGGCAAAGGTGTCGCGGCGCGAAGTTTGCGTGTATACCGCGTAGTGACCGAATAGCGGCGATCGCAACGGAAACCACGGTACAGGCGCGACGACTTTAGCGGAGAAACCGTGCCGCAGCATGTGCCGCAGGCGTTCGGCCACGAAGATACCGTGCTGCGGTGCGACACTGCTCGGGAACAGCGAGGAATAAACGAGCAGATTTAACATTCGCCGCCGTCGACGGCCCGCGAGTGGCCTAACGCGCGCTGCATTTGATCCGTCATGAACGGCCGTCAGCCTCTCGGCGCATGAAACCGTCGAACATGTACAGGGCCCAGAGTACGGGCGTGTAATTGCTACGCCCCGACTGATGTTCTCTAACGAGCCTCTTGAGCTCGTCGACTTCGAATAACCCGGTTGCCGCGAGGCGCCCGCCTGCGACGGTATCCGATATCGCCTGCCGCAGCGGCCCTCGAAACCAGTCCTCAACAGGCACCGCAAAGCCTTTCTTTGCCCGGTAAAGAATCTGTCGTGGCAAGCGCGGCTCGAATGCACGCTTTAGAAGGTATTTGCCTTCGCCGTTTTTGATACGGTATTTGGTTGACACACTGGCGGCCCAGTCGACGAGTTCGCGATCGAGAATCGGCACGCGAACTTCGAGGCTGTGCGCCATGCTGGCACGGTCAACCTTGGTAAGAATATCGCCTGGAAGATAGGTTTGAAAATCGAGGTACTGAATCAGAGACAGCGAGTCCTGCGGACCGTTTCGCGCGTGCTCGGCAAAGACTTCATGCGAGCGATAGCACTGCAATTCCGTAGCCATCCGTTTGCTGAACAGGCGCGCCCGTAATTCCGCCGGAAAGATCGATACCGAGTGCAGATACGCCGTTGCGCTAGACATCGCTAGCGATTCGAAAGTGGTCTTGGCGCGAAAGACGCGCGGTGCCCGATCCAGCTTGGGATAATGGCGACCTAGCCAGCCGAATACACGGGAGCGTACAGCGAGCGGCAACACGGAGCGTACCTGTTCCTCGCGCATGTGCCAGAGATAGCGTCGATAACCCGCGTAGCATTCGTCACCGCCGTCACCGGACAGCGCCACTTTCACTTTGCTACGCGCAAGCTCACACACGCGGTATGTTGGTAGCGCCGAACTGTCGGCGAAGGGCTCGTCGTAGAGGGCGATCAGCGAGTCAGCAAGCGAGAAATCATCGGCACTCACGATGCGGCAATCGTGATTCGTTGCGTAACGTTTGGCGACGATCGCGGCGTAATTGGCTTCGTTGTATTGGGGATCGGCAAAGCCTATGGAACAGGTACTCACTGGATCGGGTGCACTCATCGCCATCGATGCGACAACGGCTGACGAGTCGACGCCGCCGGACAGGAATGCGCCGAGCGGGACGTCCGCGACCATTTGCCTCTGCACGGCACTGTCAAAGCGCTCGAGTAATTCCCGCTGCAGAACATCAATGTTCGTCCCGGCGTTTCTGGAGAATTCCAACGCCCAGTACCGCCGGGGTGGGGGAGTTGGTTTGCCACGCTGACAGCGGAGCGCATGCGCGGGCGGTAGCTTGAATACACCCGCATAGATCGTCTTTGGGTCGGGTATGTAGCCGAAAGTAAAATAGTCTTCGACCGCGCGAGGATCAAGTTCCCTGGGTAAATCCGGACAACGTTGCAGTGCTTTCAGTTCGGATCCGAACGCCAGCCAGCCGTCCGGGAGCAAGGCGTAGTAGAGCGGCTTGATGCCTATCGGGTCCCTGGCAAGATAGAGTTCGCTGGTTTCCTGGTTCCAGATTGCGAATGCGAACATGCCGTTCAGTCTTGGCAGGCAGTCTTCGCCCCACGTTTCCCAACATTGGAGCAAAACCTCGGTGTCTGATTTGGTTCGAAACCGCCGCCCAAGTTTCATAAGCTCCTCACGCAGCTCGCGGTAGTTGTACAGCTCACCGTTGTAAACAAGGGTGAAGCGGCCGTCTGCACTCAACATCGGCTGCTGGCCGGATGCGAGATCGATGATCGACAATCGCCGGTGGCTCAAGCCGACGCCCGGCTTGCAGAATGTGCCGCTCGCGTCCGGTCCGCGATGCAGCAGACTGTCGCTCATGGCGCGAAGCAACCTGTCGTTGACAGGGCGCTTATCGCGAAGGTCAACCAGCCCGGCGATGCCACACATACTAGTGCACTACGCGGAGGAGTATTATTGCTGACATCCCGCCACTTGCTTCAGAGACTAAAATCGCGGCGCAGCACCAGCGATACCTGGGTTGCGACATAGGGAAATGAGATGTCATTGTTCACGATGTGGTCGATGGCAAACGTCAACGCGGTGCGTGCCCCCAGCCCATAGGTGACCGAGAATCGCCCGCGCTTCAGATCACCGTCGCGGACTTCGTCTTCGAACTTCAGGTATTCGGCACCGAGTTCAATCGCGACGCGAGCGGATACATCCCATTCATAGGTAGCTATCGCGCTGTCATATTGCTCATCCGCGCGGCTGGGGCCGGTAGCCGTGAGGACGTTTTCACGACGATCGCTTAGTAGCTGGATCTGGAACTGACTCTTGGGCATTTGTCGCGTGAATACGAACGCGCCAAGCTTTTGCAGAAACCGGTCGCCGGTGCCGAGCGGGTCGAACAGGCCTTCTGTTGGGCCATAATCGACGACGCTACCGCCAGCCACGATCGATGCCCGGGTTGCCGGGCCTTCATCGTAAGTCAGGCTGAGTTCGCTGCGTTGTCCGGCGATGTTGATGTCTGCCCGGTAGGAATCGCCGAAGCCCCGTTCGCCCGCCGCGAGTTCGATCCGCATTCGCTCGCTCGGCACGTAGAGGAAGCCAGCTTCCCACACCTCTGAATCCATGCTGGGATCCAGAAACTCATCGATCGGTGTCTCGTGACCGTACAAACCGAATATCTGCAGCGCGCTGTTTACCCACAATCCCAGCGTAAAGTCGGCACGCTGATATTCGTAAGGCAATGCGCCTTCGAATGTGGCGCGCGTGTGTTCGTATCTCAAGTCCCAGACGATACCGCGTTGCAGATGCTCGTTGTCTAGTTCGAAGTTACTCTCAATTTGGTAGTCGGCCTCGCCAATTTCGTCCTCCGTATCGAAATTGTAGTTGGTATACGCGCTCCGGGCTTCAAGATCGACTGAGCCGATTCGTTGTTCCCAGCGAGGTTGTACGGTGAAATCGAAATAATCGGCACGGTTGCCGGTGATGGGAACGTTGGTCAATACGATTGGGGCGTCCGCAGAAACGATGGCTTGGCCGGCGTTCGCGTTGGTGTCAAGGTAAAACTTGTCCCGTAGCAGCGTTGTGGTCAGCTCTGCATTGAGCAGGTGCGATATATCGCTGGAGTCCGCCAGATCCTGGTATCGAAAGGCTTCCATGCGATAGTCAATCGTGCCATTGAAGCGTTCGCTGTCTTTTGTATAGCGCAGACCCGGGGCGAGCATCAACAGAAAATCTTCCTCAGGATCTGTTGCTGAAAGATAAATATTGTCGGAATGTATGACGCCAACTTCGATGTATGCGCCACCCTCCCAAGGATCGGCCAAAGAGGTAGCAGGTGTCACAGTCGCCAGCGCCAGAGTCGCCGCGCCGATTACGGGGCGTCGCATGAGCGTCGGCTTAAGCCGCGTTCGGGCTTTTTTCATGTTCATCGCTGGCTCTGTTCCCCGGTAACCGTAGTAGCCGCAGTGCTTGTTTGGGAAGCCCATCCCTATAGAGTATCTACTCGATCGTTCGCGGCAAGATAATTATACCGACATTCAGGCGGCCGCGGGCGCTGACATCGCCCTCGCATAGATTTCAACATAACGCGCGTTTGTTGCGGTCCAGTTGCGTTCGCGAACTATCCAGTCGTGGGCCCGGTCGGTCACGCAGGTCAGCATATCGGGCGAGCTGAGTAGATCCCCGATCGCCTGCGCAAGGGCATCGGTGTCGCCCGGCGGAAACAGAAATCCGGTTTCGTTCCGTTTAATGAGTTCGCGATGGCCGCCGATGTCACTCGCGAGACAGGCAGTGCGCATAGCCATAGCCTCCAGCGGCTTGAGAGGAGTTACGAGCTCCGTCAGTCTCATCGAGTACCTTGGAAACACCGCCAGTTGCATCAATTTGTAAACCCCAGGCACCTGTTGGTGCGGAATCCGGCCGGCAAAGACAACCCGTTCATGGAGGCCCAAGCCGGTAACCTGCTCTTTGATCTGTTGTTCCATTCTGCCGCCGCCGACGAGCAGCAAGACCAGGTTCGGCAAGCTTTGGACCAGCTCTGCAAAAGCGCTAACGAGTAAATCGAGGCCTTCGTAATCGTAGAACGACCCGATAAATCCTATAACCTGTTTGCCTTCTAGAGCCCATTCGGCTGCAAGCCTCGTCGCGGGTTGGCAATCCCCGAAGCTTTCCAAGTCTGCCGCGTTCGGCACGGGCGTAATTTTTTCCTTATCAATGCCGCGGCGGATAAGATCTTCCTTTAGTCCGTCGCAAAGCACCGCAACCTGCGAAACACGGCGACAAACGAAAGTTTCGGCGGCAGCAACCGCTTTATATCGCGCTGTGTTAGCGCCGTAGGAACCGTGACTGACGGCGGCATCCTCCCAAAATGCACGGATTTCGTAGACAACCGGCAGGCCGAATCGCCTGCCGGCACAGAGGGCGGCCAAGCCATTCAGCACGGGGGAATGGGCGTGCAAGATATCCGGCTTTTCCGCCTCGATGGCAGCGCAAATCCTCTTGTACAGGCGACGCACCATACGAATTTCCAGTAACGGTGATGCGCAGTCAGGGACAGCTCCGGAACGAATGAAGCGAATACCGTCGATGATTTCTTCAGGTTCCGTCGCATTTGGCCAGTTGGCCTCATGCTTCGGGGACGTCACGGCGACGGGAACCCACCCGAAAGATTGTTGTGCATTGATGATGCTTTTGCTGCGAAAAGTGTAACCGCTGTGTAGCGGCAAACTATGGTCCAGCACATGCAGTATCTTCATGTTGTCGGCGATTGCTCTGTCGGATTACTATACAGTGACACAGAAACAACAGTGTGATAGTCACCGCAACACTATGAAAAAACGAGAGAAATTGCTATTGGCACGAGGCTTGCTTTACTCTGAGTGTTCTACTGACAAACCACCTATGTGGGCCGAATTTAATTCGCCGGCTCAACTCGACTCGGAAAGCTTAACATGTCAACGCAGGATCCGATCAAGCCTAATGAGGCCACCGAGAAACCAGCGGTCAGCCGCCGGGCGGTTCTTCGTGCATCGGTAGCGACAGTTCCGACGATACTGACATTGCAGAGCGGTGCTGCGCTGGCTCGCTCCAGCAATGTGATTTCCGCGTCTCCGGTGGCAACGACGGACCGGTTTGGCCGCACCTTGTGCCTCGATCCCCGATCAGTAGATCGTGTGCGCGGATCGGGCAACCTGTACGATCTTGGCGATCCGGCGTCTGCCCGAATCAGCGCGATTCGCGACCGGGATTACCGGCGGGCGCCGATGTGGCAGGCAGCGAGAGTGCGCGAATCGGCCATGTGCAAGGATGGCGGCGCATACTACTACAAGCCCTGGGGCCGGCGCTGGCAGGAAGTCAATGTTAGGCAAGGTATTATTGTTTCGGCTACTGCGTTGACCTCGTTCTCAAGCAATATCGTCGTTACCGACCTCTGATTCCCTAACGTACAAAGCGCGTGGAGTCGGGCAGCAGCACGTATACCAGCGCCCGATTGTGGCGGTCCGTTGACCCCGACCAGCTTCTCTGGAATGGTTGGGACGATGAACACGTCGTCTACCATAGGCCGTCCGGCCGAACCCATTTTCTTAATGCGGCCAGCGCCGCGTTGGTTCAATATTTCCTCGTTGAGCCGAGATCGACGCAGGCGGTGGCAATGTCGTTTCCGCCACCGGACGGCCCGGCAGATTCCCCTGAACATCACGAGGAGATTGCCCTACTGCTCGCGCGACTCGAACACCTCGGTATGATCGAACGGATATGACGGCAAACAGCACCGGTGCAGCTCGGGTGGGCGATCTGAGCGAGCAGCACTTCGGTCAGCGTTTGCATGATGGCATCGGGGTACAAATCGGGCCGTTTGCCGCGCGGATCGTCGTACGGTCGGAACGAATCGTCGAATCACTCTATCGCTTGTATCGCGACTACGCGCTCCTTCCCGATGACACTGTGTTCAGTTTCCATGTGCGACTCGACGAGCGACGGGGTGTACCCGGGCTACGCGCGCCCAGAGTCCGGTTCTCCGTGGACGGTCGAGCGCCGCATGAAGACATGCCGGCGGAGCAGGCACTGGCAGTACTTGAGTGGGGCATTAATCTCGTCATTGCACTGCGCTCGCACGCGTTCCTGATGCTGCATTCCGCAATCGCCGAATTCCGGGGCCACGCAATGCTATTGCCCGCTGCACCGGGAGCCGGCAAAACGACGCTGTGCGCGGGTCTGTCGCTCAGTGGCTGGCGCCTGTTTTCCGACGAATTCGGCCTGATGCGTCCCGGGACGCCGGACATGCTGCCCGTGCCGAGGCCGCTGGCCCTCAAGAACGAATCTATCAGTGTGATTCGCGGGTTCTCTGCCAACGCCAATCTCGGACCCGAAATCCCGGGGACCCGAAAGGGTACCGTGGCGCACCTCCGGCCACCTGGCGACTCGATTCTGCGGAGTGAGGACGCTGCGCCGGTTCGTTGGCTCGTGTTTCCCGAGTGGCGGCCGGACACGCCCTGCGCACTGATCGAGTTGCCGAAACAGGAGGGATTCATGCACCTCGCGACGAATGCGTTCAATTACGAGTTGCTTGGCGAGTCCGGATACAACGCAGTCGCGACTCTTATCGGCACCGCGAGTTGTCACCGCTTTGTCTATTCGGACCTGAACGAGGCCGTTGCGCTGTTGACGGACTTTGCCAATGACGACACCTGAATCTGTGGGGCGAGCCGCCCACGAGGTGCGCAAACTGCTGAATCTAGTTGTCCGGCAACCTGAGCGCTTGCCGGAACTTTCGCTACCTGATCTCGATTTAACACTGCGGGCTGCCAGGCGTGCGCGCCTGCTTGGACATTTGGGCTACCGGCTCAGGGACCAAGGGAGCACGAACCAGCTTCCGCAGGTCGCCCTTGACCAGTTGCATGGCGGCATGGCCATGGCGGACGCTCGGGCACGCCTCGCGTCCTGGGAACTGGATCGAATTGCCTGGGCCATGAGCTCAGGCAGGCAAGTGCCGCTGGTCGTGATGAAGGGTTGTGCGTACCTGTTCCTTCGCCTGCCCAATGCACCCGGGCGTTTGTTTGCGGACGTCGACCTGATGGTCGCGGAAAACGACCTGCATTACGTCGAGGAAGTTCTCGAGGATATGGGATGGGAGTCCGCGGAGCTGACGCCCTACGACGACAACTACTACCGGCGCTGGACGCATGAACTGCCGCCGCTCACGCATGTAGAGCGCGAGGTAGAGATCGATCTTCATCACAACATCCTGCCGCGCACCGCGAGATTGAAGCCAAGCGGAGAACGGATCCTGGCTCAATCCCACCGCTTGCCGGATTCACGCTACGCTGTTCCCTGTGACGAAGACATCGTGCTCCACGCAATGGTGCATTTGATGTTCGACTCCGATCTTGCTGACAAGCTGCGCGATCTGGTCGATATTGCCGACCTGCTCGATCACTTCGCCGGGGCGGACGCGGCGTTCTGGGACCGGCTTGTGCTGCGGGCAAGCGAACTCGATCTTCGCCGGCCAGCTTACTACAGCCTGCGCTATGCCAGTCGCTTGCTCGACACTGATTATCCGGAGCGGATAGCCGGGGAAATTCGCCGTTGGGCGCCGCCCTGGATTGTCGTGCGCATAATGGACCGCCTGGTGCCAAGGGCCCTGTATCCACAACATCCGGATTTGCCGAGCCGGGCAACCGAACTGGCACGATTGCTTTTGTACGTGCGATCGCACTGGCTACGCATGCCACCATGGTTGCTGGCGTATCACCTGAGCGTAAAATTTCTCCGCAAAAATTTGCGCCTGGCTTAGTCCGTCCGCGGGCCATCGACGCGGCGCAGCCAGATTTCACGCCAGTAGGTATTTGACGCCCGCGGGCAGCCCAGCCGCATCGGCGTACATTCGGCGCGGCAGTAGACATCTTCGAGCTGAATGCAGGGGTTCTTGATGTGCACCATTTTGCCTGTGATCTCGTCGATGAGGCGATTGACTTTCATCTGTACGCGGTAGCGGCCATTGGAGTACTTGAGCATTTCCGGGTCGTAGCGCATGCCGCGGTTGAAGCCGTTTTCGGTGAGTGTCGAGGCAATTTCTTCACCCGACTTCACTTCTACCCATTCACCGACCTGCAAATCGAGGACTTCCGTCGGCGTTTTCGCGCCTTCGGCAATTTTTCCCTGGATACCAGGATACGGATTGCCGCCGGTGAGTTTTTGCACGGCATTGTAGAATCGTACCAGGTAGCTGTAGCCAAAACCGAGTCCAACAATATTGCGGTAACCGGCCGCCGTCAGCAGCTTGATGATTTTCCAGGCCGAGTGATTGCCGCTTGTAACGTCCTTGACGTACTGGCGAACGTCCCACCAGTGAAGAAGCTCCGTCGCATCGTACAAAGCCGTTGTCTGGCATACCCAAACAGGATCGTTGCTGTTTTCATGACCTCGTTCCCGCACTCGGGTATACACATCCTGTTCGTGACACTTGATGTTGCTGCCGTTGTTTGTCGAGTAAACGGGCGCACCGTCGTCGGGACGCAACCAATCGGCCTTCCAGTAGAATACGCAATCGGCCTGGCAGCCGCCATGCATCGCCCCGTCACATCGTGACCCGACAAGGTGAAAAGCCCTGTCCATGCGACGGCCACCTGTTTTCTTGATATTGTCGCAGGTCTTGTGGGCAACCTTGGCAACCTGCATTTTCCGGCCACAGAATGCGAACATCTCCGGTTGAAAAGGCAGTCCGTCGAGGCAGGCGTTCTCGTCCAATGTACTGAGAATCTCTTCCTTGCTGCGCACGACGAGCCAGGATCCGGCCCGAATCCGTTTTTCCCATTGCGCAGCGACTCTGTGCTTCTTCATTAATCAATCTTCCGTTGTCTTAGTCAACAAGGCTTTGATACGCCAGGCTATTTTTGACCCGATCATTTTTTCGGGGCCCTCCGGCAGTCCCGCCAACGTCCAAAGGCCCGCGAGCGAAACGGCATAGGCAGATACTCCGAGCCCGATCGCAGCAGTAAGGATAACAATGGCCCCGCTAGCCGGCATGCCGACAATATAATCGGGCATATACGCCCGAACCGCCAGGACCATAACGGCGCCGGCGGCCGCAGGGCGGAACACCCCGGCAATAAACGCACTGACCGGGACCCCACAATGTCGTCGTGCCTGCCACAGATAGACCGGCGTCGAGGCGACGCAAGCGATAAGCATCGACCATGCGGCGCCAACGGCACCTTTATCGCGGACCAGGACAGCAAGGCCCGCGACGAGAATACAAACGAATAGGAGATTGATCATGGTTGCCTTACGCGGCATGCCCATGGCAATAAAAAGTGTCACGATCGTGCCGTGAAATACGAGGATCGAACTGTTAATACTCAGGATTTCCATCACCGGGACTGACGCTAGCCATTTTTCACCGAGCGCTACGGGCACAAAAAACGGCGCGACAGCAAACAATCCCAGTCCGGTTGGTATAGCGATCAATGCAACCAGACCAATCGCATTTTTGATCGATGAATTTATGCCAGCGGAGTCGTCGCCCAGCTTGGCAAAGCCCGGTAAGAGAGCCCGGTTGACGGGAGCCCCGATTTCAGTCGTTGGAAGATTTGCGAATTCGTAACTGATATTGAAAACGCCGAGCACGCCAGGCCCCTGCATTTTGCCGACAAAGAAATCCGTGGATCGTTCTTTGAGAAAGTTGACAATGTTGTTGATCAGCAGCCACTTCGAAAACTGCATCAGAGAGCCGAGTTCCTTGAACGAAATCCTGGGTCGAAAAGGATGCACCCAATAACTCAGCGCCGACGCTCCCACCTTGGATGCGAGTATGCCGGCAACCAGCGCCCAGTAGGACCGCAGGTAGTAGGCGAGGGGGATCACTACGATGAAGCTGATGATCTTGCGGGACACCTGGAATGCGAACTCCTTGTGAAAATCGAGCTCTTTGCGAAATGCCACAACGCCGACGTTTTCCATGCCTGTCGCTAGCGGTCCCAGCGCAAGAACTGAGACAAGCGCGAACAAGGCGGGCTGCTCGTAAAACAACGAGATGGGATAGGCAGCGGCCCACATCACGACGGCGATCATTGCACCTAGCAGGATGTCCGCTGTCCACGCAGAATTGTAATGTTCGACGGTTGCCGATTGATTGTGAATCAGCGCAATATCGAACGCAAAAGCCGAGAACATCTCGGCCATGAAGATGAACGACATCGCCATTGCTACCATGCCGAAGTCGGCGGGCGACAGCAAGCGAACCAAAATTAACGTGGATAACAGACCGAGTCCACGTTCGACCCATTTGAAAAGAATCATCCACGCGGCACCGCGCGCCATCTTCGACTGTACGCTTATTGTCATAGTTTCCGTCGTTGCTCGCGGTACCCCGGATCACGACCGGGAAAGTGGCTATTCCGATAAGGAACAGGTTTAACTGGCAGAATTCAACTCGTAGTCGACAGGTGGCGCAGGATACTCGGGCGTCTCGTCTATTGCTGTGACACAACTATCAATGAGGCAAACACGGTTGAGCGCCGCGTGCAGGGATTGTTCCAGGAAAAACTGAATCGGTCGCGCAGCGACGCGAAATACGAACTTACGGCATTGTCCTAGAGTGGGCAGATTCATGGTTCTTATTGGACTATGGCTTCGATTTTAGATCTTCAATTTCAAATCATCGGCGGGACAGGCCCTGAAAGATTCCTGTAATGGAGTGTCGCAGAGAGCGCTAAGATCAATAATACAATTTTGCGAACGTGTGAAACTATTCGATTACCCTGATCGCCTCTCCAGAGAGACGACTCTCGTTTCCGCTCGAATCGAATGCCGCTACGACAAAGTAGTACGTTCCCGGTGTCAGGTTGTCGACCAAATAGCTGGTCGCGTCAGGATCGTCAATACGAATGCCGTTGAGGTATTTCCCGGGAGAACGTCCGTAATAAATCGTGTAACCGGCAAGGTCCGGCAGGGCCGTGTCGTCTTCTTTTTCTGTTGGAGCGGTCCACGACAAGCTTGTTTTGCCAGGCGCTTTAATTTCCGCATCGGCCGAGCCTCCGTTTTTACCGAAGCAGCCGACGAGCGCCAGCGCGGCCACAAAAGTCGCGAGATTGAGGCAGGACGCGTATCGAATCTTCATCACTAATCCAGTTCCGGTGCAGCTGTCAAGGTCCCGGTTCGGCGGGACTTTCTATTGCTGGTCAGTACCGGTCTGATTGTAACCTGTCAGAGCCGCGGCCACGAATATTCCACCTGCCAATGCTGCGGCATCCGGCCAGATCCCCAGCAGATACATGGGGTGCTCGGGAACGAGTACCCGCAACAGCAGCGCGCCGGCGATGCTCGCTGCCAGCGCGGTAGCGCGGCAGGTTCCGATCTTTGTGGCCGGTACGATCGTGAGTGCAGCGAACGCGAGAGCGGCTCCATATAACCACTGCGAAAGCGGCACATCGGAGTCGCACAAGCTATGCAGAATGCAACCGGCTGCTGCAAGATTGGAACGTCCGGCCAGTTTTCCGTCGACGTAAATTCTGGCAAAAGCGCCATCGTATGTGGCGATCAGGGAAGTCTTTCGTTGGGCTTCCAGAATGTCGGCCGTCCGTGTGTCCGGCCGGTCCCCATTCGCGCCGGTAATCGGTGTTCGCACCCTGAATACCAGCGTGCCCTGTTCCTGTCCCAGATCGAAGTTCCGGTGATACGGATCCTTCGAAAAGCTGATGATCCGAGCCGGGCCATCCTGGTATTCACTGGCCGTTTCGATTTCGGCGATTACCGAGAATGCATTGTGCCGAATCGCGTTGTGGGCGAATGCTAGCGAGGCGGCTTCCGGAACAACAAAGGTTTCGGTTCCATCCAAACTTACTTTCTGCGGCAGGATATACGAAACGTCGTCGGAAAATCTCGGAACAGAGTTTTCGGCAAGTGCGCGCGCTTCGTTCGCAGAAATTGCCGTAGTCAGAATCGTGAGACTGTCGATGTCGCCTTGCCATGGACGATTTCCGGTCAATTCGTTCCCGAGCGACATCGAGTATGTAGCGTTCCAATTCGAGAGTATGCTCGGCTTGCTGGGTGCCAGATGAACGAGCACCAACATGATAAGCAACAGGGATGCGGCGGTACCGGTGACTCTGTTGACCGGAATAATAGTAGGGGCACAGTAGCTACCAAGAAAACGACTTCGACCTCCGAGCGCGCCCACCATGCAGCCAATCACATTTGCAGCTACGTCGAAGTACGACGAGAAGCGGGTGAAGCTCAAGAACTGCAGGATTTCAATGCCCGCTGACACCAGCATGGCTATGATCGCAACGATTACTATCGGCCGCCGGGACAAGGCCACACCAAGAGGCATGTAGAGCAAAAGGTTCAGCAGGAAGTCGGTCTCGCCGAATGTGCCGGTCTGCCATATGCCGGAAATCAATTGGACCGGCATTGCCGTACTGAACACAATGAGTCCGACAGCGAGCGGCAACAGCTGCAGGCCAGCCATCGACATCTTTCTCGTTGGGAAAATTACTTCGTTGCCGTCAATTCACCTGAACCCGAATTTCCCCAGAGAAGCTGCTTCGTATGCCGCTGCTATTGTAAGACTTCGTGGAGAAAAAGTAAGCGCCTGGCGCCAGGTTTTCGACGACCGCACTGCTTACACTCGGGTTAGCGACGATCTGCGTATTGTTGTAGTTGCCGGAAGACAGGCCATAATGAATCTCGTACCCTGCAAGGTCCGTCAATGTCGAGCCGTCTTCGTTCTCGCTCGGCGCTGTCCAGCGCAAACTAACGGACGAATTGGCGGCTGCGACGACAGTCACACCGAATTCCATGGAGTCGGTCGCGGCACCGTCGCTGACCATTATGCGAATATTGTCATAGCTTCCTTCTGAACCCTGGGGCGGTGTGCCGCTGAGTTCGCCTGATGTGGCATTGAAATTCGCCCAGCCCGGTTTGTTCGTCACGGAAAAGCTCAGTTGGTCGCCATCAGCGTCAGTTGCAGTCGGCACGAACGAGTAGGGTTGGCCGACGACAACCGAATTCGGTGGCGATCCGGATATTCTTGGTGCAGTGTTTTGCGGGTCCGGATCATCCATCGGCAGAACTGAGATGTCGAATTCGAGCGAGTCGTTCGCCGCCCCATCACTGACAGTGATGCGAATATTCAGGTAATTTCCTTCGGCACCAGCGGTTGGCGTGCCGGACAGGCGGCCGGTGCTTTGCGCAAATGAGGCCCAATTCGGTTTGTTCGCGACAGTGAATGTCAAAGTATCTCCATCCACGTCGCTAGCCATCGGGGTGAAAGAAAAAGCTGAGCCTACTTTGACCGTGGGGTCCGGCGTACCGGAAATGCTCGGCGCCGTATTGGAAGGCGGTGTCGAAGCGGGCAGCACGTCAATGTTGAAACGGATCGCAGCGCCCTGTGCACCGTCCGAAACGCTGACCTCGATTCCTGTATAGGTACCTGTGTCGTCTTCCTTGGGTGTGCCTGCGAGGCGGCCCGATGCAGTATCGAAAGCGGCCCAGGATGGACGATTCGAGATGGCGAAACTCAATGCGTCGCCATCCGGATCGTTCGCCTCGGGCACGAAAAGGTATTCTTGTCCCGCGACAACGGTTTGCGGCGGATTTCCCGCTATTGTTGGGGCTGAGCTTCCCGGATTGTCGTCTGGTTGCCGGACCGTGATGGCAAACATGAGCGCTGTACTGTGCTCGCCGTCGCTGACCGAAATTTCAATATCGCTGTAGGTTCCCTCGTTGCCTGGCATGGGCATGCCGAAGACCTGCCCGTTGCCCGCATCAAAACTCGCCCAATCGGGCTTGTTGTTGATGGAAAACATCAATGCGTCGCCATCCGGGTCAACTGCGACGGGAATAAAATTATACTCAGTGCCGGTCTCAACGGACGGCGAGGGCGTTCCCGAAATTGAAGGTGGCGAGTTGCTTGTATCATCGCCGGGGGAGTCCCCATTGGGCACATCTGCATCCTCGCCGCCCGACGTGAGACAGCCGCTCAATATCACGGCAGTCGCCAGCAAAGGAAGCGTTCGGCGTACCCTAGAAACAAAAATCAACTGTATCTCCTCGCAAGCGTGTCACCCGCATCGCTGCCGGTTTCTTTCCGGTTGTGAGAGGGATACCGGGCGCCAGCAACGTTCTATCGGTGTCACGTGGCTGCCCCGCTGTCTCCAGGATCGTCCCATAGACCGGTCGTTATGCGTTTTCATCTAGTAACGAGTTTCCTTTCTTCAATTCGACATTGCGCGCATGTTCGTGCTGGCATCCGTCAAGATCAATTGTCCGAGTTGAGACTACGTGACTAGCAATCGAGACTAATGTGCACTGCGTCACAAAGCCCGTTTGCCGCTTGAGATAGTAGGCCGTAGACGCGTCGGACGCTATAACAGAGCAATTGCCGTGCCATGTTGCACGAGCGTCAACCGGATCAGCCATTTAGGAGTCGCAAGTAGTACGCAACAGGCGCAGGACGCGGTAGTTTGGCCGATGATCGTCGGCAACCGCCGACATATCTGATGTCAGCACTCATATAAATACGATATCTTATTGTTTTTAAATGATTACCTAATGTCCGATATTCGCGACAGGCGCCGGCGACCTGGCCGCCATTGATTGATCCGCATCTGCTAAAATCCGCGGCCTTTACACCAACTGTAGCGCGAACATGACCGTCCGAACCCGTTTTGCCCCGAGCCCCACCGGCGTGCTGCACATAGGCAGTGTGCGCACAGCCTTGTTCTGCTGGCTGTATGCCCGGCATTGCAAGGGCGACTTTATACTCAGGATCGAAGATACCGACCGGGAAAGATCCACCGAGGCTAACGTAGAGGCAATCCTGGATGGCCTGAGCTGGTTGGGACTCGACGCGGATGAAGGGCCCATTTTCCAGACGCATCGCTTCGATCGTTATTTGCAGGTTGCGGACGAATGGCTTGCCGAGGGCAAGGCGTATCACTGTTATTGCAGCAAGCAGGAACTCGAGGAATTACGTGCCGCGCAAATGGAGCGCGGCGAGAAGACGCGCTATGACGGTCGTTGTCGGGACCGAACCGAGCCGAAGGAGGGCGTGACGCCCGTCATCCGGTTCAAGAATCCACAACAGGGTGAAGTCCTTATCAATGATCTCGTTCGTGGCAGGGTGGTGTTTCAAAACAGCGAGCTCGATGACCTGATCATCGTTCGTTCCGACGGTGCGCCAACGTACAATTTCACCGTCGTAATTGATGACAGCGACATGCGAATCAGCCATGTCATTCGCGGCGACGATCACCTGAACAACACACCGCGCCAGATGAACATGCTCGACGCTATGGGCGTTGCGCCACCCGTTTATGCGCACCTGCCGATGATCCTCGGGCCCGATGGCGCGAAACTTTCGAAACGGCACGGCGCCGTGGATGTACGCGACTACCGCGAACAAGGCTACCTGCCCGAAGCCATGCTGAACTACATGGTGCGTCTGGGCTGGTCACATGGTGATCAGGAGGTGTTCAGCATCGAGGAGATGACCGCGTTGTTTGATATCAATGATGTCAACCAGTCGGCTTCGTCATTCAATCCCGAGAAGCTGCGCTGGCTGAACCAGCAACACATCATTGCGGCACCCGCGGACCGGCTGGGGGCTGACCTGGTGCCGTTCCTGGTGGCGGCAGGACTCGACCCCGCCAACGGGCCGGAATCTGCACGCGTCGCGGAAGGGTTTCGGGAGCGCGCCGAGACGCTGGCGCAGATGGCCGACAGTGCCCGGTATTGCTACGAAGATTTCACGACATTCGACGAGAAAGCCGCGAAGAAGAATTTGCGGCCGGTGATTCTTGAACCCATGAAAAAGGTTCGGGATGAACTGGCGAGTCTCGGTGAGTGGAACGAGGAGGCGATCAGTTCGATCATCTCCGAGGTTGCCGCCGGCTTTGAGCTGAACATGGGCAAGATCGGCCAGCCGATTCGAGTGGCCGTGACGGGCGGCGCGGTATCGCCCCCAATTGATGTGACGTTGTCTCTCGTGGGCCAGGCAAGGACGGTCGCGAGGCTGGACAGGGCAATAGAATTCATCGCGGCCAGAGGGGCTGCAAACGCTTGATTTGGCAGTTAAACTGCATAATATTCCACCGTTCTTGACAGCCCCCCCATGCACCCCTATAGTCCCCGGCTCCGTGGGGCTATAGCTCAGCTGGGAGAGCGCTTGCATGGCATGCAAGAGGTCGGCGGTTCGATCCCGCCTAGCTCCACCAGCTTCACATGGAAAAAAAGATCCAAGTCCCCATCGTCTAGAGGCCTAGGACACTGCCCTTTCACGGCGGCAACAGGGGTTCGAATCCCCTTGGGGACGCCATACCAAAAAAAAAACCCGCCTTGCGCGGGTCTTTTTTTTGGTGCGCCGCAAGGCGCTGCGAGGTAAACCCGGGTTCGACAAAACGCGCCAGCGTTTTGGACGCCCGAAGGGCGCCCGCAGGGTCAAAACAGCCCAAAGGCTGTTTTGATCAATCCCCTCTCAAGCAGCTCACGGTGACCACCCGCCTTGTGCGGGTCTTTTTTTTGGTGCGCCGCAAGGCGCTGCGAGGTAAACCCGGGTTCGACAAAACGCGCCAGCGTTTTGGACGCACGAAGTGCGCCCGCAGGGTCAAAACAGCCCAAAGGCTGTTTTGATCAATCCCCTCTCAAGCAACTCAAGGCGACCACCCGCCTTGTGTGGGGTTTTTTATAGGTGTGCCGCAAGGCGCTGCGATTTTTTGCGATATCTATACCTACGCGAGTAATCTCCATGTCGGACTCCTTCTCTACCTGTTACTGGGAATTAGCTTCACCAGCTTGGCACATTGCGATGCCGTTTAAAGGTGAGGAGGAGTCCATCCCATTGGAATACACCCTATTTGTATTGGCGCGCCCGACAGGATTCGAACCTGTGACCCCTGCCTACGGAGAGCCAAGGGTCGGTCGGTCACCGCCTGTTTTTAAACGACTTGGAGGGCGTTCGTGGATTCTCTAAGTGGCAGTAGATGCTCGTTTGTGCTCGATCAAGTCTAGCCAGAAGTGGCAAATTTAGGGCAAGCAATTCTCGTCGTTCAAATCTGCCGGGATCGGCGACTGCCCTTCTCTGGTTTGCACCATTGGTGCGAACGGTTGGTGGGAGTTCTCTTCCCGGAAGTGATACGTCGCGACTTGCACGATAACTTTGAGATATGCGGGTAGTACGTATAAGGGTCCATTATGTCAGGACAGAAACCGACGGAGCGAGCTGAAACCGGGCTGATTAACGGCAGATCGAGGCCGGCGTATAAGGGGCCATTATGTCAGGACAGAAACCGTCGGAGCGAGCTGAAACCGGGCCGATTAACGGCAGATCGAGGCCGCCATCGTGCGGAGCCGGCCCGACCCCTCGTCGTTGAGGCGCGTGAATCCCTCCCTTTCACCCGGAAACGCCGGCGCATCACGGCACGAGTCAACACCCGCCCGTCCCTGCAAGGGGGCCCGGGTGGTTAAGAACAGGACAAAGCGGTCAGACCAGGCGATCGCCCTTAGGCGGCGCTCGGCTCGGATGCGCCGGATCGACCGGCTCCGCCGTGTGGCCGAGATGGTCCAGAATCCGCTCGATGACTGCGGGTTGCTCAATGCTGGCGATCACCCGCAGTCGCCGGCCGCATTGTCGGCAGGTCTCAATGTCGATGGCGAACACCCGCTTGAGGCGTTGTGCCCATGACATCGCCCGTTGCCGGTCGCTGGCCGATACCTCACCATTTGCGGCGGCAGCGGCGGTGCGTGTCCCGGGCACAATCCCTGCCCGGTCGGGGCTCGCCGGTGCGAACACACCGTGGTACCGGGTCAGGTGCGCGCGGGGCTTGGGCACCAACGCGACGAGTCGCGCAATAAAGTCCTCGGGCTCGAAGATCACGTGCGTGGTGCCGTCGCGATACGGAGTCTTTAGCGCATAGCGTACGTTCCCGCCCCGGGTCAGCGACTGATCTTCCCCCACAACAACGGACACGCGGTTAAGCTGCGTTCTCAAATTGCATCGGTATCCGATGCCCGATAGCAGAATGTTTTCTCTGCCGATTGTAGTAAGTTTCGATATATTCAAAGATACTGGATTGCGCCATGCGCCTGCTCAAGTATCTTTCTCGATGAACGAGTTCGACTTTCAGTGTATGAAAGAAACTCTCAGTCACGGCGTTGTCGTAGCAGGTCGCTCTGCGACCCATGCTACAGTACAGACCATTGCGCTCAATCAACTGCTGATACCGCTTTGAGCAATATTGGCTGCCACGATCAGAGTGGACAATCGTGCCTTTGGGGAAACCGCGCCGGAACAGAGCCATGTGCAACGCGTTACAGACCAGCTCCTGCGTCATCCGTCGACTCATCGACCAGCCGACGATGGCACGCGAGTACAGGTCCATCACGACCGCCAGGTACAGCCAACCCTCGTCAGTCCAAATGTACGTAATGTCACCAGTCCATTTCTGATTGGGAGCCTCAGCACTGAAGTCCTGTTCGATTAAATCGGGTGCCACCAGCTTTGAGTGATTTGAGTCGGTTGTAACCTTGAATTTCTTCGCCTGAATCGCCCTCAGCCCTTTCAAACGCATTCTTCGCGCAACCCGGTTGTCACTGCATTGGATGCCTTCATCGCGCAAAGCATCGGCAATCCTGGGCGCTCCATAGCGTTGTCGGTGAGCGGCAAACAGCTCGCCTACGCGGATATCCAATTCTTCGTTCAACAAGGCTCGCTGACTCGGTTTACGTTTCGTCCAGTCGTAGTACCCGCTAGTGGACACACTCAGAACACGACATATGAGATTCACCGGCCAGACCTTCTTATGCGCATCGACAAATCGATACCTCATGAGCTTTCCTTGACAAAGAAGGCCGTGGCTTTTTTTAGGACTTCTCTCTCCATGCGCAGCCGGCGGTTCTCCGCCTCCAGCTCATGGATCCGTTGCTGCTCAGCCGTGCGCTTGCCTTTGCCCGGAAACGCCTCTGACGCATCACCTTCAAGCTCGCGCTGCCAGCGACCGATCAGAGCCCCATTTATCCCAAGGCTGCGCCCGGCTTCGGCTTTGCTGTAGCCCTGATCAACCACCAATGCCACCGCTTCTCGCTTAAACTCAGGACTGTGATTTCTGCGTTGCTTCTTCATCTAACACCTCGTTTCGAATCATTATATGATTCTTAACTCGGTGTCCGGTATCCCGGGGGAAGATCATAGAGTCTTCTAGAAACTTAACCTTTACGAATCCACCCCGGATAGCCGCCGACAAGGAGGCCATCCGACCTTGCTCTAAGTGACGGGGGTCGTCTTCGGTTTTCCGACCAGTGTCGTCGATTCTCTCTTGGATTCCGCCTTCAGCGCGAAGTTCGACTTGTACTTTTGTCCACGAAAAAGTATGCGATGAAGAAAAGAAGCACAAACGGCAGCGTCATTCCAAGTGCCAAACAAATGGCTTCCCACGGCTCGTATCCTCTAAGGGTCATCTCGCCTATAAGCCTGGGAATCGCGAAGACCGGCAGAATCATTGCTATTCCAATAAGTATCTTGACAATTTTCACCGGCACAACTCAAGTCAGGTTATATCAGTGTGCAACGTTGAATTTACACCACCTTCCCCATCGTTGCATACTTCAAGCGTCCAATCCACATTGTCCCCGTACTTGAATGGCAGCTCGCCAACGAAACTTGAATAGGTAGCTACCGCTGCGCCCAACGCGGCGATCAATCCTCCAGGCGCTCCGCCTATTGCGAGGCCTCCGCCTGTACTAAATGCAGTCAAGACGGCAGCTCCGACTGCTTGGCCATTGAGGTACTCCACGTTTAGGTCATTTGCTTCCTGGCCGGTGAGTGGTCCCCTGTGGCCGGTCACAGTCTGGCAACCCTCGTCAATTGGCGTCTTATTGGGATCGTAAAACGTATCCGTAGCATTGCAGTGACCTCCATCCGTATAGTTTGTGCATATCTCTTCACCGGTTAGGTTGAGATTAATAAATGAATAGAGTTGCCATCCGTGGTTGACTAGCCGCTTGGCTATGACGGTAACCTCCTCTATCTCGCCGTCGTCGTTAGTACCCTGCCAAGAGTAGTTCATATGGTCTTGATACAAAAAGCCGCCCATGTTGATATTCATCTGTCCAAACATCGAATAATTTGGACCGAAATCTGAATACGAGGACGGACCATCAAACGTGTCGTTCGTTCCGCCTAAGGTTCCTTGTGCAAAAGCGGACAAGGGCGATAGCAAGGCCAGAATTATTAGTTTGCGCATTATCTTCTCCAATTGTTGATGATTGTGCGAACTAGCCTAAAGTTGTATTCGACATTCGTCTCTATACGGATTTCTGGGCGAAGTATCGAGAAATGCGACTTGATTAATTTCGCCCTTTCACACTCATCAATATCGTTTTTTTGACATCTCAAAGATTCCCTGCACCCTCGCGAGGGAGAAAACAACGGGCATAAAAAGCGCGACCAGCCGTTAGGATAATCGCGTTCTCTAAATCTGATGATGGCATTCTGCTTTAGCCATCACAGCGCCTTGTACTGGTTGTAGTTGGAGCTATAGAGGTGTTCGCGTACCTTTCGGGGTTGCCTTAGTTGTTAGCGTTGAAACACTACATTAGGTGCTACATGCCGATACAGCGTAAGCGCAAAATAAACCACGCCCTTTTTGTCTGATTCATTTCTCTGCAAGCTGCGCTGTTCAAGATCAGCGGAGCGAAGCAATGGTTGGATCAGCAGGAAAAGCACTGACGGAACATCAGCGTAAATGACTGGAGCGTCTGCAGGCGTGCGAGGCATCGGGAAAGAGTTTCACGGAGTACGCGGCGGAGCACGGGTTCGTGGTCCGCGAGCTGTACGACGCAAAGAAAATACTGGTCAGGAAAGGTGTGTTGCCACGCGCGCAGAAAAAGCGCTTTCAGCGTGTGCAGACGGCGACGGTATCAGCCGATACGAAGTGGCGCATTCAGTTGCCGAACGGAGTTTCGGTGGAGTGTTGCGGCGCGGTTGATGGCGGCTCGTTGTCAGCGATTCTGAACACGGTGGCGCGTCTCGAATGATGCGTCCCTCAAACGATTTACCGGCGGTGTATCTGTGCCGGGATGTCGTTGACTTTCGTAAGGGCATCAACGGACTTGCAATCGTGGTCGAGGAGGCGGGAGACTCCCTCTCGATTCCGCAGATCAAAGCTGCCGAAGATTCATGTACGTTCGATGAAGGCAACCTTTCTGCATATATGTGGCCAACTTCTATAACGCATTGGTGCGTCGCAAGGCGCTGCGAGGTAAACCCGGGTTCGACAAAACGCGCCAGCGTTAATATCCGACCTAGCCCGGACTCATCCAGACCAAACAGCCCCCATTGCGCCATGACAAATGGCCTTTTCTTACCCCATGGTGAAAGTCCCTGTCGCTCGTGTTACGACGTGGCTAATACTCATGTTTACACGCGGCTTGAGCGGTATATCGATATACGATATATTCCAAATATGCTGAAGAGCCTTGCCGACAAGACGACCCGGGATATCTACGACGGTGTCAACAGTCGTCAGGCGCGGAAGCTACCGCCTGCATTGCGCGACAAGGCGCGACGATTGCTGGACCAGATCAATGCGGCCCCGACGCTGGACATGTTACGCATTCCGCCGAGTAACCGGTTGGAGAAATTGAAAGGTGATCGGGCGGGGTTCTGGAGTCTGCGGATCAATGACCAATGGCGCATTGTTTTCCGGTGGCAAGGACAGGATGCGATTGATGTACAAGTGATTGACTACCATTAGGTGAAAGACATGTTACCGAAGAATCGTCCCCCGACACACCCCGGCGAAATGCTGTTGAAAGAGTTTCTGGAGCCGCTGGGTGTGACCCAGAAAGCTTTCGCCGCACACCTCGGTTGGACGTATGCACGTCTTAACGAGGTGGTCAACGGTCGTCGTCAGGTCAGTGCGGATTCGGCATTGGCATTGGGTGAGGCGCTCAAAACCGGCCCAGAGTTCTGGTTGAATCTGCAACGCGACTGGGATCTCTGGCACGCCATGGATTTACACCAAAAAGTGCCGCCGCTAAGACGGACAGGATAGCAAATCGGCGTGATTCTTCAGAAATCGCCGACCTAGTCAGCCTCATCCAAACCAAACAGTTGATTGACGATATGCCGGGCGGCTTCCCTGGCGGACATTTTGGTCGTATCGATTCGAATCTCGGCACTGACGGGCTCTTCATAAGGGCTGTCGATACCCGTAAAGTTCTTCAGTTCGCCCGACCTGGCTTTCTTGTACAAACCTTTCACGTCGCGACTTTCCGCAACCTGCAGGGGGGTGTCGACGAATACCTCGATAAACTCGCCGTCTGGCAACATCGCCCGGGCCATCTGGCGCTCCGCGCGAAACGGCGAAATAAAAGCGGTCAGAACGATCAAGCCCGCATCGGTCATCAATTTGGCTATTTCGCCGATGCGGCGAATATTTTCGACGCGGTCAGCGTCAGTAAAACCCAGATCCCTGTTCAAGCCGTGCCGGATGTTGTCACCGTCAAGCAGGAATGTGTGACGATTCATGAAATGGAGGCGCTTCTCTACTTCGTTGGCTATCGTCGACTTGCCTGAGCCAGACAAGCCCGTAAACCACAACACCAGCGGCCTTTGATTCTTGAGGCGGCAGTGTGCATCCCGATCAATATCGACGGGCTGCCAATGCACGTTTTTTGAGCGCCGCAGACTGAAGTGAATCATTCCCGCGGCTATCGTGGCATTCGTATTCTTGTCGATAAGAATGAAACCGCCCATATCCCGATTGCTGTCATAGGGTTCGAATACGATGGGTTTGTCTGTCGCGACTTCGGCTACCCCGATGCTGTTGAGTTCGAGCTTCTTGGCCGCCAGGTGCTGCATACTATTGATGTCAATTTGATATTTCGGCTGCTGCACGTGTGCGGACACGGTCTGCGTGCCAATCTTCATCCGCACGCTGCGCCCCGGTAGCAAGGGCTCGTCCGACATCCATACAATAGTCGTTTCAAATTGATCGGCGACTTCCGGTGGGCTCTCGGCTGCCGCGATTACATCACCGCGCGAGCAGTCTATTTCGTCCGCCAGCGTGAGCGTCACGGACTGGCCGGCGACGGCAACTTCGAGATCACCGTCCATCGTTACGATGCGCTTGATTGTCGAGGTCTTGCCCGATGGTACGACCCGAACTTTGTCACCGGGTTTGACTGAGCCAGCCGCAATTTGCCCACTGAAGCCGCGAAAGTCGAGATTGGGCCGGTTCACCCATTGCACGGCCATGCGAAACGCTTTGTCCTGGTTCAGGGCCACGTCAAGTTGCACGTTTTCAAGGTGCTCGAGGAGGGACTGACCGCTGTACCAGGGGGTGTTGTCCGAGAGCTGCGCGATGTTGTCGCCGGCGAGCCCGGAGATGGGAATGGCCGTGTACGAATCGATACCGATGCTGGTGGCGAACTCGTGATAATCCGCGATGATCTTATCAAAGACACCTTGGTCGTAGCCGACCAGGTCCATCTTGTTGACCGCCAACACGACGTGCTTGATGCCGACGAGCTTTACCAAATAGCTGTGACGCCGGGTCTGTGTCAGAACACCCTGCCGTGCATCGATCAGTATTACGGCGAGGTCGGCAGTGGATGCGCCCGTCACCATGTTACGCGTATATTGCTCATGGCCGGGCGTGTCCGCGACGATGAATTTGCGTTTCTCAGTGGTGAAAAAGCGATACGAGACGTCGATCGTAATACCCTGTTCCCGTTCGGCAGCGAGCCCATCGACCAGCAGCGCGAAATCGATATTCTGACCCTGGGTGCCAACTTTCTTGCTGTCAGCCTCCAGCGCGTCGAGTTGATCCTCGAAGATCATTTTCGTGTCGTAGAGCAGCCGGCCGATCAGCGTCGATTTACCGTCGTCCACGGACCCGCAGGTTATGAAGCGCAACATCGATTTATGCTGATGGGCCTCAAGGTATGCGTCGATATCTTCGGCAATCAGGGCATCGGTTTGGTACTTTTCATCTTTCGCGACCATTAGAAATACCCTTCCTGCTTCTTTTTCTCCATGGATCCTGAACTGTCGTGGTCGATGGCGCGTCCCTGGCGCTCCGACGTTGTAGTAAGAAGCATTTCCTGGATGACTTCGGGCAATGTTGCCGCGTGGCTCTCGATGGCGCCGGTAAGGGGGTAACAACCCAAGGTGCGGAAGCGAATGGATCGCTGCACCGGGGCCTCATCCTGCTGCAGCGGCAGCCGATCATCGTCGACCATGATCAGCATGCCATCGCGCACAACGGTGGGGCGTTCAGCCGCAAAATACAATGGAACAATTTCGATATCTTCCAGTTGAATATACTGCCAGACATCGAGCTCGGTCCAATTCGAAAGCGGAAATACCCGTATGCTTTCACCTTTCGCTTTGCGGGCGTTGTAGAGATTCCAGAGTTCCGGTCGCTGATTTTTCGCATCCCACCGGTGTTTGGCTGTGCGGAATGAAAATACGCGTTCCTTGGCCCGGCTCTTTTCTTCGTCGCGTCGGGCTCCGCCGAAGGCGGCGTCAAAGCCGTAATGGTCGAGGGCTTTCTTCAGGCCCTCGGTCTTCCACATCTCGGTATGCAGCGAACCGTGGTCGAACGGGTTGATGCCCCTCTCCACGGCTTCGGGATTTTGATAGATGAGCAGCTCCATGCCTGCCTCTTTTGCAGCTTTCTCGCGCAGTGCATACATGTCCTTGAATTTCCAGGTCGTATCAACGTGCAGAAGGGGAAACGGAGGCGTGGAGGGGAAGAACGCTTTCTTCGCCAGGTGAAGCATGGCGGCCGAATCCTTGCCGACAGAATAAAGCATGACCGGATTTTCCGCCTCCGCGACAAGCTCGCGCATGATATGAATGCTTTCGGCTTCGAGACGTTCCAGGTGGGTAAGGTTCATCGTTGGTGCTCTGCAATATTTATGGCTGATAAAGTATTTTCACGAAACCTTGTATCCCCATCCATACGCGCCCAGCAGGTCGACGCAGAGTTCATTTTGTCAAGCGGCGTGGGAGACACAAATAGTCAGATCGTGAGTGGGACCGCAGGATACATTCATAGCGCTGTGATGTCGCCGGTTTGTTGACGATTGGCGTTTGTTAAGTTAAGCCAGCAGCTTATGTCGAAATCGTATCTAGTACGGCCCAGATTCTTGCGTTGACAGCCGTACGATAGACATGGCAGCGCTGCTTTATTCTCGTCGCTCCTGAGATCCTGATGGAAGGCAGGAGGCATCAATGTAGCGCTGTGTCAGGCTGCGGATAACCTTTTCACACGGAGATGTTTCTTCGCCTTTTTCGCTAACCAAAGGTCGTACTGAGATTGTTGGTTCAGCCAACTCTCCGGCGTCGTATCGAACGCCATAGACAGCCGCAACGCCATTTCAGGGCTGATACCGGCGCGCCCATTAAGAATGGCAGAAAGGGTCTTCCTGGCAACTCCGAGTGCCTCGGCCGCGTCGGTGACACTAAGCTCCAGCGGTTCAAGGCATAAATCTCGAAGAACTTCGCCCGGATGGGGTGGGTTGTGCATCTGCATAGTCATGGCTAGTGGTAATCCTCGTAGTTCACGTCAAGCGCATCCAGTCCTTCAAACTTGAACGTAATTCGCCAGTTGCCACTGACTCGAACTGACCACGTCCCCCGGCTCTCGCCCCTTAACTGATGTAGGTACAGGCCCGGAAGATCCATATCTTTGGGAACGATAGAAGCGTGCAACCGAGACAAAATGAGTCGGAGTTTTGCGGCATGCGGAGCTTGAATGCCGGCCTTCGTGCCACGCAAAAAGAATCGTTGCAGTCCTTTGTGCTTGAAGCGTCGGATCACTAATTGAGTGTAACGTGATACGTTATACGTGTCAAAGTTAAGAATGGTCTGGGGTTGAAGCTTTGACGTGCCCTGGTCTCGAACGCGAGTTACGGCTGCTCTTCTCTCGCTAAACATTGCAATTTTCAAGCGTTTCCAGAGACCAAGGCTTCGTGCTCGTGGGGCATGGTGAGGTCTCCAATTGGTGACTTGCATATACCGATGCTTCGGCCGAATAATGGCTAGTGACGTGCACAACTGATGCTGACCTGGCGATACCAATCACTTATGACAATGTATTTTCACAAGAGAAGTAGTTTATCGGCCGCGTTCAACACTTGCCGAAGCCAGGCGACGAGCTAGCTCAATGACAGCGTTGACCAGAGATTTCGATTTTGTAGTCATTGGCGCCGGGGTGGTCGGGCTCGCGATCGGCCGGGCACTTGCCGCATTGGGGCGATCGGTCCTGGTCGTTGATCGCGCCGACAGGATTGGTAGCGAAACCAGTAGCAGGAATTCCGAAGTCATTCATGCCGGGCTCTACTATCCGCCGGAATCCCTGAAGAGCCGACTGTGCATACGTGGTCGCGAAATGCTGTATCAGTACTGTGAGCAACGCAAGATCGCACACTCACAGATTGGCAAGTTTGTCGTCGGTTCAACGGAGACCGAACTGGAGGCCCTGGACCGCTTGTGGGCGAATACGCGGAACATTGATGTCGACCTGGTTCGCGTTTCAGGAAAATCGCTTGCCAGGTCCGAGCCGGCTATCAAGTGTCAGGAAGGCCTTTGGTCGCGGCGTACCGGGATTGTCGATGTGCACGAACTGATGCTCCACTATCTTGCCGATCTTGAGCGGGGTGGCGGACAGCTCGTTCTGAATACCGAGGTAACTCGCATTGAACCTGAATCGAAGGGGCTGCGAATCGTGTCGCGCGATGGCAGCATTTCATGCAACAGCGCAATTATTGCGGCGGGGCTCCACGCCCAGCAGGTGGCAAGCAGTATCAGTGGCATAGAGCCGGGCAGCATTCCAAAAAGGCACCTGGCCAAGGGCCAATATTTCACACTTGCCGGAAGATCACCGTTCAAGCACCTCGTGTATCCCGTTGCATCGTCAGGTGGGCTCGGCATACACCTGACACTCGATCTTTCCGGGCGAGCTCGCTTCGGGCCGGATGTTCATTGGGTTGACGCAATTAATTACGAGTTTGATGCAGGACGCGAAGCGTTATTTCGCGCGGCCATTGCGCAGTACTACCCTGGGATCAAGGATCGAAAACTGGACCCTGGATACACAGGTATTCGCCCCAAAATATCCGGGCAAGGGCAGCCGGCCGCCGATTTCACGTTCGTCGGCCCTGAACAACACGGCATTCCGAATGTAACCAGCCTGTTCGGGATCGAGTCACCCGGGCTAACGGCATCACTTGCGATAGCGGAGCACGTAGCGAGCATCACGGCGGTTCAGTAGCATCGTCGCTGTGTCAGCGTTCAACGCCACAAACCCCTTCGGCACGCGCGCGAACAAGACTACCATCCCGCCGCAAGGCAAGCGGCAATCGAAGACGCGACGAAATCGCCACGGACACGGGCTATGCGTCGCGATTCTTCGATTGGCTTTTCAGCGCTTTGGCCGCGGCTTCGTCAATCGGTCGAAAATCGCCGAGCCCGCAGGATGCGCCGGGCATCAGGCCAAAGCCCGTGTTGTCCAGAACCGTGACAATGTCCAGGTCGCAAAGCTGGTTGATGGAAGTTCGGTACATGAACGGTTTCTGCGGCGACAATCCCGGGCAGGGATACGGCAGTACATTGAGAAACGTGCTCCGGTCGGTCATCTCGAACAGGATATTCTGGTTGTCGAGTACATCGGATTGCTTGATGCGGATGGTGCTCAAACAATGTACTGCATCGCTGTTGTCATCGCCCGTGGCCGCATGCCGGGTGACGGGTTCCGCAGCAAGAACCACTGCGCACGCAAACGTTGCGCACATCGAAAAAGCCAGGCTAGCAATTTGTCGTGTGTTCGTCTTCATTTCGGTTGACTCCATATTCGCTTATCGGGGTGTTTTTTTGAAACACTCCTGCATAAGCTCACGAGACTACGCGTGATCATGTGTAGTCGACGCCAACATGGGGTTAACTGAACGTTAAACGAGCCGTCGTCGCAAGCGCCGCGCCCTGCGGCGAATTCGCCACAGGGCATAGGTTTCACGGGTTAGTCCCGTCAGGGCAATACGCGAATGAGGGCAAGGCTCATCTGGGTGCCGTTTACGGCATAGCCGCCCGCGACGATTTTGCCATCTGCTTGGATGACAACTGCGTTGGCACCATCGCTGCCACCGAAGAAGTCGAAGCGCAACAAACCACTCTCACCGAAACCAGTATCCAGCGCACCGATGGCATTCAAGCGCGCGACAGCCATGTCACCGGGGTATTCGCCTACGCTGCCGGCGACAACGATCTGGCCGTCGCCCTGTAACGCAAGACTGCGCCCGCGTTCCATGACCGGATCGCGCAGGAAGCCACCTGTGCCGAAGCCAGCGTCGCTTGCCCCCGCGCTATCGAAACGGGCGACGGTGAGCATGGCCGATGAACCGACAATGGTGAATCCCGACACAACAATGCTGCCATCGGGTTGCACCACGATATCGGACGCTTCGTCCCAGTCTGGCGTTGTAACGCGAACAATACCGCCGGTGCCAAAGGTCGCGTCCGGAATTCCGTTCGTGTCGAATCGCACCAGCCCGATATCCGGATCGTCACCACCGGTATTTGCCACACGGCCGGTCATTACAAGCTTGCCGTCGATCTGCAAAACCGCCGCGTAAGCGATATCGGTCCGGCCCGCAATATTAATGGTGGCTATTCCGCCATTGCCAAAGCCTGCATCAAGCGCGCCACTGCTGGTGTAACGAACAGCGGCAAAGTCGCCGTCGCTGATTCCGAAGGCGCCGACTATTGAAGCTGTGCCGGCAATAACGATGGCGCCGTCCGGTTGAACCAGCACATCGTAGGCGCCGTCGCCCCGCCTTCGATATCTGTAACTACGGTGCCGCCGTTGCCAAAGGTAGGATCGAGTGCACCGTTTACATCGTAGCGCGCAACGATGATGTCGTTTTGCGTTGGCGAGTTAGCACCATCCTGCGAGGAACCTGCAACGATGATCTGACCGTTGGGTTGGACGGTCACGGCTTCCAGCGTGTCGTAGATTGTGTTGTTCGAATTGAAAACATTCATAACGACGGAGCCGCCTGTACCAAAGCCGGTGTCCGGTTCGCCATCAGCCGTATAGCGCGCGATCCTATTATCGCCTACTGCGACGATTTTGCCGTCCGGCTGCAGTGCAATGTCGGTGGCTTCACCGAACCCGGGCACCGTGAGTTTGCCACCACTCCAGAAGTCAGGGTCCAGGCCCGCCGCATCCGGCGGCGAAGTAACGCATCTCAACGATTTCAACAAGCCGCTGTTCGTAACGAGCCAGCTCGTCGAGCGCCTCGTGCACGCGCAGGATTTCGTCTTCGCCAACTGGCTGAGCCTGGCCCACCGACGTGTTGAGCGTTATATGTGCGGCATCGCCGCCGCGTCGCTCCGTTTGTTGCTCGCGCACATAGTCGATGACGACCGATCGAATGACGTGAGCGGCATAACGAAGAAAGTGATTGCGATCCTCGATCTTCAGTTGCCGGGTGTTTACAAAACGCAAAAATGACTCATGTACCAATGCGGTTGTGCCGAGCAGGGTGTTCTTGCGGCTTCTGCGCAAACGTGATCGCGCCAGCATACGGAGGTCCGCGTAGGCAAGATCGAATACCTGGCCCATGGCAGCCTTGTCACCATTTTGAGCTTGATGAATCAGGTCGGTAAGTGGTGTGTCGGTCACAACTCATTGTGCATTAAATCGGGTGCACATGTCTGCGCCGCCGAATCCCGCACGCGGTAACGCCGGCAACGTCAATACTCCTGATGCGTCAACGACGATCGCTACGTGTTGCTGGCATCAATAGGCGCGACCAGTTTGCGAAAATCAGGGTCCGACCGCCACTTGCGAAACCTCGGATCCACGTTGATGAAAACCGCCATCTGTCCCTTGGATTGCATGGACTTTGCCACCCAGTTGAGAACCTGTTCCCGGTTACCGCACTGAGACCAGTAGTACGCAGCCGTGATGAACAGCACCGGGCTTCCCTGGTACTCCGGGGTTGAAAACAGGTCTGAATAGTAACTTGCACGCTGGCAGCTGAATTCCTGCCAGGAGCCGGGTCTGGCCGCGTCGTTCGCGTAGGTGCCCGGGCTTGCTTGTTCTATTGCGTCAATCATTGTCGTCAGCGCCTCGGCTTCATTGCCCTTTTCGTAGCTGGCGACGGCATAGATTGTTGTTGCAAAGACATCCTTTGGCGCGGTTTCGCGTGCCCACTGGCAGATATCGATCGCGCGATCGAGCTCATTGCCAAGCAGCAGGTAGTAGCAAAGATCCGCACGCGCCCAATCATTGGGACGAATGCGGAGACTGGTCTCGGCAGAGCGGATTGCCCCGCCAAAATCGCCGGACGCGGCTTTCGCGGCAGAGTAGGTTGTGTAGGTTTGCGCGTTCTGCGGATCGATCATCAGCGACGCTTCCGAGTGCTGCAACGCGGCTTCAATATCCCAGTCCCGGTACAGGCGGACGAACGCGAGCCCAAGATCGGGAATACCGCCAGCCAAAATGCCGCTTTGTTTGATCCGGTAGGCAAGGCGCTCGATCTCGTCGTAGCGTTCAAGGATGGGTGCGGCCGTGTAGCCGGCGGTCCTGGTCAAGAGGACCAGCTTGCCGCACAGGGCTTCAGTATTGTCCGGGTCCACTTCCAGTATTTCGTCGTACAGCGCAAGCGCGTCGAGTTGCGCCTCGAGATCGGGCATTTCCCGGTACCAACGCGCCTGAATCAACTTGTCGATAAGCTCGGGCTGCAGCAATGTCCGGTTCGACAATAAATCCTTGGGTACCTCGATCCCGAGAAAGTCCACCATCCAGGTGACGATATCGTCGGGTACGGCGCGCGTGACCAGCGTTGGCTGGTCGGGGTAGGATTTCAAAAACTGACTCTTGGATTGCCGGTCCGTTACATCAAGCAGGTTCGCCTTTACCAGCAGGTGGCCATCGTCCCGCGTAATTGCCGTGCGTAACACGAAGTCGGCGCGAGCGGACTCGGCGAGAAACACACTGTCGTCGCTGTTCCTGCGCACCGTGTCGCTGCTAATAATGCTCAGGTTTGGCACGTTGAGGTCGCGGAGGGCGGCCGTAATTTGCATGGCGACCTGGTAACTCGTTGGAGGTGAGCGACCGTCGTCACCTGGCAGGTCGGCTGGCAAAACAGAAATCAGGATTGGTTCGTTTCCGGGTTCGGTTTGCTCCGGTTGATGCCCGAGATAGGCGAACACGAGCGTAGTGATAAACAACAAGGATGCCGCGCCGAGCCAGTGACGTCCGACGGGCTTCTGCGTCGGCTGTATCTCACCGACAAAACGATAGCCTCGTTTCGGCAGGGTTTCGATAAACCTTTCGGCACTGCCTGAGTCACCCAGCGCGTTGCGCAGTTCCCGAACACAGGCATTGAGCGCGCCATCGACTTCAATGTAGTTGATATTCTTCCACAGGCGTTGCTGCAGTTCCTCACGCGGCACGTGCTCGGGACTGGCCTGCAACAGCGCGTGCAACAGTTTTGCAGCTTGCGGCCGGATTGGCACCGGTTTGCCCTGGTGCATCAAACCCAGCGAGTTGGCGTCAAACTCAAAGTTGGAAAAGCGGTAGGTTGACGGCGTCATCCGGACACCTGTCGCGTGACGCACGTGTTCGACTTGGCCAAGGCCGTATTCATTGTGGCTGCCCCCCCGGGTATCTCACCAATCTTGTCCGAACCTATGACTGCGCCGGGCTGGCATTGTTCCAACGGGAAACGGCCGGCCCCACAGGTGCAGGGCCGGCCGCGTATTGAGCCTACTGCGCGCTTTAGAACCGGATACTGGCGCCAAGACGGAATGTCCGCGGTGCCTGGTAGCTGGTCGGTGCACCAAGCTGCGGGTCGGGCGAGCCCGGTGCTACCTCGCCGAGCTCGTAGACCTCGAGCACGCTGTGCGCATCCATCAGGTTGAATACCTCCGCCCTGAGCTCCACCTCGGCCGTGTTATTCCACTCGAAAGTGTAAATAGCGGACAGGTTGAGGCGTGTCACCCACGGTGTCTCGCCGGCGGTGCCGCGCGGAATCTTGCGCAATACGCCGGTGGCCGGATCCGTGATGTAGTACGTATTGCCGTAGGAGGGCGGCCCGTCAGGGTGATTGGTGCCAAATATATTCACCGGGCGACCTGACTGCAGCAGCATGTCAGCACCGAGCACGAACCTTTCCGATACCTCGAAATTGCCGAACAGCTTGAACTGGTGCGTGCGGTTGTTCGGCAACAGGCCGTAGGAGCCATCCATCAACTGGGTCTGGTCGAAATCGGTCGTAATGCCCGCGTCGTCCTGGCCGTTGTCGGATTTCACGTAGCCTTCCGTGTTGCCTTCGCTTTTCGACCAGGTGTATGAGCCGCGCAAGCCCCAGCGATCAGTGAACGCTTTTTCGATGGTGAACTCGAGCGCCTGGTAGGTGCGTTCCGCTTTCGGATAGCCGAGCAGGTCCGCGGTAAACGTTGTCGTTTCAAGCTGACCCGTGCCATAGCGATCGTAAGGAATCGTGATATCGCTGCCCGGGTTGGCGAGCACGTAGCCACCCGCATCACCGGTGTGTTCGTAGCCCAGCGCGTCGACGGCGTCGTTGATCAGGACATCGTCGATGCCACTCGCGAGGTCGCGGTTGATGTAGCGGACGCCGAGCAGCCAGTCATCGGCGATGGTCTTCTCGTAGCCCAGGATGAACTCGTCCTGGAACATCGGCTCGATATTCTGGTCCGCGAGCTGCGCGCTGTCGGGCGTCACGCCGTTTGCCGTGACCAGTTCAGGGCCGATTTCGGTTGTTGTCGGGATGCCGTTCGCATCGACGGTGGTCGGGCTTGCCGACGTCAGGTCGAAGTTACCGTCGAAGACGAAATAACGCTGGCGACCATCTTCGGCACCCGACAAGCGCACGTTCGTATTATTCGCGACCGGCAGGTGATAACGACCCCAGTTGG
>DDIS01000155.1:0-10807 GCA_002338615.1 Proteobacteria bacterium UBA1844 | reverse complement strand
TGATAACGACCCCAGTTGGCGAAGACACGGCTGTCGTACGAGCCGCCCGGACGCCATACCAGCCCAAGCCGCGGCGCGATCTGGTTCTTGATTTCAATGAAGGTCTGGCCCAGGCCGTTGCCATTATCGAACGTCTCGTTGCGGATGCCGAAACTGGCACTGAACTGGTCGTTGATATCCCAGCGATCCTCGATGTACCAGGCAGACGCGGTGGTTTCGAAGTTGCCACTGACGTCACTGATGCGCCAGCGCACGATATCCACGCGCGAGCCATCGCCATTGGCATCAGGAACGATGCCACCGTTTGGCAGCTCGGCGCCCACCTCGGAGGTGATGTAGCGATAGTAGATGCCGAGGCCGCCCTGGTTACGGATGCCCGTGCCAGGATAGGTCTGATCGGCTACCGACGTATTGACCTCGTTGTCCAGGCCGGCACGCAGTGTGTGGTTACCCCAGTACCACTCGAAGTCGAGTCGATAAGCTTCGCGCTCGTCCGCGCCCAGTTCGATACGGGTCGACGCTTCGCAGCCTGGCCGGGTCGAGAAGTTGCCGCCGAGGCCGCCGTCAAGCAAACTGACAACCAGCGGGCATTCGACCGACACGTCGGAACTGTCGGTCAGGTCATACTTGTTGTTACCGTACAATGCGGACACGGCAAAGTTGTCGGTGATATGCCCATCGTAGCGCACAATGATGTTGTCACCGCCCCGCGACTCGGTTGCAGCACCGGTTTTCGCGCCGCGAGTTTTGCTCTCGAGATCGTAGTCGTATTGCGTGAGTACACGTTCCCTCGTGTCGGTGAACGCGGTAACAGCGAGCGCATGGTTATCGGTGATATTCCAGAGCAGGTTTGCACCCCAGAAGTCATTGTCGATTTCACGATGGTTGAAGGTTTCCGTTGCGCCCAGGCTGTTGTATTCCTCGGCGCGATCCTGCAACTCGTACAATGCGTAGAAAAACAGGCGGTCCTTGATGATGGGTCCGCTCGCATAGATATCAGTGGTCCAGCCACTGCGCGTGTTGGCAGCATTCGAATCGTAAAGTATGCCGTTGTTGAGAATCGTGTCCGGCGTGTCGCCCGCAACGCCCGCGGGTTCGAAATAGCCGACAATTCCGCTGTGGAATTCGTTGCTGCCGGTCTTGGTTACGGCATTCAGCACGCCGCCGGTCGAGCGACCGAACTCCGCGCTATAGCCACCGGTTTTCACCTGGAATTGGTCGTAGAATTCAAACGGCACCGTGCTGCCGCCAAGACCGTTGCGAAAATTGGTGACGTTCATGCCATTGATGAAATAGGCGTTCTCGGCGACGGACGCGCCATTGAACGAGACCAGCGTCTTTTCCTCACCGAAGGCGGAATCGCCAAACACGGTGCCGGGCGCGAGTAACGCAACCGACTCGATGTTGCGCGGTACCGGCAGCAACGCGAATTCCTCGAGCGACATGTTCAGGGAAGTTTCCGCGACCGCGGTGTTGACGAGGCTGTCAGCGCTGCCGTAAACCACAACTTCCTCCATCGAACTCTGTGCGGCCACGAGCCTTAAATTGCTCGACGAGCCGACCGTAACATTGACGGCTTCAACCGTTATGGACTGTCTGCCACTGGCCTGGGTGACCAGCTTGTAGGTGCCGGTTGGCAGCTGCATTCGAAACTGCCCGTCGGTCCCGGTTTCTACCGAGCGCTCAAGGCCGACGGATGCGTCCGTAACCGTAATGAGTACATTCGCCACACCAATGCCGTCATCACCGACGACCTGGCCTTTGATCACTCCGTTGACGTTGCCACCGGCCGCCAGGCAGAGGGCCGGACCCAGTAGCAGCAAGATGAACACTGCTTTTGATAATGCATAAATATTGGATAGTCTGAGATTCATGATTTCATCCTGGTAAACCTATGCTCCTGGCAGCGTCTGTCTCAGGCGAGCTGAGTTGACGGCTGCCCCCGTCAGACGCAAGTGCATGCGTCTGTGGCGATCACTCTAGCGTTTGGAGTTTTGTCGTCAATTTGCAACAAAAAAAGCACACAATGGGCCGGGTCAATATTTCCGGGTGCTTTTGCAAGCTGCAGAGCGGGCAGCGCTGCGACTGGTTTTTGGCGCCTTTGAAAGGTCTAACTTATTGTTTAAAATTTATTTTTATCGAGATAGCCGGTGACTTTTCCGGGACCGGCCTGGCGCCATGATGGCCAGGCGATTTTCGCATGTGGCAATATTTCGACATGTAGTTTGCACGCGACATATGTCTTTGATCGCTGGCAAGCGTGTTCAGCAGCGATGCTTCAGGTGCGCGATCAGGGACATGAGCTGGCTGTCGATGATCTGCCCACGCCGGGTGACAGCCGAGAGGATTGCGCTGGGTGCCTGCCACTCAATTGCCAGTCGTTTTAGCCTGCCGGCTGCCTCGAAAGCTTCGCACAGGTAGATCGGCAGCAAGGCAATGCCGTTGCCGCCGAGGCAAGCGTCCCGGCACGCTTCGATGTTGTTGACGAGAAATCGGGGTTGGATTTCGAGCGTTTCGCTGCGCTTGTCCTGCGTAAATCGCCATTGCACCGTGCCGCATTGCTCGGTCGGCGATATGCAGTCCAGGCTGGAAAGGCTGCCGAGTGACTCTTTGCCAGAGGCAAAATCTGTACTGCACCACACGGCTTGCGGTATTGATCTAAGCCTGGTCACGATGAAATCAACCGGTGATGACGTACCGAGTTGCAACAGCAGGTCCGTATTTTTCTCGGAAAACCGGTCGGCTTCCGGGCAGATCTGATAGCGGATGCACTCCGACAATCTTGGTGACACCGAGATATTGAGGTAACTCGCAAGAAACGTATCCGCACCCGGCAAAGCAACGCTGACTCTCGCGAATCGCGCACGTGGATCGCCAAATTCTCTTACGCGAGTTTCCCCGTCGGCTGCGGCCTCAACAACTTGCTGGCAATAAAGGTAGTACAGCTGCCCGGCGTCGGTCAGCCCGATCTCGCGCTTGCTGCGATCGAGAAGATTGGCACCGAGACGCTTCTCGAGACGGGACAGGCGGCGACTGATCGTTGTGCGCTCGAGGCCTGTCATGCGACTGGCTCCGGAGATAGATCCTGAGTCGGCAACCTTTGCAAAGAGAACCATGTCACCGGTAATTGAAACTGGGGATTCGGGCATTTCGCTTTCTCCGTAATGAGTATTTCATCCCGGGCACTATTGCACTGCCAGGAGACTGGCGGTGCTTGCTGTGCTGCGCCGCCACAGTTGCGAAACTTATGCGGCGATTTCGCCGCAGGCCATGATTTTTAGCTGAAATTTGCATGAAAAAAATCGGTGAACACAATTTCTCCATGTCGTACACGCAGGTCATCGGCCACCGGCTGTGCGAAGTTTTATTTTCTCTGTCAGGCATTTAGCGTGTTTTTCACGGGGAAAATACACAATAGCGTCGTTGTTTTGAGACAGGTTTTTTTTATGACAAACGGTGTTAGGGTTCGCATCGTACTGAATAACTTCGACTCAGTGGTTGGGCAAAGTCGAAGGCTAATCTGTGCAATGTACTGGCCGTAATCAAGAGTTAACGCTTCGCTTGGGCGTCATCTCCTGCGAACGATCGCATTCGACGTTTGTTCGGCCAAAAACCTGGAGCGTGCCAGGGCCGCAGCATGTGCTGACGTGCCACGGGAAGCTATTGCCTTGAAAAAGCGCAGTGGACCGGTCTTGCTCGCCCCCGACTTGGAGCGATTAAATGTCAATTCCGCATTGTCTCACTGTGCGTCGCGTCATGAACTTGATGCGCTGCAGCAGTTCCTGTTTGTTCGTGGCAACCTTGTGCGCCTTTACCCTGTCGGCTAATGCACAAGCGCAAAGTTTTGCGGCAACGGCGGATACGTACACGAAGAAAAAAGAGGCCAGCCGGAATTTCGGCAAAGAGTCGACCATTCGGGTGCAAAAATGGTCCGACATTACCTCGTTCGTCGAATTTAACCTGAATCAATTTGCACCAGGCACGTCGGTCAGTTCGGCCAAACTGAAGCTTGTTGTCAACGAGGTCAATCTGTCGGGCAACATTGCTGTGCATAAAGTGCAGGGCGCCTGGAGCGAGAATGGACTTAGCCACACGAGCAGGCCTGCCCTTGGTCCGGCAGTCGCAAGTTTCAATGTTGGCGGTCAGCGCAAAGGCGACACTATTCTGGTCGATGTCACGACGCTGGTGCAGCAGTGGATGCAAGATCCCGCACGTGAGTACGGGCTGGCTTTCAGCACTTCGAATTCCAATGCGTGGTTCCAAAGCAGGGAGAGTGGCGCGCCCATCGAACTGGTGGTAAATGGAGCATCAGGATCGACCGGTGGGAGTTCATCGGGCGGCGGCTCATCAAGTGGCGGATCGACGAGTGGCGGTTCGTCCGGTGGCGGATCTTCCAGTGGCGGTTCATCGAGCGACGGTTCTGCACAAACGTTCTCAACCATGGCTGACGCCTACACCAAGAAAAAGGACGCATCACGGAATTTCGGCAGCGATGCAACGGTGCGGGTGCAAAAATGGTCGGATATTACGTCCTTCGTTGATTTCAATCTCAACCAGTTCACACCGGGTACCGAGGTAAACTCAGCCAAACTTAACCTCACGGTCAAGGCTGTAAACCTGTCCGGTAAGATCACGGTCCACAAGGTGAGTTCAGGCTGGGGCGAAAAGAGTATCAATCACGACAACCGACCATCATTGGGTCCGGCTATTGCGAGCTTCAATGTTAGTAGCCAACGCGACGGCGACAGGATCTCGGTCGATATTACGACACTGGTTCGCCAATGGATGCAGGATCCTGCGCGTGAGTACGGACTGGCGCTAGCGACATCCAATTCAAATGTTTACTTTCACAGCAAGGAAAGTGGCTCACCAATCGAACTGCTCATGGTGACAGGTTCAGGGTCCTCGGGCGGTGGTTCATCCGGCGGCGGCAACCAGGCACCAAGCATCTCCGGCAACCCGCCACGATCGATCACTGCCAATGTGAATTACGATTTCCGGCCCGTCGCATCGGATGCGGATGGTGACCGCCTGAGCTTTTCAATAAGCCGCAAGCCATCATGGGCGCAGTTCGATACGTCCACAGGGCGTCTTTATGGCACGCCGCGGGCGGGCGATGTCGGGAATTACACAGGTATCTCGATCAAGGTGTCGGACGGCAAGAGCACGGCAACGCTGGCCTCGTTTGACATTCGTGTTGACGCAATCAGCGACGGCAGTGTGACACTGAGCTGGACTCCTCCGACGCAGAATACAGACGGCTCAGCACTTAAAAACCTGAAATCGTATCGCATCGATTGGACGCGAAGTGGGAGTTCACAGAGCGGCTCGGTGCCGATCAACAATCCCGGAATAACGACCTACGTTGTTGAGAACCTCGCAGCGGGTACCTACAGGTTTACAGTTGTGGCCGTGAATTCGAGCGGTGTAAGCAGTGATCCGTCGGGTGCCATTACCACATCGATACAGTAGGGAAAGTGCGTGGGCTGTGTGCAAGACCTACTTCAACGGTGGACCAACGAGCGAACAAGAACGGGGCCGAATGTGGTTCCTGTCAGCGCGCGGTCTTGACTGCCACGTTGGAATGACGACTTTCGCGGCCGTTCGAATTGTACGCAGTCGCGACGAAGTAGTAGGTCTTCTCCATCAACTTATCGACAACAAAGGTTGACACGCTCGCGTTGTCGATATGGATCTTGCGCGGATAGTGTCCTTCTTCGTCGCCGTAGTACAGGAAGTAGCCCGCGAGGTCGCTTAACACAGTGCCGTCCTCGTAGTGCGTGGGTGCTGTCCACGTGAGGCTCACTGACGCGTTGCCTTCGGCGACGACCTGCAATGAAATACTGATTGCCGCAACATTGCTGCCGTCGCTCACCGAGATCTTGATATTACGGTATTCACCGACGTGCTCTGGCTGGGGCGTGCCGGCCAGCGTACCGGATTCCGTATCGAAGCTCGCCCATTCAGGCTTGTTTTCGATGGCAAAGCTGAGTTCGTCACCTTCGGCGTCGGAGGCTTCAGGTTGGAAGCTGAATTCTTCACCGACCGGAATGGCCGGGTCGGGAATGCCGCTTATGGTCGGCGTGCCGGCAACTACTGCCGGGGAGTTCCCGGAGCCGCCGCCGGAACCGCCACAAGCGCCAAGGAAAATTACGAGAAAAATGAAAAGATGAATTGTACGAAAAGAACTACCCGGTGCGTAAAAGACCAAACCCGCTTCCCCATTGCCTGTCACTATCCTGTGACGTGAAAGTTTTCCGGGATCAGGAAGTGGTGCCTGGAGCAAGCCAGAAGTACGCCCCGTGCCTCGCGGCGGGCGGGATTTCTAATTGGCAGCTCCGCTATCTTTTTCCTTCAGACCGGAAGCATTGCGTCCCCACCTCGCGATGGGTTTGCCTTTGTCGGAATAGCTTTATGCAATGGGTGTGCCAGTAAATTATTAGGTAATCTAAAACAATGACTTACAAGAAACAGGTTGGGACATACAGGAAATATTGCCGCCAGGCTGCGGTTTTACTGTCGTTAGTCACAGACGCTTTTCCACTTGGACAATTAAATAGGACGGGTATGTTATTGATTTAAAAGAAATATTGACGTGTCGCTGTTCCTCGACAAACAACAAAACCGGAATACGTAAAGTCGCCCGGAACGCTGCTGTTTCTAGGGTATCCTTGGGGTGCAAAACGTGACCGAGATCACGTTTCCCGTGCGGACTACCAACGCGGTTCAGGTACCGGTTTTCAAGTAACCTCCACCCGACAAAATAGCAGTCCGTTAACTAAAAAATCAGAATCCGAAACGGTCCTGACACGCAAATTCTCATAACAAGACTCAAACAGAACCTATGACATCGCAACAAATGCAAAATGCAGCAGGGCGACTGCCCATGCCGCGCACCAATTCACTTACTGTGCAGTCGGGATTTCATCGTCTCGGCACACGTTGTCGACGACTGGCAATGGCATGCCTGTCTGTTCTGTTCTTTGCCGGCGTTGCAGAAGCGGCGGTGCCGGTTGCAAGTGGTGTGACCATCAGCGGCAATCCTGCAGTTGGGTCGCCCTTGACGGGCAATTACGCGTACAGCGATGCGGATGGCGACGCCGAGGGAGGGTCCGTTTACCGCTGGTATCGTTACGATGCGACATTCTGTTTTTTCAGGGTGGCAGAGCTGGCCTCAACACGAGACTACACACCGACCGGCGCTGACCAGGGCAGTTGCCTGAGTTTTGAAGTAACGCCTGTGTCCCAGTCGGGCCCGCCCGAGGAGCGAACCGGTGCCGCCGTCGAAAGTGCTAAGACGAGCAAGATTGCTGCGCAGAATTTTCCACCCACCGCATCCAACGTTACGATCTCGGGCACCACCGAAGTGGGTTACCAGCTTACCGGTAACTACAGCTACAGCGATGTCAATGGTGACGCACAAGGCGCCTCCACATTTCGTTGGCTGCGCAACGGTGCGCCGATTGCTGGTGCAACGCTAAGCACCTATACACTCGTGGCCGCAGACCAGGGCACGAGCATCGTGTTCGAAGTCACACCTGTCGCACTGACAGGCGCTTCGCCAGGAGCGCCGGTGCAGAGCCAGGGCGTCGGCCCGATCAAGGCCGCTAACACGCCGCCGGTCGCGAGCGGTGTGACCATTGCCGGAACGCTTGAGGTCGGCTTTACATTGACCGGCAGTTACGCCTACAACGACGCGGATGGCGATGCGCAGGGTAATTCCTTGTTTCGATGGTTGCGCAACGATGTGCCAATTACTGGTGCCACCACCACGCAGTATGTCCTGGCGCAGGCTGACATCAACACAAGAATTCGTTTCGAAGTTACACCGGTGGCCGTTAGCGGCCTCTCTCCCGGTGTCGCCGTGCAAAGTGCTCCGTCCGAACCGATACGGCCCGCTAATACCGCGCCGGTTGCGAGCGGTGTCACTATCACGGGTAGCGGGGTGATTGGTGCAACATTGACGGGTAACTACGTCTACAGCGATGCCGATGGAGATGTCGAGGGCGCATCCCAGTATCGCTGGTTGCGCAACAACGCAGCGATTGCGGGCGCGACCACCCGAAACTATGCGGTTGTTGCGCCCGATGTTGGTGCCAACCTGCAATTCGAGGTAACGCCAGTTGCAGCCACGGGTGTGACGCCGGGTGCTGCAGTGAGGAGCCCCGTATTGCCAGTGAATAATCGTCCGCCGGTCATCACCGGGCAGTCTGCACTTGCAACGCCGGAAGACACGCCGCTGACACTGAAGGTGTCCGATTTTGAGATTACCGATCCCGACATGCCAGACCCGTCGAGCTTCACGTTGCTGGTTCGTCCGGCCGCGAGTGGCGCGAATTATACGGCAAAAGGCAATACGATCACGCCGAAGGCAAATTTCAATGGCTCCCTGACCGTGCCCGTTGTCGTGAGTGACGGGTTCTCCGTCAGTGATGTTTTCAATGCGATTGTCACCGTTACAGCCGTCAATGACCCACCCCGCATCACTGGTCAACAACCGGATCCGTTGCTTACAGAGGAGGACACGGCCCTCACGATCGATCTTGCAAACGTTTTGCAGGTAGAGGACCCTGACAATTCATTCCCCGATGACTTCACCATGGCATTGCAGGAAGGTGAGAACTACACCTTTGCGGGCAACGTCGTAACGCCAGCCGAAGATTTCAATGGCAACCTGCGTGTCGGAGTCATTGTTACTGACCCGGAAGGTGCTTCAAGCAACATTTTTCAATTGCGAATTACTGTTTCCCCCGTGAATGACCAGCCGACACTGGCCGCCGAAATCGAGGATGTAACGGCGGTCGAGAAGTCGCCGTTCAGCTACGACATCTCAGGTAACTTTGATGATGTTGACGGTGACCCGCTGACCTACACGGCAACGTGGAGTCCGCAACAGCCACCCAACCTGGTGTTCGATACAGACACCGGTGTGTTCTCCGGCACACCGCAGTTTGAAGATACCGACGTACCCAACTCGACTTACACCGTGTCGGTCACGGCTGCGGACCCGTCGGGCGAGATCGCGGGTGACACATTCCAATTGCTGATATCAGCGCTGGATCGCGCCAACCTCGCGCTCGACGTAGTAGTAACGCCGGAGACGGGCCAGCCGGGTGATGAGTTGCGCTGGGCATTCACAGCCTCGAACCCAATCGGCCCGCAAGCAGGCGCCAACGTGGAGCTCACGGGCAGTTTCATCGCACCAGGTCTGACGGTGATACCGGACGCCACGGCTGTTTGTACGGTGCAGCCCGAAGTGGACCAGGCGACAGACTTCAGGTGCACGATAGGTGCATTGCCCGTGGATACAACATCCCAGGTGATTCTGACGACGGTGACGAGCGAAGTCAGCGACGTCCTGGTATCGGCGACGGCGCAAAGTGCCGACGCGTTGCCCATCGACCCGAACCTGGCCGACAACCTCGTGGTCAAAGCGGTTGGGGTGGGGCTGACCTTCAGTTTTGGAGCCGTGCAGAACGTGGGTTCGATTGATGCACATGCTATCGATGCCGGGGATATTAACGGTGACGGGGTCACCGACATTGTCGTTGGCACGGCCGCTGGCCAACCCGTGCAAATCTTTTTTGCCGACGCGCCGCGCGAATCCTGCAACTGCCAGCGTGACTTCGCCGTGCCGGCACCGCCGGTGAGCATTCCGAACACGGGCAACAACGAAGGCGTCGCCCTTGGCGACGTCGACAACAATGGCACACTCGATCTCGTCATCGCGACCGGCGATGGACAAAACGATCTCGTTTACAGCAACGATGGCAGCGGTAATTTTACTTTGCTGGCGACGCTCGAGGCGTCCTTCGCCGAGGCCGTTGCATTGGCCGATTTTAACAACGACGGCAACCTGGATATTGTGATCGCGGCACTGGGGCCGAACCTGGTCTATCTCGGCGATGGCGCGGGTGGGTTTGCACTCGAGCTAACGCTTGGCGAAGCAAACAGCATGGATGTTGCCGTGGCCAGGATCGACAATGACGACCTCCCCGATATTGTGTTCGCGAATACGGGTAGTAAGAGCGCGGTCTGGATGAGGGACAGCGCTGGTGGTTTTGCACGGGCCGCAACGCTGGGCGTTGGTGACACGAGTTCCGTGGCTGCCGGTGACCTCAATGCAGACGGCCGGGCGGATCTCGTCTTCGGTCGGGTAACGAGTACACCGGGAGATGTACCGTCTAATCCTGTCTTTTTGAACAACGGCAGCGGCAAATTCGGCAAGGCGGCCGTCGAACTCGGATTCGCACCAACCTACGATGTGCTCATTGGCGACGTGAACAGGGACGGCTTGCCGGACCTCGTGTTTATCAATGCGAGCGGCGTTCACCAGATCTGGACGTCCGACGGCGCCGGCTTTGTGTTGCATGGCGAACAGATCTTTGACAGTGGTGCCCGGGCCGGCAAGCTGGGCGATTTCGGCGAAACGGCTGAAGGCGAATCGGGCGGGCCAGACCTTATAATCGGCGGCGCGGCGGCGACCGGTGTTGGTGTTTATCTCAACGATGGCAGTGGCAACCTTGGCCGTGGTGATGTCGAGCCACCGACACTCACCCTGCTTGGTGCAACCGCCATGGAAGTGGCCGCCGGGTCGCAGTTTACGGATCCGGGCGCGAGCGCAATCGACAATATCGACGGTGACATTTCCTCCGCGGTTGCGGCGACCGACACGGTAAACACAGCGATCGTCGGGAGCTATACAGTCACCTACAATGTCACGGATTTCGCGGGCAACCCGGCTGCCCCGGTCAGCCGGACGGTGAAGGTACTGCCCGCCAGCGGCGCGGGTGGTGGCGGCGGTGGT
>DDIS01000158.1:44757-48303 GCA_002338615.1 Proteobacteria bacterium UBA1844 | reverse complement strand
TGTGAGCGGCGCCGTCGCGGCGCTCGCGGTCCTAGCCGGGCAGTCGCTCTTGGCACCGCCACCGCTGCGGGTGGCCACCGTCGACATCAATTCCCTGGTGCTCGGCGAAATCGAGCGCCTGCAGCAAAGCGGCATGGACCCGGCCCGGGCCGAGGCCTACGCGCAGCTCTGGGGTCCGCTGCTCGACAAGTCGGTGCGGGGAATCGCCGATGACTACGGCGTGGTGCTGCTAGCGAGCCCGGCGGTCGCGGCCGGCGCACCGGATCTGACCAACGTCCTGAAGGAGCGACTCGATCGTGATCTCGATGCCTTTCCCTAAATCTCTCACTGCATTCCGGCTCACCGCGGTGTTGCTGCTGCCAATGCTGGTGTTGCTAATCGCCGATCGACTCATCGCGCCGCATTATCGACTGGCATTTAACGAAAGCGACAGCCTGCCCGGCACAGTGTTTCTGGTGAAGGTGGGCGTCTTGCCGCGTTGCGGCCCGACGACGAGCGAGCACGTGCAGATTCAGATGCGGCGTGAGGCCCGCTGGTATTCGGGGATGCGTCTGCTCAAAGTCGCGAAAGGCTGCCCGGGCGACCGGATCCGACTTGAGGGCCGCAAGGTGTACGTTAATGACTGGTTCGCAGGCGAGGCGTTGCCAATGCTCGAAGACGGTACGCCCATGGCCATGGTGTCGGCCGGCGTCATCCCCGAGGGCCACTATTTTTTATGGGCCTCGCACCCGTCGAGCTTTGACTCCCGCTACGCCGAGTTCAGCCTGATTGCCGATCAGCAGATCATCGGTACGGCAACGCGGATTTTCTGATGAAACGGGTCCTCACACTGTCGTTGGTACTGGGCATGCTCAGCTTAAGGCTTGCAGCTGCCGAGGATCTCGGCACGGTGGGCAAGACCTATGAGATCGCGGAAACCGATCTCATCGCGCACATTCACTCGGAACTGGCCGCCATGCGCGACGACGGCCGCCTGGCCGAACAGCACCAGCAGATGAAAAAGCGCGCGCAAGCAACTGTTGCGCGGCCGCCCGGTCGTCACTTGCCGCGCGCGACGGAACCGCGCGTCTATCACTACGATCCCAGCGTGACGACGGACTATGACGTCATCGACCACCTCGGCAACGTCATCTATCGTGCCGGCACGACGGTTAATCCGCTCGAGTACACCACACTCGCAACGCCCATCGTGTTTTTCGATGGCGACGATGCCGTGCAAGCCCGCTGGGTGCGCGAAACTTTAGGCGACGCGCCGGATCGCTACGTGCCACTGATGACCAACGGACCGGTGGTTGAACTCATGCAGCAATGGAACGTGCGCTTGTACTTCGATCAGCACGGCCGCTACGCAGAACAGCTCGGCGTGACAGCGCTACCCGCGGTGGTTCGGCAAGAGGGTTTGTTGCTGCGCATTGATGAGATTGTCCTGGAGACGAGCGGATGACGTTGCCAACGACGCAACAGGCCTGGCACGCGTTTCGGCAATTGACGCTGGGGTCCGCGGCGCTCTTGGTCGTCGCCGCGGCGTATTGGTTTCCGGAGGCGCGGCTGCCAATCGTGGTTTGGCTCTTGACCGTCGCCGTGGTGTGGCGGCGGTCGCCGGGGGCCAACGGATGATGCAGGTGAGGCGAGGGCGTTGGGTGGTGTTGCTGGCCGTGGTGCTTTGGTCAGGTAGCGCCAGTGCGGCGCGCTGTGACGGTCGATTTCCGAACCCGATTACCGATGTGTGTTGGCAGTGCATCTTTCCGCTCAAGCTCGGCAGCATTTCGTTGGCGAGCTTTGGTATGGAAGACGGCAACAACGATGAGGCGCCGCTGATCTGTGCCTGCCCGGCACCGCCGCCGATCTTCTACCGAATCGGGCTGGGATTAAGCTTCTGGGAGCCCGCGCGCGTGGCCGAAGCAGTGCAAACGCCATTTTGTGCACCGACCCTCGGCGGTGAGCAGTTGGTCGAGCCGAGTCCCCTGATGCGTCAGGGCGATGACTTTCGGGTAAACGGCGATGAGGAGAAGGCGTTTTATCACGTGCACTGGTATCACTTCCCGCTGTTTACCTGGCTGACCTTCCTGACCAACACCGCCTGCGACTACCGCGAATCCTTCGACCTGATCATGCTGTCGGAGTTTGAGCCGACCTGGAATCGCGACGATCTGGCGATGATTTTCAGCCCCGAGGCGGTGTTGTTCGCCAACCCGTTGGCGCAAGCGGCCTGCAGTGCCGATTGCGTCGCCGCCTCGAGCGCCACCGGACCGCTGGACCCGCTGATCTGGTGTGCCGGTTGCCAGAACAGTGTCTATCCCATGACCGGCAATGTCGCCGGTCACGAGTCGGCATTGCAATCCTCGCTCCTCACCGTACAGCGCATGCACACGAAAATGCACCGCTCGGCCATCTCACTGGATACGGCCACGCGCGGTGCGATGTGCAGCCCGCAGGTGCGGCTGATCATGAAGAAGAACGCCTACAAAACGCAGATGCTATTGCCGCGCGCCTATACCTCGAACGCCCAATTCTATGGGGAAACGACCGCGCTCTGGGGCGCGGGCCGGCAATACCCGGTGAAGGGCGAGGACTTCAGTTATCTCATTTTCAGGCGACGGACATGCTGCGCCTTCTGATCGTGAGCGTCCTGACGATGGCGACAGCCAAGGCCGTTGCCGATGAGAAGGACTTTGCGGCTGCCGATTCGCGCATCATTGAGGTGCAGCGCGACACCGCCTCGGCAATGGAGGAAGTCGATGGCGTTGATGTCAGCAAAACGCTGCCGAGTTTTGAAGAGGCCAATCAACGATCCGAGTCGTTATCGCAAGTTCGGTTCCCACAGCTCGATGCCGAGCTGACCGATCCAAACACGCTTTCGAGCATCGCCGATCTGATGGACGATGCCCAAGCGCTCGCGGCGAAGCTGGGTGTGCCGCACGCGTCCGACCAGCGTGTATCGGTCTACGTGTTTGCCTCGTTCTCGATGCCGGACGCTTCACTCAGATCGCTGATGCGCCAGGGCGAATTGACCGGTGTACCGATCGTGTTGCGAGGCCTGGTAAACAACTCCATCGAAGCCACGATGCGCGCGGTGCACTCATTGTATAAAGAGGGTGAAAACCCCGAGTACGGCGCGCTCATCGATCCGACCCTGTTTCAGCGATTTGCCATCGACCAGGTGCCCACGGTGGTCGTTGCGGAAGCGGCGGCCGGTACCTGCACGCCGACGGACTGCCCGACGCCTGAACACGTCAAGATCGCCGGCGACGTGCCGCTTCGCTACGCCCTGGACCGGATTGCGGTCGCAAAGCCAGAGTTTCGGCATGAACTGCGCGCGCTGATGCGAAAACTCGAACCGGAGCGACAGTGGTGATGCGATTGTCGATGCTTAGACGGGTAGACCGTGTCTGCATGCTGCCGGCGTCGCTGACGCCGGTGACGGTGGCAATGATGGTGCTGGCCGGAACGGCGGCAGCGCAATCGCAGCAGGAGAGTGCCGACGATGCCATCACCTGGGGCAATGCCAACACGGCGCAGGTAGCTGATGCGGCCGAGTCTGCGGAC
>DDIS01000158.1:0-44631 GCA_002338615.1 Proteobacteria bacterium UBA1844 | reverse complement strand
CATCGTGCCGGGCTACGGCGGCGCCGACATGCCGCTGGGTGATTACTACGAGAATCAAGCGACCGGCGATCTGGAATCGGACGCCATCGACGCGGTGATACTGGCGCCCGACCCGACCGCCGAGTACGCCTGGCAGCAGTCGAACACGCCCATGCTCGAGTTCAGCGAAGACGATCCCTTGTTGGTGAATGCCTGGGCGATTCAGGACGACACCGCCGTGGTCGAGGGAGAACTGGTCACGATCGGCACGAACTGTGCCGAGGGCACGGTAGACACCCCCGAGACCACACTGGAAACCTGCTCGGCCTGGACTCTGCCGGAAGAGGCCTTTTGCGACAACGCCTTGGACGTGGCTGTTGACGTGAGTCCCATGACCTACACGGCCGTCGTGTACGCGGAGAACGACGCCGGCCGGCCGGCTGGAACCACGACACTTGGTGGGTTCATACCGCTGAACGACGCCCGATTGATCGTCGACTACGGCATGGGTACCAATGGGGAATACATCGGGTTCATTCGGGTGGAGAACGGCATGGACGTGCCGGCGGATTTCGATTGCGCGTCTGTGACGGACGTGTCTGTCGACATAGTAGGCAACTTCATGATCGTCGATCCGCCGACCTGCTCCGCAGGGCGGTGGTTCGCCGAAATCTGGTACCGCTCAGGTCCGCGCGGGGGCGGGCGCATTACGTATACGGCTGAGGCGCAGGCCGCACCGGTGTACATCGATACCTGGAGCGACGGCTGTCCGGTTCTGGCGAATCAGTGCGAGGTGCAAGGACCGCCGGTGTGCATCGAGGGCCCGGAGGAACGCCTGATCACGGGTTCTGATGGCCTGCAGTACCCGGTGTTGCGGGATTGCTGGCGCCAGCGAACGCCGCTTCTGTGCGCAGGCACCGTCACCACCGATGAGGGCTATTGCGGCGAACTCGTCGCGCGCGGCTGCAGCCCGGTCGACAGTGTTTGTGACGATGATGGCACCTGCGAGCACAGCTACGAGTGCCCTCTGGACGGCTGGTCCGAGCCGGTAGACGACTGCGCGGCGAGGACCTTTGGTGTCTCGGACATCGTCTTCGATACCAGCGTTGAACCCAATACCCACTTTGGCGTGGCGGCGGCCAATCTGCAGGCGATGGAACAGGCCGCGCTCGACATGGACTCAAGCGGTGTCAGCTGCACCGAAAACCCCGCTGGGTCCGGCAACTACGATTGCGTTGGCGCCTTGAGCATCTTCAACGGCGAGGATAGGCGCTGCAAGAAGAAAGCCTTAGGCTTTTCGAACTGTTGCAGTCGAAGCGGTTGGGGCCTGGGTTGGGCGGACGAGTGCACTACCGAGGAAGAACAGCTGCGCGCTCAGCGCGAGCAGGGCCAATGCGCGTACGTCGGTCGCTACTGCAGCGAGGACTCGATCTTCGGCTGTCTGGCGAAGACCAGCACCTTTTGCTGTTTTCGCTCCAAGCTCGGCCGAATCATTCACGAACAGGGTCGCCCGCAATTGGGCATCGACTGGGGTAGCGCGCGAGAGCCGGAATGCGAGGGCTTCTCGGCCGAGCAGCTGGCGGCAATCGATTTCAGTACGATCAATTTCAGCGAGTACTTTGCCGACGCCTTTGCCAACGTGACCGGCGCGCCGGACAACGCGACGCTCGAAAGCATCGTTGATGCCTACATTGCAACGCTCTCCGGCGCGAACTGCAGTCAGTTCGATCCCGGCTACCCGAACTGTTAGTGGCATGACCGTCAAACGCTTACATCGTTTCCTGGCTATCGGACTTGCGAGTGCACTGAGCGCCACCGCGTCCGCACAAAACGCGGTGGGTTCAGGCATAAGATCGTCAGCAGATCAGAGCACACAGCAAGCCGCCAACGGCCGATGGTTTGGCGACGCTGAGCGCGGCTGGTTCTGGTACGAAGATCCGCCGGATGCCGCCGAGGACCCTGACCCGGTTGCGATGATGCCGGCGGTTGGCGTGTTACCGGCAGATCCGATCGCCGAACTCGAGGCCTTGCAAGCACACGTCGAACGCGCCAAAGCACTGGCCGTTCTGCATCCGACCGAAGCCCACATTCGGCAATGGATGGAACTCAACGCTGCGGTGCAGCGGCGCGCGACCTTGTTTGCGGACATGACCCAGCGCGTCGTGTGGTCAACCCCGTCACTCGATCAAAGCCTGGTGCGCCCGCATTCGCCGGAAGGATTGAAGGCCTGGACCGCCGCGCGGACCGAATCGCGAACCGCAGCGCTTCGCGACATTGCGCAAAGCTACGGCTTGTTTTTTGTGTTTTCGAGCGATTGCCCCTATTGCATTCAGATCGCACCGTTCCTTAAGCGCTTTGCGCGCACCTACGATTTCAAGCTGATCCCGATCAGTATCGACGGCGGCACCCTGCCCGAGTTTCCCGACGCACGTTACGAGCCGGGCATCAAGGCGCGCCTGGGCGTTGACGTGACGCCGGCGATTTTCCTGGTCGATCCCGGTGCCGGTCACGTTCAGCCAATCGCCTACGGCGTGATCAGCTTGAGTGAGCTCGAGAGCCGCATCGTGCGCCTTTTCAAAATGACGCCGGGACAGATGACCTACAGCGTGTATGACACAGGAGCCCGCACACCATGACATGGCAAAGACTTCCCATCCCGATGCTCGGTGCCACGCTGCTGTTGAGTGCGATGACGGTGCGTGCAGACCTTGAAAGCGATCTCAACCGGTTCGTCGACGAGCTGGGCGGATCGGCCAGTTTTACCAGTCCGACCGCGTTCGAGGGACAGGGGTATCGCTATCTAAACGGCGGGCAGGTGTTCGTTCGCGTGCCGAACAACCAGGTGAATCTCTACAGCTACCGTGCGCCCAATTACAACGCCGGCTGCGGCGGTATCGACATGTTCGGCGGCGGCTTCGCCTTTCTGGACGCCGATGAACTGGTGCAGGTCCTGAAGGATGTCGGATCGAATGCTGTTTCGTACGCGTTCATGTTGGCACTGCGCACCATCTCCAGCCAGATCAGTAACACCTTGGGCGAGAACTTCGATTGGCTCTTAAAGAACCAGGGCATGAGTTTCAATACCTGCGAGCGCGCCCAGTGGGCTGTCAACTCGATGCTCGCCGGCGAAGTGCTGGGTAATCAGACCAGCGTTTGCATCAGTCAGCGCAGCACCAGCCTCGGCGAATCCTACACCGAGGCTCGCAGGGCGTGCACCGCCGCGGGCGGCGCCCAGGAAGCCTCGATCAACAACGATGAGGCGCGCGATGCGGCCTTCATCGAGGGCAACCTGGTGTGGATGTTCATGGCGAAAAGTGAGCTTTTTGCCGGCGACACCGAGATGCGCGAGCTGGTGATGTCGGTTACCGGCACCGTGGTCAAATCCAAGCGCAACAGCAGCGGCGCGTTGGCGCCGGGCGACGAGGCCGCACGCGCCGACGTGAAGTGGTACCCGAGTCTGTTGTCGTCTACCGATGATTTGCTGGACGGTATCCTGCGCGGCTCGACGTCGATGGCGGTGTACGAGTGTGACACCGACGCCGGCACCTACGCCTGTCAGGATGTTCGCGAAGTGACGGTGACGCTGCCGGCGGATGCCTCGTTAATCGCTCTGGTCGGTGAGCGTATGGGCGGTCTTTTCGATGCGATTCAGACCAAGGCCGAGCCGACCGTAGAGCAAGTCGAGTTGGTGCAGAAGACCAGTCTGCCGGTGCACCGCATTCTCGCGGTTGCCGCCGGGCTGCGCGGCGATGCCGGCCTCGATCTGGTGGGCAAATACATCGAGGCGGTTGCCGTGGACGTGCTGTTTACCTACATCGAGCGCATAAGCTTCAACATCCAGAATCAGGCCCGCGATCCGCAGTGGGGCGAACACGGCGAGCGCCTGGCCAATGCGCAGCAGGGCATACTCCAGGCCTTAAGGGATCGGCGCGCGAAGATTCACCGCGACATCGATTCGTCGCTGCGCATTGCCGAGGAACTGCAGTACTACGAGCGACTGATCGTCAGCGGTATGCCGAAAGGTCTGGTGGCGACACACCGTTGGACGCCGGGGGCCGGCTCCACCTGATGGACATCATCACCTACGGCGGTGGTCTGCAGCTGAACGCACTCTTTACGGCGTTGGCCGCGTTCACCGGCACGGGTGACTTTACCGGTGCAGTCCGCTTGATGCTGTTGATCGCGATCTTCGTGATCTCGGTAGAAATCGCGTTTACCGGCTCTTTGAAGCCGGCGCCGCGCCTTTTGATCGCGATCTTTGTGATCTACGCGGCGCTGTTCTCACGGGCGGATGTCGACATCATCGATCGCGTGGAGCCCGCCAACTCGACCAGCGTGGACAACGTGCCGGCCGGCGTGGCTGTGGTCGCGCATTTTGCGAGCGTGACCAGCGATTGGTTTACCGAGACCTTCGAGACGTCCTTCAGTTTGCCGGACGACATTCGCTACCGAGACAACGGCCTGCTGTTTGCCAATCGCCTGGTGGAAGCCAGTACCGAAATGGAATTCGGGGATCAGCTGTACGCGCGGAACATGAGCGAGTTCATGCGCAGCTGTGTCTATTACGGTGCCAACGCCGGTTGGTTCTCGTGGGACGATCTGATGCGGGCGCCGGACGTATGGGGCTACATTACGAGCCAGGGCGTTGGCGGTGCGATTTTCACCTCCTACGACGATGGTACCGGACCGGCGCTACTACCGTGCACCACTGCCATGACGGAGCTCGACAACGGCTGGGCCGCCGCCATCGATGCCACGGTCGATGTATTCGGCATGCGCATCTTCCGAGAGCCGGATGTGGTGGCGGCCAACGCGCGACTGTTATCGACCTTGCCGCTCGCCTACGACTACCTGGGCACGATCTCGGCGACCGGCGCGGAGATCGTCGGGCAGAACGTCATGATCAATGCGATGCGGCGTTCGTTCACGTCAATGGCGGCGGACGCCGATGCGACGGCTGCGATTCAGGATTTCGCGATCGGTCAGGCACAGGCGCAGCAACGCACCACCTATGCAACCCTCGGCGCATTGGCAGCGCGCACCCTGCCGTTGATCAAGAATATTCTGGAAATGCTGGTCTACGGCTTGTTCCCGATCATCCTGTTGTTCACGATCGTGACGATGTATCCGGGCAAGCTCGCAATCTTCTACGCGAAAACGCTGGTCTGGTTGCATCTGTGGCCGCCGCTGTATGCAATTCTGCATTTCGTGATGTCGGTGTACTCGGCCGATGCCGTGACCGCCAGCGCAATCATTCCGGCGAGTGTTGGTGGCGCCGGCGCGGGGCTCGCCGTCGTGACGCAAGGAGGCATTCAGGCGGTGAATGCGGACATGTCGATGATGGCCGGCTACCTCGCCTGGATGATTCCGCTGTTGTCCTGGGGCATCATGAGTGCCGGCGGCTTTGCCATTTCACAGCGGGCGGCCGGTATCGGCTCGATTGCACAGTCGGCCGGATCCACCGCGGCAGGTAGCGCCTCCACTGGCCAGATCAATCTGGGCAACACGCGGCTCTTGAACTCGACGTTCTTTGCGGCCAACCAGGCACCGCAGCAGAACACGGCAGTGGGTCATCTCACCGATTCCGGGTCGGGCTCCGTCACCACGCATACCCAGGGCGGCCATGCGTTTCTGAATACTGCCAAGCACAATGTCGGTCTATCGGCCAATCTGTCCGAGGGCATTCAATCCTCCGTATCGGAGCGGGCGACGGCGTCGCTGTCGGCTGCAAATCAGGACATGAAGCAGTTCGCCGAAAGTTCTGCGTCCAACTTTGATAACGCAATGAGCTTTCGACAGGACGCAAGCTCCAGTTTGTCGAGCAGCCAGGGAACGTCGTGGCAGTTCAATGCGAGCGTGAACGAAAAAGCCGATGCGATTCACAGCGGGTTGCAGCAGCTGTCTGAAACCCACGGATTGAAAATGCAGGATGGTCTCAGGGCGGCCCTCATTGCCTCGGCCGGGGGAAAAATTCCGTTTACAGAATTCGGCATATCAGGGCAAGCAGCCAGGTTTGGGAGCGCGGAGAATACGGCGCTAATGAATGACCTGAAGCAATTCGCCGAGCAAACGAATCTCGGCGAATCCTGGGGTCAGGTATTGCAGTCAAGTGAGCAATTGGCATCCCATCGTGCTGGCAGCGTTGGCGATTCCGACAGCAAAAGCCTGTCAGCCTCTTTGCGTACTGCCGTCGAAGCAAGAGACTCGGCAAGCGCATCGCTGTCTGAGGCGCGTGCTTGGGAAACTGCAGCGTCCAGTCTCGAGTCAAACGGTTTTGCAGCAAGCTTCGATGCGGTCGCCGCTTTGAAGTCGAACATGGTGGGACAAGAAAAAGGCTTTGCGACTCCGGGCAACAATAGTCCAACGTGGACCGGCGGCGAAGTGAATCGATTGTTCGAAGCTGCGGACCGGGGCGATACGCAGGCCATCAGCGTTCTACTGAACGAGGCGCAGCGGTTTGGGGCAGTAGAGGGTTTGCGGCTGGCCGGCGTGTCGAGTGGCGTCGGTGGCTCGGCAGCGGTGAATTCGTTCTACGAGGACGCAGGTGAAGCTATCGATGGTGGTGGTGCGGTACGGGCAGACTATCGGGGGAATGCGGAGAGCGTTCTTTACAACGAAGCGCGGTCTAGGTCAGACCTTCCGGGGCAGCAGTGGGCAATGAAGAGTGACGAGATCAATGCAAGAAACGCTGATCAGACCTTAAAAGACGCGACGGATGCTCGGCTCCAGAGAATTCGTGGCGATATCGATGAGGACGCAAACTCAGCGAGAGAGCGTAACGACGATTGGAGGAACGCCAAAATTCCCGGCGCGGCAGACGACTGGATACCGGGATTGGGCAACTGATCGATGGTCAGTCTTCCCAGCTGCTGTTCTTCTTTAGAGAGTAGTCGAGGTCGTAATAGGTTTCAGGCGACTTAGATCGCTGATTGTTCTTGTGACCCAATGCATTGAGGGTGGTATGCGGCCAGAAGGCACCGAACGCCGCGATTGCAGCGACGATTAAGGCCACCAAAATTGCAGGCCTGCTGTCCGAGGCAAGCCAGACCGTCACGCCATAGGCCAAGCCGCCAGCGATGGCGGACAGGAGAATTGCCTTCAGAAGGCGCATTGTTGTCGAGTATGAGTTCACCATCTCAATATACCGTCGAGGGGGCGCGCCGACAACAAGGTTGGTTTCTTCGTCGATGGAAACGGTTAACGCGACTAGCCTTTGGTTTTGATATCGAGTTATTGATCTAATCTGCGAGTTTCGCTCATGGTTACCAGCATACGGCTGGCGTAACTTATGGGGATGGTTAGCATGGAAATCTCGATAATCTCTCTGGTTCAGCGCCACGAACACGTTACTGTATGGGCCAACGCTCTGGCCTCTGACGCCAGAACCCAGATCTGGATTAAGGTGGAATTCGAGCGGAGTGACCGTGAACCGTGGACAGAGGCTCGTGACAGGGTACTGGCGGTACTGGATGTAGCCTAGGCGCTCTCAGGTCCTGCATCAATGCGGACACGGGTTTTAGTTACGCCGTATGTGTACGGCGTAGTTCTATCGAATGCGGAGCTGATTGTGTGCGTGAAATTCATCCATTGCCGTCGTGGCCGCGTACTTCATAATGCGCTCCAAAAAGGCAGGCTTGATTGTGTAGTCTCTGGCGTGCTCAACGCCGAACTCCTGGTCGAGAACGCTGGTCAAATCGCCCAAGGCATCGACCAGGCCCATCTCAAGCGCCTGATTACCAGTCCAGACGTCACCCTCGAATAGGCCCGCTGCTTCGAACGATAGACGATCGCCACGACCGGCTTTGACCGAGTCGATAAAGTGCGTATGAATCTCCGCCAAAACATCGGCAATCTTCGCCTTATCGGCGTCCGTCAGTGGAATGAACGGGTCCAGGCGGGCTTTGTTCTCGCCCGCCGTGAACACCCGCCGTTCGACACCAAGACGCTTGAGCGCGTCGGTAAATCCAAAGCCATCGCTCACGACACCGATCGAACCGGCGATCGTTGATCGATTCACGTAGATCCTGTCGGTGGCCGAGGCAACGAAATACGCGCCGCTGGCGAGCGTGTCGGTGGCAACGGTCACGATGCGCTTTTCCGGATGCTCGGCCTTTAACGCCAGGATTCGGTCGTAGATGATGGACGACTGCACCGGCGAGCCGCCGGGACTGTTCACGTACAGCACGACGCCGGCAGCGCGTGGGTCTTTGAACGCACGAGTCAGCGCACGGCTGACCGATACCGCATTAGCCGGGGACCCATCGGCAATGGGTCCTTTGAGTTGCACGATGGCGGCATACGGTCCCGCCGGGGCAGCACCGCTGACGCCGCCGTTCAAGACGACGAAGACATACAAGTAGGACAGCATCATCAACACGACGCCGCCAAAGATAAGTGCAAAGCGCACGTTCTTGTGGCGGCGGTCCCGCCGGCGCTCAAGCAGTACGTCGTCCATGAGCTCTTTTCGTTGCTGCATCATATCGTCGACGAGCTGACGTAATAGGGTGGTCTCGGTCAATGCCGCTTCCGGGCTCAGGTTTGTACCGGTCATGCCGTATCTCCTGTCAGAAATCGGCGAACTGGCGCCGGGATTGAGCGAGGGCAACGCGTTCACGTATGAAGGCGGCCAGTTTCTTCGGTGCCACCACATCAACAATGGCAACATCAGCACCGGCGCTGCCGGGGGTCGACAGTTCAACGGTGCCCAGGTTGAGGAGGATGTGGAGAAGATTCGGCCTTCGGACATCCACGACATGCACGTTCGCCATGTCGATGTGGCTAACGTGACTGAAGATGAGAATGCCAACGGATTGCATCACGCCGTCGTTGCTGATCACCGATTTTCGCCAGTAGCGCTGCAGCAGCACCACAAAGATCCCGATGAGGCACAGGGCAAGACCACCGAGCGCAACGTCGTCCCATACGCCAGGCAAGCGATGGTTGAGGGCGATTACGGCGTCCGCGGAAAAAAGGGCAACCGGCCAGGTCGGTGCGATCACCAGGATGCTGCCGAGGAATATCAGAAAAAAGCCGACGAGTTGCGCGCGCCAGGCCGGTCGCAAGGTAACGAAAAATGGCCGTTCCGTTTGCGCCGTCGGGTCGGGAGTGACTTCCTTGGCGGGGTTGTCTGGTAAGGCCTGGATGTCGTCTCGGGCAGCCACTTTCGCCGGATCATCACGATTACCAAGCGCGGTGCTTGCGGCGTGTTCCGGTTCCACGGCATAGCCACCCTCGAATGACACCACGTGGAATCGACCGCCGGATTCCTCGCTCATGCGGTCCGCCTTGAAGGCAGCGGCATCGGGATCGGTAAACGGCTGCCCGTTAGCCGCAAGATAGAGCGTCATGGGCCATCTCCCCGTTCAGACAGGCGCTATCCCGCAGCGGCAGATATCTCATAGGAACCAATCGCAAAGTACAGCATCGGCGAAAGGGCGCGGCCGCGCCCGGCACCCCAACCGACGAGTTGAGGGCGGCGAACCGGTCATTCAACCAGCGCGTTGAGACCCATCGCGAAGATCGATGTGCAGGCATAGAACGCGTAACTCCTTGGGCGAGCTCACTGTGGCAGCGCCGCGAGTAGGTATCCCCCGCGCCGTACCCGCTGCTTATACCGCTTGCTAGAACCCCAGACCAGCGGAAAGCGGGGCACAAATTTGGCCCCCGTTTTCGCTATGCGGGGGCCATCTCGGCGGCTACGGTAAGACATGACATCTGTCAACGAAGAGCGCCAAATCGAGCTCAACACCGTGCTGCAATTGTTGCTAGAACGCCCCGGACTGGAATCATGGGCGCGGGTTTGCATGAGTCTGTTGGCCCTTACCGAGGGCATCGAGCGATTCATGGACCATGAAGACGAGTTTCCACATCGAGAGCTTCGGGAAACCGTCGAACTCGCCGTCGCATCGACCGACCCGAACGCGAAGCTGCTCGAGATCGCGTCAATCCAGGTATTCGAGTATCGCGTCATGAGTGAGGACGATCGAACCTTGTGGCATCCGCTGGAAGAGAGCTTTCAGCAGTTTGCCGAACGCCATGCCGAGAAGATCCGCGTGTGGCGGGCATTCAGCGCGTACCCGAAGCGCGAAGTCATTGAATCCTGGCTGATCGCACGAGTGTCCGATACGGGCGTAGCGGAGAGCAGTGAATGCTAGGGCTGGCGAAAAAGTCGCGGCGATCGGCTGATGAATCGGGCGAGCAGCCCATCCTGACGGGTAAAACGCTGCTCGTCGAACACCGCGCGAGACTCAGGAGTATCCGTGCCATCGTCGGTGTGCCCGACGCGCACTGGCGCTGGTTGTACCAAACCGCGTTCACGAATTTCGCCGAGCTGGTGCAGCGCTTACCGGCCTCCGAAGCGCACCATCATTGCGAGCTGGGCGGTCTGCTGCGGCATGCGCTGGAGGTGGTGGAGCTCGCGCTCAAGATTCGGCGGGGCTATGTACTGCCGCCGGACAAAGAGCCCGAATTCGTCATCGCGGAACAGGACGCATGGACTTACGCCGTTGCCACCGCGTCATTGCTACACGACGTCGGAAAAGTGATGGTGGATCAGCGTATTGTGCTGCACGGGCGCGATGGGCTGCCGATCGGACTCTGGAGTCCGTGGGTCGGCCCGATGACCAAGGTGCCTGGCACGCACTACCGCATCGAGTTTCGGCGCGGACAAGCGCATCGATTGCACGAGGCTGTGTCGCCGCTGCTGTTGACGCACATCGTGCCCGCGGACGGCCTGCGCTGGTTGGGCGATCATCACGATGCCCTGGCCGCCTGGCTTGGCGCCATTGGCGGTCACGCGCTAGGTTGCACGGTAATCGCCGATATCGTGAAAGAGGCTGATCGAGGCTCGGTGGCCCAAGATCTCAGCGGCGAGCGACGCCAGCTGCAAAGTGCCAGCGCAAAACCTCTGGCCGAGCGCTTGTTGGTGGCACTGCGCCAGTTGATCGACAGCGGCACATTGCCCGTCAATCAACAGGGCGCGGGCGCTTTCCTGGATGACACGAGCTTGTGGCTGGCGTGTGAACGCGGTCTGGAGGCGATTCGCGACGCCCTGCAAGGCCAGGCGGGCGTGCCGGCTCGCAACGATCGTCTCATCGATGAACTGCAACAGCGTGGCTTCGCCGCGTCAACGACGGAACAACGTGCCGTGTGGCACTGCGAAGTGCGGGTTGGCGACGGTGTCGACAGTTGGTGCCAAACGCTGAGCTTACTTCGCATTCCCTTGGATCGTCTGTGGCCAGATCCGGCGGCGAGACCGCCCTGCGCCGCGGTGAGAGTCCGCGAAGTTGAGGCAGTATCAGAAACGTCAGGCGATGAGGATCCGGTGGTTTCTGATGCGAGCGAAACAACCCCGGCGCAAGCGACCGACCCAGGCGAGCCGTTCCTGGCGTGGTTGATCGACGGGATTGAAAATGGTGCGTTGGCGATCAATAGCGCGAAAGCGCAAGTACACGTGGTGGACGAAGGTTTGTTATTGGTCAGCCCCGCGATTTTTCGCGTGTTTGCCGACGAGGAATGGCGGGAGGCGCAGAAGCAATTTCTGAAACGCAAACTGAGTGCCAAAACCGCACGCGGTGAGAATGTCTTTCACTACGCCGTCGACGGCAATGCCGGCACCAAAACCATCAAGGGTCTGCTGATCCGCAATCCAGAAGCGAAGCTCGGACTCGAATTACCGAGCGCCAACGGTCTCCTTTCGCGCAAGTCGGACGTGGAGTAAACGACGGTGTTCGACAATCGATTGCGTCCCGTGTTTGAGTTCCTGCCGGCGTCGGTGGCGATGCTGTCGGCGCTCGCGCTGCTGGTGTTTCCGCAGGACCTCTTTCCGATCATGCCGCTGTTGGCGTGGATTGTCGCGGCGTTGCTGGGTGCCTGGGGCTTGTGCCGATTTCTGCAGGGTGCCGCTGTGATTCGTTACCAGACGCAATTGCGTCAGTTGCCACGCTATCGACTGGCGCCGACCCAGATTCCAACTTCAAACAGTCAATTGTTTTTAGGGTTGGGCTTTCGCTGGTCGCAGCGCCACACCCAACGACTGGTCGAGGCACGCCATCCGGATGCGAGACGGTACCTGCAGCACGGATTGTTGTTCCGAGGCGTGCGCCGCCTTGAGCAAATCCTCGATGGCACGACCGGTCTTCGGTGGCTGGCCCGCGTGCTTCGCGCCGATGCCGGGTGGAATCCGTTCCGGCCCTTGCCGACGGTGGGTGGCGATCCCTTGTTGCACGGGGTCGGTGCGGCCGAAGAAGCGCCGGTGAGTATGAATCTTGATGAGCGCAACGGGCACACCCTGGTGGTGGGCACGACCCGAGTGGGCAAGACCCGTGAGGCCGAGATACTGGTGACGCAAGACATCCGCCGCGGGGAGACCGTCGTCGTGATCGATCCCAAGGGCGATTCGGATTTGTTGATGCGCTGCTACGCGGAAGCCAAACGGGCCGGCCGCCTGGACACCTTTCAGATTATTCACCTCGGCTTTCCGGAATGGTCGGCCCGCTACAACCCCATCGGCGACTTCGGCCGCATCACCGAAGTCGCATCCCGCACGGCAACGCAACTGCCGTCGGCCGGCAACTCCGCCGCCTTTCGCGAATTCGCCTGGCGTTTCACCAATGTCGTGGCACGCGCCTTGGTGGGTCTGGGTCGACGGCCCGACTATCGGGCCATTGCGCGCCACGTGACCAACATCGAGCCCTTGTTGATCGACTACTACGAATGGTGGCTGAACAAGATCATACCAGGCGATTGGCGCGAGGCGGTGCAGACAATAGAAAGCAACATCGAGCCCAAGAACCTGGCACTGTCACATCGCGGGCGCGACCACTACGCGCTGGCGCTGATTCGCTTTGCTAATGAGCGCGGGCTCTACGACCCGGTGGCCGACGGCCTCCGCAGCGCGTTCGACTACGACAAGACCTATTTCGATAAGCTCACGGCGTCCTTACTGCCGTTGTTGGAAAAGCTTACCTCCGGTGCCGTAGGCGAACTGCTCGCACCGCGCTACGCAGATCTCAATGACGACCGACCGATACTGGACTGGATGAGGGTGATTCGCGAAAACGGCATCGTCTATGTTGGCCTTGATGCGCTCAGTGATCCGGACGTGGCGAGCGCTGTCGGCAACTCGATGTTCGCTGACTTGACCTCGGTCGCCGGGCGGCTCTACAAGCACGGCGACACGCAGGGCTTGCCGCAGACACTCAGTCATCGACGTGCGCCCTGCGTCGTGCACGCCGATGAATTTGCCGAACTGGTGGGTCAGGAGTTCATTCCGCTGCTCAATAAAGCCGGCGGTGCCGGTATTCAGGTAACCGCGTACACGCAGACAACGTCAGACATCGAAGCGGGCATCGGTGATCGCGCCAAAGCAGGACAAATTCTCGGCAACTTCAACACACTGCTGATGCTCCGCGTCCGGAATGAACACACCGCAAGAGTGCTCACTGAGCATCTGCCGCGGGTGCGGGTATTCACTAAAACCGCGGAGTCACGCGTCACCGACAACAACGAACCCGACACGCCGGTTGACTTCATCTCGCAAAACGCCGATCGCTTGATGGAAACCGATACTGAAATGCTGATGCCGGCGGATGTGATGGCATTGCCGAAAGGCCAGTGTTTTGCCCTGTTGCATGGCGGGCATTTGTTTAAACTGCGCATGCCGCTGCCCGGCAAGGACCGCTGCATGCCCTCGGGGCTCGATGAAATTCGTACCGAACGTCTGTTGCGTTACGCGGGTTGTGAACCGTAGTGATCAGATCGCACGACAGTGCGTACGCGGTCCACCCTCGGCCAGCGAGTCCGCTCATTCCGGAACACAGCGTGCTGGGCGGGCTGTGGCGCTGGCTGCGGTGGGTCGCAGCACTGTGTGTGTTGGTGCTGCTTATTGATCTGCTCTTTGTCATCGTCATCTGGGACGACGGCACCCAAGCACTGGCCGGGTTGATCGCGACAGAACGGCAGATTCTCGGACTGGATTCGAGTACTGTCGCCGGCCGTTTTGTCGACGGTACCGTCACTGCGGCACACGACTGGGTGTTCGTGAAAACCGGCCTCGGCAACTGGCTGACGACACATCGCAGTGGGCTACTCGCGGCTCTAATCGATGGACTGTGGGTCCTCGTCGAAACGGCACTGCTGGGCTTGCAGCTCTTTGCGATGCGCCTCGCGGTGCTGATTCTGAGCCTGCCGCTATTTGTTTTGGTGGGTACGACGGCGGTGGCGGACGGTCTGTACGGTTGGTTGATGCGTCGAACCGGTGGGGGACGAGAATCGGGCTTCATCTACCACCGCGCGAAACGGGCTGTGCCATTGTTCCTGCTGCTGGTGTGGGCAGTGTACCTGGTGCCGCCTATACCGATGAATCCGCGTTGGGTCATACCGCCGTTTGTTGTCTTGTTCGCGATCGCGCTTCGTCTACGCGTGTCGTACTTCAAAAAGTACCTCTAAAGATGGTGCACTTGAAGATTTGCCAGATGGGTAGGCACTGTTTGACATTGGTACGGGGTGGGTGTTCTTGTCACGAACTGTTCTGAAACTCCTTGTGCCAAGAACGTCGTGAGGAAACTAAACCCACAATCAGATATAGTGGCGGAACGGGAGCGGTTTGGCGCATATATCAGGAATCGCAGTGAGAATTTCGCCGACATCATCTGCAAAACGCAATGTAACGGGGAAGCCATCCCCGTAAATGCAGCAATTAAAATTCAGTTTCGTTAGAGCGAGTATATCTGCTAGAACGGTTTTTAAGGCAACATCACCAAAGACGATCCTTACCCGCAACGGTGTAGGAACTTCGCGTCCAGGGTAAGTAAGCAGCTTGGGAATGTAGCCCGATGTCCAAACAAAGGCGTTTCGTTCGTCGATTTCTAGCGCAACGCCACGTAGTACCGCGCGTCTACCGTCCCGATATAGCTTGAGGTCATTCGGCCTGTAAATCTGAATTCCTGCAATGTCCGTATCGTCGGGAGCGCCGTCCTGAAATCCCGCGACCTCTTCCTTGTTAAATCGTGTGCGTCCGTGAATGAAGAGCTCCGAAGGATTATTACCATGCCATTGCTTGTAGGACTCCACACAGAGTTTAATGATCTCAGCCGCTTTTTGTCTCGGGAGATGAAATTCGCCTCTCTTCCCGGATTGCCATGGACCCACGGACCCCTTGAATATGACTCCTTCTCCGGTATGCAGAAACATTTGCGCGCCGCAACATGCTTCAGTTTCGTCCATTGGATTATTGGTTCTCTTGAATATAAGGCCAATGTAACAAACGCCATCTCGGATATCGGCAAGACTCCAAGGTTTTGCACCACTCTTGTAGTACGCGCTGGTTGACAAGTTCCACGCGATAGTTGCTGCGTCCTGCACTCGTCTGGTCGGCTTACCGAACTGATTAAGAAACTCTCTAGGTGCGATTGTCGTTTCTCGAATTACCTGCGTTACAGCTTGACAATCCAGTAACCGCGCTTTCAATTGGTTATGAAAGTGGTTCTCGTACCTGTGCTTCTCAGCGGCTTCATTTGCGTTGTCAAAGAGGTCCGGCGATTTTAGCAAGTCCAGTGCTTGTTTATGCGAAAGATGAACATCAGGAGGAACTCCGTCCTTTCGGCTGACCCGAGATTTTGGGCGACAGAGTTTCCACAAATCTTCGGTAACGACAACGAACCACAACGATACTGCGGGGTCTTCTTCTTCGATCCACCGCGCAATGGGGCCCGCAAACAGCTCCACCGCATCGTAGACCCTCTGGTGTGAGTCAGTATTGCGCAAGGCGTTACCAAGTTCCGCTTCGTCTACTCCAAGCCGCACTCGGGCCTTGCCCGGCCAAGCCGTACGAAACACAGGCTCAAATCCGGGAAACATCAGGGAGCTCTTTATATCCGGATCGGCAGGGGTTGCTTTAATCAATTGGGCTGACCATTTCTCGAATCGGTCGATCGATGCCGGGAGCCCAATGACGCCGTACTGTATTCCAATCGGCACATCCGGTGGGCCAAACAACAACAGGCCGTCTTTTGGATCGTCCAGCTTTTGACCATGCCGAAAAAGAAGCCGTGGTTCGGTCAACGGCAACAGGCGACGGGCCATTTTTCCCGTCTGCAATCTAGGCATCATGTTCGCCTCCGTCATCTTCCCCTTGGTCGCCTTCTCCGTCGCTTTCGTCCTCCCCTGCCTGATCTTCGACCAATTCAATATCGTCGCTTTCATCGACCCCTGTCATACCGTCTTCGAAGTAGGTCCAGGGACTCGTAAAGACTTCCGGACTCATGCTCATTTCGATTGCAGTACCATGTCCAACGACCAGTTGCAGCCTATCTTGGCCATCCGCCAACCCTGCACACATAGCGAACAGGCGGTCCCGCCACTCTTTATTCCACCAGTTCTTGCAGACCCGTCTCCTAGCTTTGTGCATTCTGTCGGCGTTGTCCCAAGGTGTCTCTCCATCGTCGGTAAAGATCACGTGATAACGCAGCAATATCCTCGAAAATGGGAACAGTTGAGGTGACGCGGACACAGCGAAGTGCCAGTTACCATCCGCAACCTTGACACCTTCGGCGGTTTGCTTGCTTTTGCGACCAACAAGCTGACGATAGGTGCGTTTCCCGCCTCCAGGGGGAGAGAAAAACGCCTTATTCTTTGGTAATTGCCCGTCCTTGAAATACCAGGCTCTCAATCCGCTTGCGAGTGTGTGATATCCCAAGTCCATGCTTTGCAGCTTGTTATCCCATGCCTGTCGAATCAGGTCGCTGATAATGTTGCCAGCATCGAACCGAGCTATCCCCCATTCGTCGCACCCGTCGTTTATGAAATCAGCTAGACAGATACTCTCGGTTTTCTTGAGCCGGGCAATATCGTTCAGCGTTTTCTGAATGTCATCGGCATCCGCGAATGAAATTACCGCACCCCCATGCAGTCTGTACGGTATCTTCAGCAAGCTTGCGGCCAATTCGAGTTGGCTCGTAGATGCATTCGTGTAATGCAGATGAACTTGTTTGGGTAGATCAATCGAAAACCAGTTCGAAAAGCATTTCTCATTGGAAATGACAATCTTGCGGTTCTGGCTGATTGTTCGCTCATGCCAAGCGCTGACGGCATCGGCGCCGTCACCGTTTGTTTTCGGGGCACCTTCACGCTTTAGAAGGTCAAGTAATTGCGCAAGCCCAGAAGCCCAATTCTCATCAAATCGAACAAAATTTCGATCGCGAATTCGGTTTTGCGTACTTGCGAATGGAAATGCATCCACCTTTAAGGGAATGACAAAGTCTTTGATCGCATGATCTTCTTCAGCCTTAACTGCCATCTCTAGCTCACGTAATGTGCCGGCCTTCCGGTTGGACTCGAGTGTTGATGCGAATAGGAAGCGAAACGTGTAGCCGTCAATCGCTTCAGGAATGTCCCTCCAGAACTTCTCCCCGCCCAGAAGGTCTGTCAGGTCGCACCACACCTCATATCCAGCGATGGCAAGTTGTGCAGCGAGCCACTTGGTAAACGCATTGTCCTCGGGATTTGCGTGGCTGATGAAGATCAGGCGCCGCTGTGCCGTGTCCGCCCCTTCGAATGATTCAGATTCGTCAGACTCAAGTTGATTTGCAGGACAGTTCAGCACGCGGCGCCTCCCTCAGTGCTTCTTGTCGCGAGGTGGAAACGGGTCTTTGCCAGGAGGAACGGTGTCCGAATCGCGCCACTTTCCGTCGCGTCCCTGGATACGGACCTCTCCGCCACCCGACTTCCCGACGGTTGATTTCGCGGCCTTTTCCGCATCTCCCTGAGTGCCGTACACGCCCTCGGGACGTTTGACCCCGCCTTTCTTTACTGCCCAATCCTTCCCGTGCTTCACTACATACCGATCGTTCTTAGCCATCTCTGACCTCCTTACTAGCGTTGACAAATATGCCACATGAGTATATAAACTAAACCCATAAAGTTTCTATGTCAATATAGTTACTGTACTAATAAAACAAAAAGGAGGAAACGCATGCCAATGCACGCGCGGCAGCTACGTTGGGGCGTTGAAAAACGCCTTGAATTCATAGAGTTCCGCCTGTTCTGGGAAGGGGTCATCAACCGCTCGGACTTGGTTGACCAGTTCGAGGTCTCGGTGCCGCAGGCCTCGAATGACCTTAGTCGCTATGACAAGCTTGCCCCGAACAACATGCTCTACGACAAGAGTGGCAAGCGATACGTGAGATCGCCTAGCTTCAGACCTGTCTTAACTGATCCAAGCGCCGATGACCTGCTTGTTCAACTCCAGGCAGTAGGCGCTCGAGAAACGGTGGCCAGCCAAACTTGGCTTTCGAGCACGCCACCAACCGACTCACTTCCAACGCCGCATCGCGTGGTTTCAGTTGATGTGATTCGCGCGCTGTTGGCTGCGATTAGCGAGAACAAAGCACTGGAGCTGCACTATCAATCCATGAATCCAGATCATCCGGACCCGATTTGGCGCTGGATTTCTCCACATGCGTTCGCAAGCGACGGATTTCGCTGGCATATTCGTGCCTATTGTCATCGCGATAATAAATTCAAAGATTTTTTGTTGTCTAGAATTCTAAAAACACGAAATCTCAATGAATCGCAGGCTACAGCCAAGGGCGACCGTATTTGGAACGAATATTTGAACGTCTCCCTAATTCCGAATCCCAAACTTACGGAGTCCCAGCAACGAGCTATATCAGTGGACTACGGAATGAAAGGGCGACGGATCGACATTCCTGTACGCAAGGCCCTTCTCTATTATTTCAAAAAACGACTGCGTCTCGACGTTGCCGACGCCCTTGATCGACCACAAGAAGCACCCGTCATTATTGAGAACGAAGAAGAGTTCGATTCGGCACTGAAAGAAGCCTCAGCGTGAACATGAATGATTCATATTTTCCACTTGCACGAAGCATCTGTGTCCGCAACGTTTAGGAATTAAGGTAAGAAGATGGCAGCACCAAAAAACAGCAAAGACGCTACCACTTATGGGCCGCACAATCCGAACCCGCTTTCTGAAATGCGGAGCGAGCTAATCTGGGAAGGCAAATATGATGAGTATGGCAATAGACGAGAGGTGGACATTGCCACGCTCCAAATGCCTATGCAGAAGATCGAGACTATCGATCAGCCGCGTTCTGAGGCGGCTGCTTGCGACCAGCTTGAACTATATGAGGAGACGAGTAAGAGACTCGACGATTTTCGCAATCGGCTCGTTTGGGGCGACAACAAGCTCGTATTGGCGAGCCTGTTAAAGGAATTTGGGGGAAAAATCGATCTCATCTATATCGATCCGCCCTTCGACGTGGGCGCAGATTTTACGATGGACGTTTTGTTAGGTGACGAACGAGATACTGTCACAAAAGACCAATCCATCTTGGAGATGGTTGCCTACAGAGATATGTGGGGGCAAGGTGTCAACTCATATCTCCATATGATGTATGACCGTCTCACATTGATGAAAGCCCTTCTATCTGAACGTGGATCCTTATTCGTGCACTGTGATTGGCGCATGAATAGCTACTTGCGAATTATGCTTGATGATATCTTCGGCTCGCAGAATTTTCTTAACGAAGTGGTTTGGCGTCGAACAACTGCCCACGGAGACTACAAACAAGGCGCGCGGCGATTCGAGATTATTCACGACACGATACTTGGCTATGCGAGGTTTATAGACAGAAACACCTGGAACACGCAATTCGTGCCATTTAGCGACGACCAGATAAAGCAGCAATACAACAAGGTAGATAACGATGGAAGGCGATACCGTCTAGTAACCCCAACCGCAAAAAAAGGCGGCGGGGACACCTCGTACGAGTGGAACGGGGTTAGGCCTCCGCCGGGTCGCTATTGGGCATATTCGCGGAAGAACATGCAAGAGATGCACGATCAAGACAAGCTGTACTACAGCAGCTCGGGCCAGCCCTACATCAAGTATTTCTTGGACGAGAGACCCGGTGTCCCGCTCCAGACTATTTGGACGGACGTACTTCTCGCCCCAACGGCCCTCGAACGCGTAGATTTTCCCACTCAAAAGCCCGAGAAATTGCTCGAAAGAATCATTTCTGCTGCATCGAACGAAGGTGATCTTGTGGCCGACTTTTTCTGCGGGAGCGGAACAACCGGTGCCGTTGCGGAGCGCCTCGGTCGGCGATGGATAATGTCCGATCTCGGTCGATTTGCGGTTCATACCTCACGAAAGCGTCTCATCGAAGTTCAGCGAACTCTCAACAATGATCATCAGCCCTATCGTTCATTCGATGTCTATAACCTAGGTCGTTATGAACGTCAATGGTGGCAGAAGGAACGATTGAGCGGTGCTGAGGAGGAGCACCGCCGCGTTGTCCTGGAGTTTTTCCGCGCCGAGTTACTTTCGACGAAGCAAGTGCCGTCACCACTCCTGCACGGGCGAAAGGGCAGTGCTTTTTGTCATGTGGACGGTATTGACTCGATATTTACGCGGGACGAGGCGCGCGACCTTGCCAAGGCGGTCTCGCAGGCTGGAGCCAGGGAGTGCTTCTGCCTAGCCTGGGAATTCGAAATGGACTTGCGGCTTACGCTTGCCGCACTCGAGCAGGAGCTTGGCGTCAAGCTAAAGCCGATCCAGATTCCGCGCGAGATCATGGAGAAAAACCGCACCGGGCCGCCGCCTTTTCTTGAAGTCGCACTGCTTGAAGCGGAACCCGTTGTGCGTAAAGCGGAAAAGTCCGGGGAGTTGCCTGGTGTGGACATCAAACTTACAAAGTTCCTTCCTTCGCTGGCTGAGGTTCCGACCAAGGAGCTGGAGGCAATTAAGGACCGCGCTATCAAGAGCGGCTTTGACTTCATAGATTTCTGGGCCGTCGATTTCGACTGGAACCCCGACAAGCCGTTTAATCACCACTGGCAGGACTACAGGACCCGAAAGGACCGCAGTCTAAAGACTGTCAGTGATGCAGGTCACGTCTACCCGAAGAAAGGGAAATACACGGCATGCATTAAAGTCGTTGATGTGTTCGGCGCAGATACCAGTATCACGGTAGAGGTCAAGATATGACCTCTGATGTTGCAACGCTGGCGAAAGCAGCGGTCGCCCTTGAGCCACTATTCGAACCGTGGGAAGAACCGGACGCGCACCGTGTTCGCAATCCCGAGGCGGGCGAGCCCGCTCTAGTCAAGAAGAAGCGGCGCTCTTCACCGATATCAATTGTTCAAGACCTTCGCAGCGAGGTCAGGCAGTGGCGTGAGGCCTTCTATGTCGGGGCGAGCGACACGACACGCGAGCTACTCGGTCACTGGTTCGAGCGGCCTCACCGCATGGCGACGCCTTCCGGTGACGAATTCGAGTTCCGCTACTACTTTTGTCAGCGCGAAGCGATCGAAACTCTCATCTATCTCTATGAGGTCCGAAATATACGTTCACTCTCACAATTAATCGCCGAGTTCGGCGGTCCCGATGCCGCAATTGCAGCGCTTGGCATTACCGAAGACGAAGATGCTTGGTCCCGATATGCCTTCAAGATCGCGACCGGTGCAGGTAAGACGAAGTGCATGAGTCTCGCCATCGTTTGGAGTTACTTCCACGCCCTGCGCGAGTCAGACTCCGAAATGGCCAAACACTTTGTCGTGATCGCGCCGAACCTTACGGTGTACGAACGGCTTAAGGAAGATTTTGGCGACGGGCGCATCTTTGATACCGATCCTCTGATCCCGTCCGAATGGCGCGGTGACTGGAATATGAGCGTCGTATTGCAGGACGAAGCAAGTGGAGCGGCGACGGGCGGCGTTCTTTATCTAACCAATATCCATCGTCTTTACGACACGTCCAAGCGCAGACGCAAAAAAGACGCGGAAACCTACGATTTCATGGGGCCGTCTGTGTCACGCGCGGCAGCACTCGACACCGGCGCCGAATTACGCGACCGAATAACCGCGCATCCCCGCGTTATGGTCCTCAATGACGAGGCCCACCACGTCTGGGACCCTGGCTCGGCTTGGAACGAGGCCATTCAGTTCCTTCATGAGACGGTTAGGTCCCGTCGTGGCGAAGGTCTGATGACGCAGCTTGATTTCAGTGCGACGCCCAAGGACAACAAAGGGCAGACGTTCAAACATGTCGTTTGTGATACGCCGCTCGGTGAAGCCGTCGATGGCGGAATCGTGAAGACGCCCATCATTGGCAAGGCCGACCAGACGCTTTCGGAGGAGCCGAGTGATGATGCGGCTTACCGCTACGATAGACATTTACGCCTTGGCTACGAGCGTTGGAAAAAGAGCCGAGCAGAATGGGAGAAGAGTGGCAAGAAAGCTTTGCTGTTCGTCATGTGCGAGGACACGGAAGCAGCAGATCAGATCACGCACCGCCTGAACACCGACGACGCCTTCAAGGAGCTCAAGGGCAAGACCATAAACCTGCATACAAATCTAAAGGGCAAGATCAAGAAAATTGGGCGCGGAGCCAATGCGCGCCTCGTATTTGCGGAGAGCGAGAAGGAAATTAGCGATGAGGACCTCGAAGCCCTTAGAGAACTGAGCCGCAATCTCGATCACAACAGTAGCCCCTATCACTGCATCGTGTCCGTATTGATGCTCCGCGAGGGTTGGGACGTCCGAAACGTTACGACAATTGTCCCGCTTCGTGCCTATACGTCCAAAGCTGCGATCCTGCCCGAACAGACTCTTGGGCGCGGATTACGGCGGATGACCCCGCCAGGCAGTCAAGGTGCGAACGAAACTGTGACTGTCGTCGAGCATCCCGCTTTCGCATCCCTGTATCAGGAGCAGCTTGCACAGGAAGGCCTGCCAATCGAAGTCACGGACATCGACGATGTGCCAGCCACAACGGTTTCGATCTACCCCGATGAGGCACGCAAGGACTTCAATGAGCTTGATATTGCGCTTCCCGCTCTTACGGCTGGCCACCGCATTACTCCCAAGCTCGAAGGGCTGTCGCTCGACGACGTAAGGGCGGAGTTCAAGAAATACAAAGCACTCCCTTTGGGGAAGGAGGCGAAAACCGAAATCGACTATGAAGGTCGTCACCTGTTCACGGGTGAGATCGTCGAACGCATGAAGATTGATCTTCCTTTGCTTGAGTCAGGTGTTGGTGCAGTGTCGTACTACATCAAGCAACTTGAGCAGATATGCAAGATCAAAAACCTCCATACAGCCGTTGCCCCTTTGCTGCAGTCTTTTCTTGAAGAGATCCTTTTCGAGAAAAAGGCCACGCTTTACGATGCGCGGCTTATTAATCGGCTTGGCAGTTCCGACGTATCCGAACATATACGCGCCATTTTCGTCCCGCTAATTCGTGCACGGACGACGAAAATAGAAGACAGACGGGCTTCCGGGACACCCTACAGGCTTTCTGAGTGGAAGCCGTTTCAAGTTACGCACAGTGAGCGCCGTCCAGCGCTTGAAGCCGCCAAGACACTCTTTAATTTGGTTCCCTGCAATCGGGAGCTTGAAACCGCGTTCACCAAATATGCCGATCGCGCTTCGGACGTGGCGACCTTTGCAAAGAACGCGGGGCCCCAATGCCTTCGAATTGACTATTTGGCGTCCGGCGGGCGACTTGCCTTCTATACGCCAGACTTTTTCGTGAGAACGGCGGACGGCAATCGCTATCTTGTGGAGACGAAGGGACGGGAAGATCGCGACGTGCCGAAGAAAGCCCAGGCGGCCATGGCATGGTGCGAGGCGGCATCAACAGAATCAGAGCAGTGGGAGTATCTCTATATTCCCCAAGGCGTCTTCGAACGTCACCGAGGGTCGACACTCCGGGAACTTGCAGATACCTGCCGTCCTGCTTTGCAGAATGTTGTCGACACCGAATCCATTGAGGAGCGGTATCCCCTTCTGGCAACCGCCTTTGCAGAACAAGACGAGGATCGTCCTGAAATAGCAAAACTAGTGCCGCAGAAAACTCTTGACGCGCTTCCAACACGCTATCGTAAGTCTGCCGAGCAGGCCGCGATGCTATTTCGCTTTCTAGAGAACAAAGAGGGCATAAATTTCGCGCCCGTATTCACCGGGCTGCTGGGATCACTTGACGAGGCAGCCAAAGGTCTCATCGTTCGCAAGCTTGAGCCCGAACTACCTGCAGACGTGCCTTCGCAAAAGGCATGGTTCGACATCTATCTCCCACCCGGAATCGACAAGGGCAAGCGTAGTCACTATGAGCGTATGTCCCAAAACCTGAAGCGCACTCTTGTGTTTGGCAATGGGATTTCACCACTCGGATTGTTGCGCAATTGCCTTGACTACGCACTTAACGACAATACGAAGATCGATGGCGTCTACGAAGCCGTCAAATCCGGATTTCGATTTCAAGGTGGCCGAAACCTGCTCCAGAAACTCAGCGACATGTACGAGTTCAGAAATACGCGCGTTGCCCATCAGGAAGAAGAGCTTACTGACGCCAAGCTAACGGAAAGAGAACTTAAGTCCTGGGTTGAGACACTTCGTCAGCTAACTGAGACAAGTTGAGTCGAATTAGTGAGCTCGCGCGATGAAAGACTGGCTGAAGACACTTAAGAATCTCGTCGATAAGAAGCCAATTGTTGTGCTTCAGTTTGAGGAGGATGACTGGCGGTCACTGATGAATTCTCGTCGGGGACCGCACGAGTTCACTATCGCCCGTTCCCATGAAACCTTCGATGGAATCAAGACGCCTACCGCATGTCTGGTTTCTGGTCAGTCATATGATGAACATGTCCTCTATTTTGGTTTGATTGGTTCGAGCAGTGCGGTCACGACGCTTGATACGCGGATCAAGGTAAAGCGCTGCGTGCAGGTAGAGCCATTCAGCCTGTCTGAGCTTGGTGAGCTCATTACAGACAAGCGCCTCAATGGTCTGTTTAACGACCGGATTGGCTCGGAGGCTGAATGCACGATGCTCACACCGAAGGTCAGCGTTGAGGTGATCACCCAGCTTGCAGTGATTGATCGTAATCGGGGCGGGATGCGGGCGGTCGCGGAGTCGCTTTCTGCCCCGAAATACTATCGCGGTCCGGCGGCAATGCAGGAGGACGCTGTTCATTCAGCGCTGTCGGCATTCGGTCTTTCCGATGCGGATCAGGCCGTGAGCGTTGAATTGTTCGAAGGTAAAGAGACGGCTCTTGCCAGGGTGCCGATCATGGAAGATTCCGTCATCGAGCATGATGCTCGTTATGTTCCCGGCTATGACCTTATCCAGTCAGATGTGACCGGACGCGCGGTATTTCAGAAAAGGGAAGAACGTCTTGAGGTGTACACCGCAAACAGATGTCCACTCGAAAATGTCCTTGGCGTCGATCTCATATATGTGAATGAGACGCGTCACAATATCGTGATGCTTCAATACAAGATGTTGAACCCCAGCGGGTCGGGCGCAAAGACGGACTGGATTTATCGGCCCGATGAGAAGCTTGATGATGAGATTTCCCGTATGAAGAAATTCGCGCGGGACAGTGAACCTGGAGAGGGCGAGTATCGTCTTAATCCGGACGTCTTCTACCTGAAATTCGTGAAGAGGAACGCAGCTCTCGGGAGCGGGGGCATCATTTTGCCGTTGGAGCATTTTGAGCTTCTTCGCGACGACCCGGCCTCCAAGGGGCCGCGCGGAGGACTAAGAGTTAGCTATAAAACTCTGGATGGCAGTTACATGCGCGGCATGGCTTTTCTGGACCTGATCCGTTCGGGGTATATCGGATCGCATGCCGAAATAACCGCGCACCTCAAAACGCTTATCAAAGAGATAATCGACGGCAATCGTGCCGTCATTGCCGCTATTCAGACACCGACAGGCGAGGCTGTTCCGGTATTCGATGAGTCTGAGTTCGGTGATCCCGATGATAAGGACCGTGAAGATAATGACGAGTTCCGCCGGCTGGATTCATGAACGAATTTCCACGAGAAATTCTGGCTAACTCAGGGCCCATCTTGGCGCACCCGGCATAGCCGGGCTCGGCATTCGTGAACCGGGCCCCGCACAGTGCGGGTCCCGTTCTCAGGGCGATACGGCCTGCTTGTTCCAGGGTGGACATACCGTGGCAACACGGCCGGTCTCAAGACCGCTTACGACATCGACCGGCAAGCCGTTCCTTGTCGTGGGTTCCGGAAACGCGGTGAGCGTTTCAACGGACTTGCCCGATTGAAGCGCCGCTTTGATCAGGCCATTTATGCAGATTGCTGATTTGCATTGAATTTCTACCCAAGTAAATAGCGGCAAGCCCAGAGGCAGAATGGTAGAGTCGCAAGCGAGTGGGTCAACGGCTCATGCAAATATTCGATCAGGTTGGTGCAATTTTCGGTGGAAATCAAGAGCACCGGAGAACTCGATACCGCCTGTTACTCGAATCACGGGACCCAGCGGTCCGACACGAGCTGCGGCTATCACCGCCGTCTGAGAAACGACCGACTGGCCGAATCGTCAGTGCATTCATTTGCACGCTCAATAGTGCGTGAGAATTGCGTGATTCAATCGTGCACGTATGTGCACAATACTGCAGTTGCAACGGGCGTCCTGCCCCATAATGATTAACAAAACAATTACTTACTGTTGATCTGGTGGACTCCGAAGGCAGGGTTTGTTGCGAGCTTCGGGTTCATTTCGATGGCGTTGAACGTCGAAATTGGCTCCGAAGTGCAACGATCACTTGCCACAGTGGTGAGCGGCGGTATCCTCTCGTCAACCTTGCTTACACTGATCGTGCTACTGGCCCTGCACAGGCTGGTGCACGCGAAAAGACCGCAGCGCCAAATCCTGGAGGCACTCGATGCATACACATGACCTGAGTCCCTGGCGGCACGAACACGTGTTCGGCCAGGATCAAAAACGAGCCGGTGAGCGCCGCACGCTGATGGTCGTGCTGTTGACAGCGGTGATGATGGTGATTGAGATCACCACCGGCGTGCTCACTGGTTCTATGGCCCTGCTGGCCGACGGTTTGCACATGGCGTCGCACACTACGGCTCTCGGTATTTCGGTATTCGCCTACGTAATCGCGCGACGCCTCGCGGCCGATCGACGCTTCAGTTTCGGTGTCGGCAAGATCAACAGTCTCGCAGGCTTCGCGAGTGCCGTGTTGCTCCTAGGTTTTGCGCTGGTCATGGTGACCGAAAGTATCGATCGACTCATCAGTCCGGTCGGCATCGCATTTAACCAGGCCCTGGTCGTTGCGGCGGTCGGATTAATTGTGAACGCCCTTAGCGCCTGGCTGTTGGCGTCGACGCCGCATGAGCACAACGACGCACACGAGCATCATCATGATCACAACCTGCGCGGTGCCTACCTGCACGTGCTGGCCGATGCACTGACCTCGATACTGGCAATCGTTGCGCTTCTTGCGGGCAAGTTTTGGGGTGCGAACTGGCTCGATCCGGCGATGGGGATTGTCGGCGCGATGCTGGTCGGGCACTGGTCGATCGGGCTGATTCGCCAGTCGTCGCGGGTACTCCTCGACTGGCAGGCCGACTCAGCCAGCGTCCAGGCGTTGCAGACAGCAATCGAAGCGAATTCGTCAGACCGCGTCACCGACCTTCATCTTTGGAGCATCGGCCACGGATTGTTCTCGGCGCAATTGACGGTCGTTAGTGACAATCCCGAGTCTCCGGAATCCTACAAGTCCCGAGTGCCCGTCGAGTTGCGAGTGGTGCACCTGAACGTCGAGGTACAGCGTTGCAAGTCGCATGAATTAGACTGAGTCTGGAGGATTAACCGGCATGAGGTTGAAGAATTGACGTATCTGGAGCCTCAAACGAAGCATCCTACGTGACCTGCTCCCACGAATCTTGCCTACTCGTTAAAGGGTCGCTTAGAGCACATGTCGCTTGACTTGTATGCTGCATACAAGTTGTACCTTGCAAGTAACTTATAAGTACAAGTAGCAATAGCGGCGAATACGGTTCTGCTTACAGTGTACGAGCCGAGCCAGATTAGCAGGAAACGTCACCCGTGAACTCAATAGCCACACCAAGACAACGGCAGACCCCGTGGGCTCGGCGCACCCTTGGGATGTTCGTTCTAGTGTGGCTGAACTTGGCATTGCAACCCTGCGCGTGGGCGATGGGCGGGGATGATGATCACGATTGCCCGCATTGCCCAGTGCCGCACACGCAACGGCATGATGGGCACGAGATGTCGTCCGACGCCACGACGGACCATGACATGCCATGCGCGACCGGCGCAGCCGATTGCACCGCGTTCGATGAGCTCAACGTAGACGCTCGCACCGGGCAGCTCAAGCTCAAGGATACACCGACCGATCAACCCGTTGCGATTGCGCGGTTCGAGGGATTCTTCGCCGACGCCAGTCCGAATCACACCCGTGTTGTTCGCCAGCCGGAGGCGCATCCGCCGGATTCCTCCCCAGCCCTCAACGTTCTCTATTGTGTCTACCTGATTTAGCGATCTCCTCGTTGTAAACCGTTTTTTCTCGGTGGTTAACGAAGGAGATTGTCTTGAACCCGTACTACGGTGGGCAGTCCGCCCACAGCAATAAGAATATTCGCTTGCGCGCTGATCGCAGACTCGTGTGGTCGTCCCCTGTGTTGATAGCCGCTCTGCTAGTGAGCGTGCCGGTCCTGGCACAACGGGCGCTGCCATTGACGCTCGCGGAAGCGGAAGATCGCGCGCTCGACCAGGAACCCGGACAAGCAGCGTTTCATGCCCGAGCGGATGCGCTCGAAGAGCAATCGGTTGCCGTGGGGCAACTGCCCGATCCGAAACTGCGCATGGGGCTTGCGAACTTTCCGTTGGAATCGGGTGGCTTCACGACGGAAGGTATGACCCAGGGCCAGCTCGGCATACGCCAAACGTTCCCGCCCGGTAAAACGCGCGCCGTAAGCACACGGCAATTTCAATCGCTTGCCGCGGAGATGAGCGAAAATGCCGACGCGCGCGGGCGCGATGTGCTGACGTCTGTCCGAAACGCCTGGCTGGAAACATATTACTGGAATCGAGCGCACACGATTGTCACAGAGTCACGACCGTTTTTCAGCGATCTGCTCATCATCACGCGCTCGTTGTATGCCGTGGGCAGCAAAGATCAACAGGATGTGCTGCGGGCAGAGCTCGAGCTCAGTCGCCTCGACGACCGTATCATCGAGATCAATAGACAACGCACACGGGCGAGAGCGGCCTTATCTGAATGGGTGGGAACGGAATCCAGCCGGCCCATCGCCGAGAAACTACCGGCGTGGGAAAATATGCCGGCACTCGAAACTATGCGTGCCAATTTAGTCACTCACCCGGCCTTGAAAGCCGCCGATGCTCGAATCAATGCCCGGATCGCCGGCATTGACCTGGCCAGGGAGCGTTACAAGCCGGGCTGGGCACTGGATCTTGGCTACGGCTACCGCGACGGCTCCTTACCCAACGGCAGCCCGCGTTCTGACTTTGTCAGCCTGTCGGTCACGGTGGAATTACCGCTGTTTCGAAAAAATCGGCAAGACCGCGGTTTGGCCGCGGCGCTCAGCGAGCGCCGTGCTGCGACCGAATCCAAAGAGCAGTTGCTGCGGCGGCTGAGCAGTCAGTTGGATGCAGAGTACGCACGCTGGCAAGAGCTGTCACGGAGGGTCGATCTTTACGAACGCTTGATTTTGACGCAAGCGAAAGATCAGGCGAACGCTGCACTGGCTGCCTATCAAAGTGAAGCCAGCGATTTTGCCGATGTCATGCGCGGCTTTATCGATGAGCTCAACACACGCTTGGATCATATTCGATTGCAGACGGAGCGAGCTCAAAGCTACGCCGTGCTCGCCAATCTCGGAGGCTTACCCCGATGAATAAGACAATTTTGCTTTCCGCCGTTCTGCTCGCGGTCCTCGTCATCGGTATCACCTTAGGTCGCTGGTGGCCGGCGGACGGCGACGGATCCAATGCCGCCGGGTCCAGTGAACGCGACGTGCTCTATTACAAAGCGCCTATGGACCCAAACTATCGCTCCGACAAACCGGGCAAGTCGCCCATGGGGATGGAACTGGTGCCGGTATACGCTGACGAGGTGTCAGGCGACGATGCCAGTGTCGTCAACATCTCGCCGACCGTGGTCAACAACTTGGGGGTGCGCACCGCCGCGGTCGAACGCAGCGTACTCTCGCGACGCATCGAAACCGTGGGCTACGTTGGCTACGACGAAGACTCGCTGCATCAAATCAATACCCGCGTCGATGGCTGGATCGAAAAGCTCAGCATCAAATCCACCGGCGATCCGGTCAAACGAGGCCAAGTTCTTTTCGAACTGTATTCACCAACCTTGGTGAACGCCCAAGAGGAGTATTTGGCCGCACTCCAGAGCACCAATACCGCGTTGCATCGAGCCTCGCGTGAACGTCTGGCGGCGCTCGGCGTGACCGCAAGCGAAATCCAGCGCCTGGATAAAGAACGCACTGTGAAACAACGCATTCGAATTTACGCACAAACGGACGGTGTGGTCGCTCATCTTGGAGTACGCGAAGGTGTCTACATCACACCCTCGACCGAGGTGTTGTCGATCGCTAATCTGGACGAAGTGTGGGTGTTGGCAGAGGTCTTCGAGCGCCAGTCGGCGTGGGTGAGGCAGGGCCAGCGGGCCGAAATCGAACTCGACTACCTGCCCGGCCAATCGTGGCAGGGCACGGTCGACTATGTATATCCGGAGCTCGATCAGAAAACCCGCACCTTAAAAGTGCGTGTGCGTTTCGACAACGAGGCAGATGTCTTGCGTCCCAACATGTTTGCCCGCGTGACCATTTTCGGCACCGAGACGCCGGCGGTAGTCCACATCCCGAAGGAGGCTTTGATCCCTGGTGGGTCGGTAAACCGGGTGGTCGTAGCGCTGGGAGAAGGCAAATTTCGAGCGCAACCGGTAAAGATCGGCATTGAGTCGGGTGATCGCATCGAAATCCTGAGCGGCCTGACCACCGCCGATCGCGTCGTGACCTCCGGGCAGTTCTTAATTGATTCGGAGTCGAACATCGACACGGCGTTGGCGCGCATGGACGAGAGCATGGCGAACGAGGCGCCGATAACTGCCAAGACCACTGTCATGGTCGCCGCGGTGGTTACTGACATCGACGCGACTTCCCGCAAAGTCACGCTACAGCACGAGGCGATACCCGAGTGGGAATGGCCGGCCATGACGATGGGTTTCGACGTGGCGGAGATGAGTCTGTTCGAAACGATCGACACCGGACAGCCGGTACACGCAACCATCGAGAAGCACGGCGACAATCACTATCTGGTCGTGGACATACAGGCCGGAATGGATGCCGACCGTACGGTTGAGGTCGCGCCGACGGATGAAGCACCCGCCCGCCATGACGGTCACAACATGGAGCCAGAGCAATGATCGCTGGACTGATTCGCTGGTCGATCAATAATCGATTCCTGGTCTTGCTGGCGACCGCGCTCTTGGTCGCTGGTGGCATGTATTCACTCAAGGAAACGCCGGTGGATGCGCTGCCAGATCTGTCCGATGTGCAGGTCATCATTAAAACCTCGTTTCCGGGACAAGCCCCGCAAGTCATCGAGGACCAAGTGACCTACCCACTGACGACAGCGATGTTGTCGGTACCCAAGGCCGTCACGGTCCGGGGCTATTCCTTTTTCGGCGATTCCTACGTTTACATCATTTTTGAGGACGGCACCGACCTTTACTGGGCACGCTCGCGGGTACTGGAATACCTAAGCCAGGTTGCCGGGCAATTGCCCGACAACGCCAAGCCGGCGCTGGGTCCGGATGCCACCGGCGTTGGCTGGGTGTATGAGTACGCGCTGGTCGACCGGACCGGGCAGCACGATCTGTCGCAACTGCGCAGCCTGCAAGACTGGTTTTTAAAATACGAACTGCAAACCGTTCCAGGCGTCGCCGAAGTGGCTACTTTGGGTGGCATGGTCAAGCAGTATCAGGTCGTCGTTGACCCGGATAAGTTGCGTGCCTTCGGCATGACGTTGGCCAAGGTCAAGATGGCGATCCAATCCGGCAATCAGGAAACCGGCGGGTCGGTCGTCGAGATGGGCGAGGCCGAGTACATGGTGCGCGCCACCGGTTACCTGCAAAGTTTGGACGATCTCGAAAACATTCCATTGGGAGTGGATGCCAACGGCACACCGATCGTGCTGTCGGACATTGCCGACCTTCGCCTCGGTCCGCAGATGCGACGGGGGATTGCTGAGCTCAATGGCGAGGGCGAAGTGGTCGGCGGAGTCGTTGTGATGCGCTGGGGTGAGAACGCCTCCAAGACCATCGACGCAGTAAAAGAGCGATTGGTAGAGCTGCAACGCAGTCTCCCGGACGGCGTGGAAATCGTCACGACCTACGATCGATCCGCATTGATCGAGCGCGCCGTCGAGACGCTGCAGGGCAAACTTTTAGAAGAGTTCTTAGTGGTTGCGCTGGTGTGCGCGGTGTTTCTATTTCATCTTCGCTCCTCAGCCGTTGTGATCTTGAGTTTGCCGGTAGGCATTCTGGCTGCCTTCATCGTCATGAAGCTGCAAGGATTGAACGCGAACATCATGTCCCTGGGTGGCATCGCGATCGCCATTGGCGCCATGGTCGATGCGGCGATTGTCATGATCGAAAACGTCCATAAACACATCGAAAAGGAGCCGCTCACGGACGACAATCGTTGGCGCATCATGGGCGATGCAGCGAGCGAAGTCGGGCCACCGCTGTTTTTCTCATTGCTGATTATCACCTTGAGTTTCCTACCGGTGTTTACGCTGGAAGCTCAGGAGGGTCGATTGTTTGCGCCGTTGGCCTTCACCAAAACTTATGCCATGGCAGCCTCAGCGATTCTGTCGATCACCTTGGTGCCGGTGCTGATGGGGTACTTCATTCGCGGCAAAGTGACGCCGGAACACAAGAATCCGATAAATCGCGGATTGATTGCAGCTTACCAACCTGTGATTCACGCCGTCATCCGGTTTCCAAGAGCGACACTGGTGGCAGCTGTACTGATCTTGGTCGTTGGTTTGTGGCCGGCCACACAACTCGGTTCGGAATTCATGCCACCGCTGGATGAAGGCGACCTGATGTACATGCCCACCACCTATCCCGGCGTATCGGTCGACAAAGCGCGCGAGATTCTGCAGCAAACCGATAAGATGATTCGCACCGTTCCGGAAGTGAAAAGCGTGTTCGGAAAAATCGGACGCGCGGAGACCGCAACGGACCCGGCGCCGCTGACCATGATTGAAACCGTCATCCAATTGAAACCCCATCATGAATGGCGGGAAGGGATGACCGCGGAAAGCTTGCGTGCCGAATTTGACCGCATTGTGAAGTATCCCGGTCTCACCAATGCCTGGGTTATGCCGATCAAGACTCGTATCGACATGCTCGCCACCGGCATCAAGACCCCGGTGGGCATCAAAGTGTCGGGGCCCGACCTCAGCGTGATCCAACGCATCGGCAAAGACCTGGAACGAGTACTTGCCAATGTGCCAGGCACCGCGTCTGTGTATTCGGAGCGTGTTGCTGGTGGACGTTATGTCGACGTCGATATTGATCGCAAACGCGCCTCGCGCTATGGCCTCAACATTAGTGACGTACAAGACATCGTGCGTACCGCAATCGGCGGCATGAACGTCACGCAAACCGTTGAAGGATTGGAACGCTACCCGGTCAATCTGCGCTACCCACAGCGAGTCAGAAACTCCGTTGAGCAGTTGCAGCTGTTGCCGATTGTCACGCCGCAAGGCGCACGCATCGCGCTGGCCGATGTCGCCGACGTCAAAGTGGTGGACGGTCCGCCCATTATAAAAAGCGAGAACGCGCGCCTGAACGGTTGGAGCTATGTCGACATCACTGGACGGGATCTGGGTTCGTACGTCGCACAGGCTCAACGCACCGTGAGTGATCTCGTTGACTTGCCCGCAGGTTATTCGCTCACGTGGTCCGGTCAGTACGAGTACATGGTGCGTGCCAAGGAGCGCTTGACCTTGGTGGGGCCGGTCACGCTCGCCATTATCGTCCTGTTGCTGTTCCTGAATTTCCGACGTTTCGCGGAAGTGGCGATCATCATGGGTACGCTGCCAATGGCGCTGATCGGCGGATTCTGGTTGTTGTACCTGCTGGGCTACGACCTGTCCGTTGCGGTCGGCGTGGGCTTTATTGCGCTCTCCGGTGTGGCGGTCGAGATCGGTGTCGTGATGCTGGTGTATCTGAACCAAGCGATCCGACAGCACATGGCCACCGCGGAAAGCGAAGGCCGCGCACTCACCATGGATGACGTGAAACAAGCGGTAATTGATGGTGCGGTGCTTCGCGTGCGCCCGATCATGATGACGGTGGCGGCGATCATCGCCGGTTTGCTGCCCATCATGCTGGGCGGCGGCACGGGCTCGGAAGTCATGCGCCGGATCGCCGCCCCCATGGTCGGCGGCATGGTGAGCGCAACAATTCTCACCCTGATCGTCATTCCCGCGTTGTTCTTGATTTGGCGCGGACGTTCGCTGGACGTCGGACTCAAAGACGAGATAGCGGTGTCCGGTGGCTAATACTTACTTGACCTGTAGGTTGGATACACCTTCTAACCTGTACCAAAGATCGACGTTAGGGCTGTTATTGGACCATATGTCCATTGAATCAACATCCGGTAGGGAGCAACGAATGAATACAACACAACGATTAACTTTCGTCACCTTGTCGTGGCTGATGCTGGCAACCGCGACAACGCCCGCGCTGGCACAAGCTAGTAGCAGCCGCATCGCGGACCTCGAGGCAAAAATGAATGCCATGGCGGCGGAACTGGCGGTGTTGAAGGAAGAGCTGGCTGCGGCAAAAGCGTCCGGCGACAGTGCCAATCTGCAGGCAATGCAAGCCGACATCAATGCTGCGAAACAAATCGCCGAACGCGCAACACAGTCGGCGAACGAATGGAAGGACGTCACCTCGGTCACCCATCTATCCGGATACGCCTCAGCTGATTATGTGAGCCCGGAAAACGGCAACGCAGCCTTCATCGCCAATTTCAATCCTATGTTCCACTTTCTGCTGAACGACAAGCTGCTGTGGGAAGCCGAGCTTGAAATCGAGGTAGAGGAGAACGGTGAAACGGCGATTGGCCTTGAATACACGACCGTGGATATCTTCCTCAATGACTCGATGACACTGATGGCGGGCAAGTTCTTAAGCCCGGTCGGCAATTTTCGCCAGAACATACACCCGTCCTGGATCAATAAGCTGCCGTCCGCGCCGCCGGGCTTCGGTCACGATGGCGCAGCACCAATCTCCGAGGTCGGGTTGCAACTGCGTGGCGTAGCGCCGGTCGGCGACAACAGCCGCTTTACTTACGCGGCTTACATCGGCAATGGGCCGAAACTCGAGGGCGAAGATGGCGAAATCCACGCGATCGAGGCGGAAGGCTTTGCCGGCGATCCGGATGACGAAAAGGTCTTTGGCGGGCGCGTCGCGTTTTTGCCGATTCCGCAGCTTGAATTGGCCGTGTCGGGGGCCTTCGGGAACGCAGCTGTCGTTGAAAACGATGGCGTGGACTTCGAAGGAGACCCAACGCGCGACTACAAGGTGCTGGGATTTGACGCCAGCTACCGATGGAACGATCTGGATCTGCGCGGCGAATACATCAAACAAGAGGTCGACCCGCAGGAAATGAGTGTCGCGCCTGAAGGCGGCAAGTGGGAGACCTGGTATGCCCAGGGCGCCTACAAATTGGGTCAGGGCAAATGGGAAGGCGTAGTTCGATTCACGGATTTCAATTCACCGCACCCGGACGACTCACAAGAGCAATGGGCCTTTGGCGTCAACTACCTGATCACACCGAGTGCAATGGTCAAAATCGGCTACGAAGCAAACGATGGACTGGCTGGCGAAATTACTGACGATGATCGATGGATCGCACAGATTGCCTACGGTTACTGATGAACATTAGGAGTCACAGTCAATGAAAATCAAATCCTTATCTGCCATATCGGGTATCACCATTGTTGCCATCTTCATCTCGGCTACGATGAGCCTTCAGCAGCCGGCGACGGCCGCTGAGACCACAGCCACGGCGCAGAACGACCCAATGCAGTTCGCGCGCGGTGCCAAAGCCTGGGCCGATACCTGTGCGCGCTGCCACAACATGCGCGATGCGCGATCGTTGCGTGATGATCAGTGGCGCGCCGCGATGGCGCATATGCGCATTCGCGCCGGACTTACGGCCAAAGAGACAGAAGACATTCTCGCATTTTTGCAAGGGAGCAACTGATATGCGCTACGTCAATTTGTTGTGGATAGTGTTGATCAGCACGACAGCGCTTGCCGATGGCAACACGGTGGCAGCAGGCAAAGCGGTCTATTCACAAACCTGTATAGCCTGTCATGGCGCGAACGGAAAAGGCGCCATTCCCGGCGTGGCGGATTTAACCGCCAGCGACGGGGCGTTGTCGAAATCGGATGACGAACTGATCAAGAGTATATCCGAGGGTGTGCAGAGTGCCGGCGCACCGCTGGCGATGCCCGCCAAGGGCGGCAACCCGGCGTTGACGGAGGCCGATATCAAAGCGGTGCTGGCCTATTTGCGCGCTGAGTTCGGTACGTAACGGCGTTTGGGAGTTAATCCTTGGGAGAGTGTGCGGCGCATTGACGGGTGCCCATCATGCATGTGAATGATCTGGCTAAGCAATCCGGTGTCCCGCCACACGTCGTTCGGTACTACACCCAGATCGGGCTGTTGACACCGAAGCGGGACCCCAAGAACCGTTACCGGGACTATGCGGCTGCCGATGTGTATCGCGTACGGTTCATACGGCGCGCCAAGTGGTTGGGCTTCACGCTGAAGGACGTAGAGAAGATCCTCGCCGATGCGGATGCCGGCCGGTCACCCTGCCTGGAGGTGCGCGAGATCGTGAAAATTCGCGCCCGTGAGAATCACCAGCGCCTGGAGGACCTGCATCGGCTGCAGCGTCGCGTTGAGAACGCGGTGGCGGTTTGGGAGACGCTTCCTGATCGGCGACCGGATCATGACAGTCTGTGCTACTTGATCGATACCGTGGCGGAAGCCGAAGGATGCTTGACATGAGCGCTGCATACAGGTTTTACGCTAAAGGTTGGTGCGACGTTGAAGTTGCGCCTGGGACATCACCCCTGCACATGGAGATGACGTAGCTTCGTGAGTGTGTTCGCCACTATGAGACATTCAAGCCCCACGACACGAACGGTGTTTGCGGTGTGGATACTCGTGTGGCTGAACGTCGTATTGCAGCCGTGTGTGATGGCCGCCTCGATCGTCAGTACACGGGCACCTGATGTGGCGCATCAGCACCATGCGCAAGAGACCGATGCGGCTCACGGCCATGCAAGGAACCACGGCGACTGTCCGCATTGCGGGCTGTTCGGCAACGGCGATTGCGCATACGGTGGTTGCGCCGAACCCGATGTTGTCAAGCCGAGCAGCGGCACTGAGTTGAAGGACGCTTCATCAAAGCCTGCCGCACTGGCCGTGGTCGCAGGGTCGTACTGGGCGCTTGCTCAACGCCCGATCGTGACGGACGACATCGCGAGCGCCGAACCACCACCGGAAGGGCCACCGATATCGATCCGGTACTGTGTCTATTTGAAGTAACCACTCCTCGACACGTACTGCTTTTTCGGTTTCTTAACACGAGGAGATTGCCATGAGCCAGGCCAAGGGCTCAAAACCAGAACACCACCAAGCCGATGCCGAGCCGCCCGAAGACCGCGACGAGAGCGCATCTTCAGATTCCGCACGCCGTCATTTTCTGATTTCCGCCGCGGTTGCGACGGGCGTGGTGGGGGCGGGTTTGGCCGCCTGGCCTTTTCTGGCCTCCTTGCGTCCGAGTGCCAAGGCGCAGGCGGTGGGTGCGTCTGTCAGCGTCGATGTGAGCCGACTCGAGCCGGGCGAGCAGATCACGGTTATGTGGCGAGGCAAGCCGGTATGGGTACTGCGCCGCACACCAGCAATGCTGGAGCGCATGAAACATGAGCATTGGGTCGACGATTTGCGGGATCCGAACTCCAGTGTCGAGTCGCAGCAGCCCCCGTACGCGCAAAACCCGACCCGCTCACTGCGCCCGGACATATTCGTCGCCGTGGCGCTGTGCACGCACCTCGGTTGTGTGCCCCTGTATCGCCCGGATGTGGCCGGCGAAGGGCTTGGTGAGGAGTGGATGGGCGGCTACTTTTGCCCCTGCCACGGCTCGAAATTCGATCTCGCCGGGCGGGTGGTCAAGAACGTACCGGCGCCCACCAACCTGGTCATTCCACCGCATCGGTACCTAAGAGACGACGTGCTTGAGATAGGAGCCGACTATGCGTAGCGCCAGTCTGCCACAACATGCGCAACACGGTGTATCGCGGACGACAGCCACCGAGCCGCCACGACCACCCCTGCCTGTTGGTGAAACGTTGGTGGACCTCGTTTGTCATGAGGCTGTCACGCTCCGGGCACACACGTCGCAGCGACACTGGGCCGGAGACACCTTCTATTTCTGCTCGCCGTTTTGCCAGCGGCGATTTGACGCGGCGCCGGCCGCGTACGTACCGAGCCATACCCGTGACCTGACTCTGCCATTTTGTTCCGGAGGCGATCATGCAGCAGCTTAGTCTGGCCATTGAGGGCATGACCTGCATTCATTGCGCCAAGCGTGTCGAGGTGGCGCTGCGCCGGGTCGCGGGTGTCCGCAAGGCGCACGTCAACTTGTCCGCGAAGACTGCTATGGTCGATTACGACCCACAACAAACCGATGTGTCACCGATCGCAAATGCGGTGCGTGAAGAAGGGTTTAGCGCGGGCAGCGCGAAAACGCGCATGGCGGTGAAAGGCATGCGCTGCGCCTCCTGCGTGACGCAGGTAGAAAACGCTCTCATAAAGACCCCGGGTGTCGTCTCTGCTTCGGTGAATTCCGCGACCGCGGAAGTCGATATCGAGTATCGGCCCGCACAAATCGATAGTGAGGGGCTGAATCGGGCCGCTAAGGCGAGCGGTTATGCGTTGGCGCCTGCGGTTGAGGCTACCGAGGAGAGTGTGGATCGACACGCCGACGAGCAGATGGGCGAGTACCGCGGGCTGATGCGAAAGTTCTGGTTCGCGGCCGTGATCTCGATTCCGGTCATGCTACTCAGCTATCCTGATTTGGTGCCGGGACTGCGCGACTGGATGCCGATGGGCAGTAACACGCGCCGATGGGTATGGGGCTTGCTGGGTGTGGTCACGTTACCGGTCATGCTGTGGTCGGGCTCGCAGTTCTACACCGGTATGTGGGGCGGTCTCAAGCACCGTTCGGCCAACATGCACACGCTGATCGCCACCGGTATCACCGCGGCGTTTCTGTATTCGGCGGTTGCGGTGCTGGTGCCGGGGTGGTTTCCGGAACAGGCCTTGGCGGAAGTGTTCTGGGACGTGGTGACCGTGGTGGTGGCACTGGTTGTCCTCGGCATGGCGCTCGAAATCAAGGCCAAAGGCAAGACCTCCGAGGCCATTAAAAAGCTCATCGGTCTGCAGGCCAAGACCGCCCGGGTCGTACGCGACGGCAAGGAGCTCGATATTCCGGTCGAGGAAGTCGTGGCGGGCGATCACGTCATCGTGCGTCCCGGCGAAAAAGTGCCGGTGGATGGGATCGTCGTCGATGGCTCCAGCAGCATCGACGAGTCGATGATCACCGGTGAGTCTATCCCGGTGGAAAAACGCGAAGGCGACGAGGTCATTGGCGCGACGCTGAACAAGACCGGCAGCTTTACGTTCGAGGCGACGAGGGTCGGCAAAGACACGGCGCTGGCCAACATCATTCGCATGGTGCAGGACGCGCAGGGCTCCAAGGCGCCAATTCAGCGCGTCGTCGATCAGGTGGCCGCCTACTTCGTACCCACCGTCATGATCCTCGGCATTCTTGCGTTCATGGTCTGGTACAACGTTGGCCCCGATCCACGCATCGTTTACGCGATCATCGTGTTGGTGACAACGTTGATTATAGCCTGCCCCTGTGCCCTGGGGTTGGCAACGCCCACCTCTCTCACAGTCGGCATCGGCAAGGGGGCCGAGAACGGCATCCTGATTCGTTCCGGCGACGCGCTGCAGACCGCCAAACGCATCGACGCCATCGTCCTCGACAAGACCGGCACGATCACCAAAGGCGAACCGGCATTGACCGACGTGGTCGTGGTGGGTGATATCGCCGAGGACGACTTGCTGGCCTGGACCGCGGCCCTCGAGAAGGGCTCCGAACATCCATTGGGTGAGGCCATCGTACGTGGTGCGGAGACGCGCGGACTCACGCTACCCGACGCCGCCGACTTCGCCGCCATCCCCGGGCACGGTGTCAGCGGCCAGGTGGCCGGGCACCAACTGCTGCTCGGTAACGCCAAATTGCTGCGCGATCACGGCATAGATGCCGATGCGTTGACGCCCGAATGGGAGCGCCTCGCCGCCGACGGCAAGACGCCCATGTACGTTGCGGTGGACGGTCAAGCGGCTGGTCTCGTCGCGGTCGCCGACACGATCAAAGAGGACTCCACCGCGGCGATCAAGGCTCTGCACGATCTCGGTCTCGAAGTGGTGATGATTACCGGGGACAACGCCCGCACGGCCGAGGCCATTGCCCGGCAGGTCGGTGTTGATCGGGTGCTGGCCGATGTCTTGCCGCAGGACAAAGCACACGAAATTCAGAAACTGCAGCTCGAGGGCAAGGTCGTCGCCATGGTCGGCGACGGCATCAACGATGCACCGGCGCTTGCCCAGGCCGATGTCGGTATGGCCATCGGCACCGGTACCGATGTCGCCATCGAGGCCAGCGACATCACCCTGATCAAGGGCAGTCTTACCGGTGTTGTCACCGCGATGGAAATCTCACGCGCAACCATGCGCAACGTGTATCAGAATCTGTTCGGCGCCTTTATCTACAACGTCCTCGGCGTACCGGTGGCGATGGGCCTGCTATATCCGTTCACCGGATTGCTGCTGTCACCGCTGATTGCAGCGGCGGCGATGGCGTTCAGTTCGGTGACGGTAGTCACGAACGCCAACCGACTGCGCTACTACCAGCCCAAGGGAGGTGTCGCATGACTCCGGATCGCCTCATCGTCACCGTGCTCGGCTTTGCTTTGATCGCCTTCATCGTGTGGTTTTTTTGGCTGAAGAAATCCAAAGGCACACGCGCTGCCGTCACGAGTTCCGGTCACCAGGAAGCGATGATTCTGGTGAAGGGTGGTTACACCCCCGATGTCGTCGTGGTGCGACACGGCAAGCCGGTGCGATTGAATTTTCGTCGCGAAGAAACCGCGAGCTGCTCGGAGATGGTGCTGTTGCCCGACTTCGACAAGAGCGCGCAGCTGCCAACCGGCGAAACGGTCGCCGTGGAGTTTGTGCCCGACGAACCTGGCGAATACGAGTTCGCCTGTCAAATGGGAATGTTCCGAGGCAAGTTGATTGTTGAATAGCAAGGCAGGGTCACCGACCCGAGGAGAAACATCATGAAGACCCAAAGTGTCGTCATCGCCATCACGGTACTACTGCTGTCCGGTTCCGGCTGGGGGCAGGAGGTGGATCCGGCGAACGAAATTGCCGCGCAATGGACTGCAGAACAAACTTTGCGGGAGCTGCGCCAAGCAAGACTCGATGAATTGATGAGCAAGATCGCCGAAGAGATGGAGGCCATTCGTAACACCAAGAATCGCGAAGAGCGGGAAATGCTGATGACCACGCACCGCGAAACCATGCGTGAGGCAATGGCCCTAATGCGCGACATGGGTGGCACGAAGATGCGCGAGGTGATGGCTGAGCACATGGGCTCAGGCATCGCGCCGGCCGCCGACTCAGATCGATCGAAACACCTACACAAACGCATGCCAGTTGCGAGACCACGCGCGCAAATGAGCGACGCAGAACGCTTAGCGGATCTTGAGAATCGACTTGACATGATGCAGGTCATGATGGAGTCGATGATGGACGATCACGCGAAAAACTGACACGGAGCACGACGTATCGTGCGGAACGCGACACACAGGAGCAAAGGCCATGAGTGATTCGAAACGCAATTTTTGGCTAACCCCGAACGGCTTGGCTGCAATGGGCTTGATCGGCGGCGTACTGTATTTCCTGCTCACTGAACATCGAGCACACTTCATTTACGGCCTTCCGTTTTTGATCTTGTTGCTGTGTCCCGTCATGCACATGTTCATGCATCGCGGTCACGGGGGGCATGACGGACACGCGAGCCACAACGGTGGGAAACGCAGCAGGGAGGATGAGTAATGCACGACAGTGCTTATGGGTTGTGGTCTCTGGTGATCCTCAATTCGGCGATTTTCATTATTTTCGCGTTCAGTTTCACCAAACCGCAGACGTCCCGGGATTGGCGCAGCCTGGGCGCCTTTTCTGCCTTCGTGGTCGCGCTCTTTACCGAGATGTATGGATTTCCGCTCACCATCTATCTGTTTTCCGGATGGCTGCAGTCGAAGTTTCCGGGGACTGACATATTCAGCCACGAAACCGGACACTTGTGGAATACGTTTTTTGGTTGGAACATCAATCCACATTTCGATCCGCTACACATTCTCAGTAACCTAGTCATCTTTGGGGGCTTTATCCTGTTGGCATCCGCGTGGCGAGTGCTGCATGCCGCCCAGCAAAAACACGAACTCGCGGTTGAGGGCATTTATGCCCGAATGCGGCATCCGCAATACGTGGCGTTCGTGATGATCATGTTCGGCTTCTTGTTGCAGTGGCCGACGCTACCGACGGTCATCATGTTTCCGATCTTGGTGTACATCTACGTTCGACTGGCGCGCCGCGAGGAACAGATAGCCATCGACGAGTTCGGTGATCGCTACCGCGACTACATGACAGTAACGCCGGCATTCTTTCCGATGTGGCGCAATACGTCCAACGGGGCTGCGGGCCACTAGTGTGGGCAGCCTCGCAACACAAATGTGCCTGGGAGCAACGGGGACCGAAACCGGCTCGAGATATTTGCCGAATGCTGCCTTTGCTACCCATGGCGAACAAGCCGCGGCAGGTGCGCTGCGAGATTCTGCAAGATCGGCAGATGCGAGCACTGGGATGAGGGGGTGATGATGGACGTCAGTACCAGCCTGGTTCAGGGATACCTGCACGTCAACGGCTATTTCACGGCGACGGATTATCCTTTAGTGGAGTCGCTTCGCGATCATGCACCGAGAACGTTGACCGACATCGACATGTTGGCGGTTCGACTGCATCGCGTTGCCGGTACCATCGGCCAGCAGCGCAGAGATTCGGAGAAAGTTCATGGGCCGGTGTCATTGCAGACGGATCCGGTACTGGAGTGTCCCCCCGATCGCACCGACATGATCGTCGCCGAGGTAAAGCAAGGACGAGCGCAGGTCAATCCTGGCTCACGGAATCGACAGGTACTGGCGGCGGCACTCGTGCGATTTGGCTGTTGCAGTAGCGAGGAAGCGCCAAGTCTCACGCAGGCGCTCTTGCAACACGGCAGGGCGCAAGGCAAGAGCGAGCACATCGTGCGCATGGTGTTGTTTGCCTCCAGCGGTGCGCGCGCGCCACACGGTTGGCACTGGATTCACCTCGATCATGTTTTTCGCTTTCTCGATAATTACCTGCGCACCGAGCAAAGTGTGCTGGGTCACGTGGATTTGCACGATCCCGCGCTTGCCTGGCTGTCCCTGTTGCACAAATCCAATCTTTCCCTCAACCCAAAGCGCCCTCGGTCATGATTCGACTCTCATCACCGCTCAGTGCGGAAAGTCAGCAAGTCACGACTTTACAGGCGCGGCGTATTGGTATCGACACGTACCAGGAACCGGTCGTGTACATGCGGGCGGATTGCCCGGTCTGTCAGTCAGAAGGTTTTGAATCACAGTCCCGGCTTCAGTTGACGGGCAATGATCGCAGTTTCGTCGCAACGCTGAATATCGTTCACGGGGACAGCCTACTCGAGCACGGCGAGGCCGGTCTCTCGGAAATTGCCTGGGACCTGCTTGGGGCAATGGCGTCATCTGAAATCCGCGTATCGCATCCAGAGCCGATCGAGTCCTTTCGCCATGTGCGAGCAAAGCTTTTTGGGCACAAATTGGCAGCTGAAAAACTCAGCAGCATCGTCAACGACATTGCCAGGCGTCGCTACAGCGACGTACAACTGAGTGCTTTTTTGGCGGCCTGTGTGGGCGATCGCATGGTGAGCGACGAGGTCGTTGGCTTAACCCGGGCGATGGTTGAGGCAGGTGAGCGACTGGATTGGTCACAACCGGCCGTGTTTGATAAGCATTGTGTCGGTGGTCTGCCGGGAAACCGCACCACACCGATCGTGGTCGCGATTGTCACGGCGTGCGGCGCCGTCATGCCAAAAACCTCGTCACGTGCGATTACCTCACCGGCTGGCACGGCCGATACCATGGAAACCCTCACTCGCGTGGACTTGTCACTCGCCTCGATGCGCCGCGTGGTTGAGCAAGAGGGCGGCTGCCTGGTTTGGGGCGGGGCGGTGGACTTGAGTCCTGCCGATGATGTGCTGATTCGGATTGAACGCGCGCTCGACGTGGACAGCGAGGCACAGCTGGTGGCCTCGATACTGTCGAAAAAGATCGCGGCGGGCTCGACCCATACACTCATTGATATACCCACTGGACCGACCGCGAAGGTGCGCGACGAAGCGACGGCAGAGCGTCTCGCCGGTGTGCTGAAGCGCACCGGCACCGAGCTTGGCCTGGAGGTCGACATTGTTCTCACCGATGGGCGCCAGCCGGTCGGTCGTGGAATTGGCCCGGCGCTGGAAGCGCGTGA
>DDIS01000165.1:20065-40667 GCA_002338615.1 Proteobacteria bacterium UBA1844 | reverse complement strand
CGCGGGATTGATTGACGCGCGTATTGCGGCCGGCAGTCGCGCGATGCGGCTCGTGCCGACGGCCGCGTCGCTGGCATTTGCCGAGAATGTTGCCTACCTGGAATTTCGCCTGCCGCGCGGCGGTTTTGCAACCAGCGTGCTCGCCGAGCTGGTCAGGTTTTGAGCAATACGTAAACCGCCCCGGTACCGCCATCGACCTGCCGTGTCGAAGTAAAAGCAAGCACTGGTGAGAGGCGCCTGAGCCAGCGATTGACGCCACTTTTCAGCACGGCACCACGCTGCCCCGAGCCCCGGCCCTTGCCATGTACCACCCGCACGCAGGATTTGCCACTTCTTGCCATGTCGTCGATAAAGTCCGCGAGCCGGACCCTGGCCTGGGCCGCCGTCATGCCGTGCAGGTCAATCTCAGCCTGTACCGAGAACTTGCCGCGGGCGAGCTTTTGCATCGTGCGCCGACCGACGGACGCACGCTTGAAGTGCAATGCTTCGCCACTATTTGACTCGAATTCGTCTATATCTGCCTCGAGGCTCTCGCTCAATGCCGCTTGTTCGTCCGCACGCGTGAATCTGGCGCGCGGCGGCGGCTTGACGCGTACCAGCGATACTCGCTGCTTGGCCTTGATTGGCCTTGCATCGCGCACGGCTTTGAGAAACAGGTCGGAATCGTCGTTGCTCACTGCTCGGTCCTCAAGGGCGTGGATGTGGCTCATGTGCTATGGAAAGCTGCGCGGGTTCAGTATAGTGAGCGCGTCCTCAGCCGCCAACGATACTGTGCCCGTCAGAACCTGTCTCTAATGAAAATACTTGTAAGTAACGACGACGGCTATCTTGCAACCGGCATCAACGTCCTGGCTGAAGCGCTCGAGAAGATCGCCGATGTGGTCGTGGTCGCGCCGGATCGCAATCGATCAGCCGCGAGCCATTCGCTGACATTGTCCTCGCCTTTGCGTGTTTCAAAAATTGCCGAGAATCGGTATTCGGTCAATGGCACACCGTCTGATTGTGTGCATCTTGCGCTGACGGGTTTCCTCGACTATGAACCGGACCTGGTTGTCGCAGGCATCAACCATGGCGCGAACCTGGGTGATGATGTGATCTATTCGGGTACGGTTGCGGCGGCGATGGAGGGCCGCTTTCTGGGTTTGCCGACAATTGCCGTGTCGCTGGTCGGGCACACGCTGACACACTTCGAAACGGCTGCACGGGTGGCTACGGATCTCGTGCAAAAACTGGACACATCGGCCTTGTCATCAGACGTTATATTGAATGTCAACGTGCCGGATGTGCCATACGAAGAATTAAAGGGAGTACGCGCGGCACGGCTGGGCTTTCGGCACAAATCCGAGCCCATCGTGCGTTCCAAGGACCCTTACGGACGCACCATTTACTGGGTCGGTCCGGCGGGCGAGGGCCAGGACGCGGGAGACGGTACGGATTTTTACGCGATCAGCCAGGGCCTCGCATCGGTCACACCGTTGAAAGTGGACCTGACGCGACACGATTCCCTGCCAAGGCTTCATGAATGGCTGACGCGTTGATGCACGAACGATCGGGCATTGGCATGACCTCGGCCCGCACCCGCGATCGGCTGGTGCAACGCCTGAAGGCGCAGGGTATACGCTCGCGCGACGTGCTGGAACAGGTACGGCAGGTTCCGCGTCACCTGTTCGTCGATGAGGCGCTGGCAAGTCGTGCGTACGAAGATACCGCGTTGCCGATAGGCCATGGCCAGACAATCAGCCAGCCGTATATTGTTGCGCGGATGACCGAGGCATTGCTGGTCGGTTTTTCGGGTGAATCAGTACTTGAGATAGGCACCGGGTGCGGCTACCAGACCGCCATACTGGCGCGCCTGGTGAAGCGCATTTATTCGGTGGAGCGGATTCGTGAATTGTTGCAAAAGACCCGCCAGCGCCTGCGTGATCTCGATATCTACAATGTTCAATTCCGCCCCGGCGACGGTTGGGAAGGCTGGCCAAAATACGGCCCCTACGACGGCATTATCGTCACGGCGGCCGCGCCGGTCCTCCCCCCAAAACTGCTGGAGCAACTGGCGCTGGGTGGACGACTTGTGATGCCGGTTGGTCCTCCCGGTCGTCAGGACCTTACCGTCGTGACGCGACGCGAGGATCGCTTTGAACAGTTCACCCTGGGCGCCGTCAGTTTCGTGCCGCTGGTTGCGGGGAAGTAATGCGCATCTTCGCCTCACTGTACGAGCGTGTCATGCGCTGGTCGCGGCATCGGCATGCGGTCGGGTACCTGTGTGCCCTCAGTTTTGCCGAGTCGTCATTCTTTCCTGTTCCGGTGGATGTCATGCTTGCGCCGATGTGCATGGCGACCCCGCAACGTTGGTGGCGCTACGCATTGTACGCGACAGTTTTTTCAGTCCTCGGCGGTTTGGCCGGCTACGCAATCGGTTATCTGACTTTCGAGGCGATCGAACCCTGGCTACGCGACTCACACTACTGGTCCGCATATACAACGGCTCGCGAGTGGTTTGACAGGTACGGCGTCTGGGCTGTGTTCGTCGCAGGATTTTCTCCGATTCCATACAAGGTCTTCACCATCGCCGCGGGTGTCGCGTCTCTGACGTTGCCGGGCTTTTTCCTTGCTTCGCTGATTGGCCGTGGCGCGCGTTTTTTCCTGGTCGCCGGCATTGTGCGCTATGCCGGACCGCGATTTGAAACTACGTTGGTCCGGTATATCGAACGCATCGGATGGGTGGTCGTGCTGCTAACCGCTCTGGTGATCGGATACCTGATGCTGCGTTAGAATGGACGCGCGACGCCTGCTACTCGTCATCCTGTTGCTGCTTTCAGCATGCGGGCCAGCAATGCGTGGCGGGACGTCACCCGATGTGCACACCGTCAGGCGTGGTGAAACGCTGTTTTCCATCGCTTATCGATACGGCCGCTCCGCCGATGAGCTCGCGCGCTGGAATCGCCTCGGTGACGGCTCGTTGATCTATCCCGGGCAGGTCATTCGATTGACGCCACCAGCAGGTCAGAGTGCGACGAGCACGCCGCAAACCATTAAACGGTCTTTGCCGGATATTCCCGACCAGCCCTCGCCAGGCTTCGAATGGCCGACGATGGGGCGCATTGACGTGGGGTTTGGCGGCAAACCGGGCACCGGCACAGGCGTTTTGATCGACGGGCGCGCTGGCCAGGCCGTGCGCGCTGCAGCGTCCGGGAGTGTGGTCTACGCGGGGAGTGGACTGATTGGATACGGGCAGCTTATTATCCTTAAGCACAATGACACCTACCTGAGCGCTTACGGCTATAACGCCAGTTTGCTGGTTAAGGAAGGGCAATTTATAAAGAGAGGCGAGCAGATCGCGACGATGGGTGAAGGTCCGGAACACAAGCCGCGACTTCATTTCGAAATCAGAAGGAATGGCGAACCGGTTGATCCGCGACAATATTTGCCGGCCAGGTAGAGCGTGAATGGCTCGCCGGCCGTTACCGATCGAGCTCGATTCAGGAGATTGTTTCGGGGAGTACCGTGAGATCTGTACACAGTCAGAGCGGAGCCGGAACCGAGGTACGACATTCGGTACGGCGACCTGCGGCTGTTGCGCGCGACCCGACCCGAACCTATCTGCGCGAGATCGGGGTTGCCCCTCTCCTGAGCGCCGACGAAGAAAAGTCGCTGGCACGTCGCGCACATCGAGGCGATGAAAACGCGCGCCAACGCATGATTGAGTCGAATCTGCGTCTCGTCGTGAATATTGCGCGCCGTTATATCAAGCGAGGATTACCGCTGCTGGACTTGATCGAGGAAGGCAATCTCGGCCTGATTCATGCAGTGGAAAAATTCGATCCGGAGCGCGGATTCCGCTTCTCTACCTACGCCACCTGGTGGATACGACAAACCATTGAACGCGCGATCATGAATCAGTCGGCACTGGTGCGAATGCCAATCCATGTCATCAAGGACATCAACAGTTGCTTGCGCGCTGCGCGGCAATTGCGCCAGGAATTGAACCGTCCGGCGACCATTGTGGAACTGGCGGCTCGCATGCAACTGAGTACTGATGAAATTGAACGACGGCTGGCTTTGCACCATCGGGTGACTATAGGCTCCGGTGGCGGCAAGGATGCAGACAACCCGATCGACCGGCTTGAAGCGAGGCCTGACACCGAACCGCCGCGTTGCGCGGAGCGGCAAATCGTCAATGCCATCGTCGAGCACTGGGTCGGTGAACTGAATGAAAAGCAACGTGCTGTGCTCGAGAGGCGCTTCGGCCTGCACGGCTACCGGCGCAAAACGCTGGAGCAGATTGGCGATGAGATTGGCCTGACCCGGGAGCGAGTCCGGCAAATTCAGCTGGATGCGCTGAATAATCTGCGTCGCATGATGGAAGCGGAGGGCATTTCGAGCCGCGTAATGCTGGACTGAACAACCGTTGATACAGCGCCGCGCAAGATCATGCCTGGAACCTAAACGTACAGTATTGCGGCGAACTTGCGCCCTTCGTTGGCGAGTACGTTGAAGGTTCTTGCGGCAGCCCCCGTGTCCATTACTTCGAAACCAATTCCTTTTTTCGCCAGCGCGAACATGATTTCTCGCGGCGGAAAGATGTTGTTGTTGCCGGTACCCAGTACAATCAGTTCGGGGCCGGTGGCCAGAACCTGGTCAAGATCGTCAATAGTGAGGTCGGCAATGGGCTTGGCGTGCCAGTCACCGAGTACTTCGTCGGCGGTCAGGGCGACGGCTTTGCGATATGTGTCCGCGCCGATTTGAATCTCGCCAATGGCAATTTTTCGAATCGTGACTGCGTTGGGTAATTCTCGCGTGAATTTCATTGGCTAAATTCCAAATCTCCAGGCCTTGTATCTTTAAACTGTAACTCTACTGTGTTCGGAATCTTCCAGACAACGTGACCCCATCATATGATAAATCGGCGGCAGTAGTCGTATTGCCAGCGGTCGGCGGCGGCCGGCTCCAGGATCGGGGATTATTGCGCTGGCTGCGACAAGCCGACCTTACGCGAGTCGATGGGCCTCAGGAGTTGCTGACCTGTCTCCTTGCGATACTGGGCAAGCCCCCACCGCACGAAGGCCTTGCAGCGCTGCGACTATGGGGCCAGACCGGTGATCGCCCCGCGGCGTGGATGGCGGCAGCCGACCCTGTCTACCTTGAACCGCGACGCGATGACCTGGTGCTGCATGCGCTCGATCATGCGCATTTAGGCGCGGGCGAGCTGCGCGATTTGTTCGATCACCTGCAAACGGTGCTTGGGCCGGACGGTAGCTCCGGTTTTGCACGCGTCGGCTACCGCGGTTATCTGAATGTTGCTGAGCCCATTGCAACGGCGGAGCTATCGGCTGCTACGATCGACGGCAGGTCCCCGGATTCCTATTTGCCTGCCGGTATAAATGCGGCCGGCCAGCGCAAGATCCTGTCCGAAATCGAAATGGCCTTGCACGAGCAGGTTGTGAATGTTGCCCGGGAAGCTGCGGGCCGGGTGCCCGTCAATTCGCTCTGGATCTGGGGCGGCGGCACTGCCCCGTTACAGGTTGCAGATCCGCATCCTCCGCTATTCTCGGATGATGCCTTGTTGCTCGGCTACTGGAGCAGCAAGACCGCGCACACCGAGTCCTGGCCCGGTACGATAGCAGCGTGTCTCGCGGCGTCGGTTGCGGGGTTCGTTGCGGTCGTGCCGGATGATGCCGGGGACGCCAGCCTGCCGGAGCTGTTGCGTGAGCTGAAGTCTGCATTGCGATCCGGCAGGCTCAGCAAATTGACGTTGCTGTTTCGTGATGGCGTCCGGGCTGATGTCAGGCGCGCTTACGCATTGCGTGTTTGGCGGCGCCACAATACCTTGCTGGACGCAGAATCCGGCGATAGCGATAGTCGCCAGAATGGAGTGATGGCATGAAAGCAGCGCGTCCGATCGTCGTGCGCGATCATCCAGGGGCAGCGGCACTTGCATCGCTCATGTCACTGGATCCGTTGCTGGCGCGCCTGTATGCGATGCGTGGCGTTCGTACGCCCGAGGAACTCGATTACGGCCTCGGCAAGCTGATCCCGGTCGGCATGCTGGAGAACGTCGATGCGGCAGTGGAACTACTGCTCGAAAAACGCACTGAGCGCATTATCGTTGTCGGTGACTTCGACGTGGACGGTGCGACCAGCACTGCGCTGGTCTTGCGCTGCCTGCGAGCTTTTGGCTTTGCTGACGTCGACTACCTGGTACCCAATCGTTTCAGATTTGGGTACGGCCTGTCACCCGAAATAGTGCGAGTTGCCAAGGAAAGCTCACCGGGTCTGCTGCTGACGGTCGACAACGGAATTTCAAGCATCGATGGCGTCGCATGCGCTAACTCGCTGGGCATACCGGTACTCGTAACAGACCATCATCTGCCGGCGGAACAGCTGCCGGATGCCCGCGTAATCGTGAACCCCAATCTCGCCAATAGCCGGTTTCCAAGCAAGAACCTCGCGGGGGTCGGCGTTGCGTTTTACCTGCTCGCGGCGCTGGGCAAACGACTTGAGGTCGAAGGCCATGCCGGTGCTGCGCGAATTCCGGCGCGGTATCTCGATCTGGTCGCCTTGGGTACCGTTGCCGACGTCGTGCCGCTTGATCGCAATAATCGCATCCTGGTCGAGCAGGGATTGCGTCGCATCCGTGCGGGAAGGGCTGTCGTCGGCATTACCGCGTTATTGCATCAAGCAGGACGGGACCCTGGGCGAACCGTCAGTACGGATCTCGGTTTTGCAGCAGGGCCCCGACTCAACGCGGCCGGCCGCCTGGAAGACATGGCGCTCGGCATTGAATGCCTGCTGACGGATGATCCGGCAACAGCGGCGCGCCATGCGACGACGCTCGATACGATCAATCGCGACCGCCGCGAGATTGAGGCGGACATGCGCGATCAGGCATTCGCGTTTGTCGATCGTATGGATCCGGATCGTATGCCGGCCTGCATCTCCGTTTACGACGCGAGCTGGCACCAGGGTGTGGTCGGCCTGATTGCATCGCGGGTCAAAGACAGGTGCCATCGGCCGGTCATTGCGTTTGCCCGGGAAGGCGGGGGCATGCTCAAAGGATCGGCGCGTTCTGTAAGTGGTGTACATGTGCGCGATTTACTGGAAAGTATCGCTACCGAAAAACGCGGGCTGATCGGGAAGTTCGGTGGTCATGCAATGGCAGCTGGGCTCACGATCGCCGAGGCGGATTTCGCCGAATTCAGGGAGCTTGCGGCGCGGCGTCTCGGCCATATGTACCCGGACGCCGACTTCAGCGGCGCCATTGTCTCCGACGGCGAGCTGCCTGGCACAGCACTTGGCCTCGAATTCGCGCGCCACTTGCGTGCCGCCGGGCCATGGGGGGCGGGTTTTCCGGAACCGCTCTGGAGTGGTGACTTTGAACTACTCGAGCAACGTACAGTAGGCGAGAATCACCTGAAAATGCGCGTCCGTAGCGCCGCGGGCGCTGCGGTTGATGCCATCGCTTTTAACCAGGCTGGGCCCGCGTATCGCGGTACAGTGCGGCTTGCCTACCGACTTGATGTCAATGAGTATCGGGGCGTGGAGCGGCCGCAGCTGATCGTGGAGCAGGTCAGCGCCTTGTAGGGGTGTCTCGCGCGCGGAGCCAGGCACGGTTTCATACGTGGCCCGCAGGTCACCGTTTAGGTGCTAATATCGCGCGCTTTCCAAAATTGCGCCGGATCGCGCACTCGATTACATACCAGGGCTTACAACGTATGGAAACCAGCCAGATACATCAGTCAATTGACGACCTTGTCGAACGCACTGCCGCGTTAAGGGGGTACCTTTGACTACGAGCAGAAGGCAGAACGACTGACTGAGGTACAGCGGGAGCTGGAACAGCCCGACGTCTGGAATATTCCTGAACGCGCGCAGGCGCTAGGCAAGGAACGAGCGGCGCTGGAGAAGATTGTCGTCACGCTGGACGAATTGCAAAGCGGGCTCAGCGATGCAGCGGAGCTGTTGGCCCTCGCGGAAGATGAAGACGACGGCGACACCGCAGGCGACCTCCGTAGTGATATTGACGCGCTCGAGGCGAAGCTCGCGGTGCTCGAATTCCATCGCATGTTTGATGGTGAGCTGGATTCTGCCAATGCATACCTCGACATACAGGCAGGGGCGGGAGGCACGGAAGCTCAGGACTGGGCGGAAATGCTGCTGCGGATGTACTTGCGCTGGGCCGAAACGCATGAATTCAGGGTGGACGTGATCGAAGCATCCGACGGAGAAGTGGCCGGTATCAAGAGCGCTACTGTGCACGTGCAGGGTGAGTACGCGTATGGCTGGTTGCGCACCGAAACCGGCGTGCATCGGCTGGTGCGCAAGTCGCCGTTCGACTCTGGCAACCGGCGTCATACGTCGTTCGCGTCGGTGTTTGTCGCGCCGGAAGTCGATGACGACATTGACATAGAGATCGATCCTTCCGACTTGCGTATCGACGTCTATCGCGCGAGCGGTGCGGGAGGGCAACACGTCAACCGAACAGAGTCGGCTGTGCGTATCACGCATCTGCCCACCAATATCGTCGTGCAATGTCAAAACGATCGTTCGCAGCATAAAAACAAGGCACAGGCGATGAGTCAGCTGAAAGCGAAATTGTACGAACACGAATTGCAAAAGCGCAAAGCCGAGGCGTCGCTGGTGGAGGACAACAAAGCCGATGTCGGCTGGGGCAGCCAGATTCGTTCCTACGTGTTGGACCAGAGCCGCATCAAGGATTTGCGTACCGGGGTCGAAACCGGTAACACTCATGCCGTGCTGGACGGTGGTCTGGACGACTTCATCGAAGCCAGCTTAAAGCAGGGACTGTAGGAAAAGCATGCTGACGACAGGCTTGTACCGGTAATAAAGATGGGTAAAGAAATGCAGGATGAGAACAAGCTGATCGCTGAGCGGCGCAAGAAGCTCGATGAATTGCGCAGCATGGGCTGCGCGTTTCCGAACGATTTCAGGCGTAACGCACTGGCTGACGAGTTGCACCACATGTACGGTGCACAGGAAAATGACGCGCTGGAAAAACTTGGCATCGAGGTCGCCGTCGCGGGTCGCATGCTCGTGAAGCGGGTGATGGGCAAGGCAAGTTTTATCAAGCTCGCGGATCGCTCCGGCGAGATCCAGGTTCTGGTTATGCGCGATAAGCTAGCGGATGGCGTGTACGCGAGCTTCAAGAAATGGGACGTGGGTGACATCGTGGCCGCGCGCGGCTCGCTGTTCAAGACGAATACGGGCGAACTGACTGTGCGTGCCGACGAACTGCGCCTGTTGACCAAGTCGCTGCGGCCGTTGCCGGAAAAGTTTCATGGTCTGTCGGACCAGGAGACCCGCTATCGCCAGCGCTATGTGGACCTGATCATGAACGAATCGAGCCGGGCGGTGTTCCGCACCCGATCCGCGATCGTGCAGTACATACGATGCTTTCTCGATGCGCAGAATTACCTCGAGGTGGAAACGCCGATGATGCAGACCACACCGGGCGGTGCTGTTGCGCGACCATTTACAACGCATCACAACGCGCTGGATATGCAGCTGTACCTGCGTATTGCGCCGGAGTTGAATCTCAAGCGGCTTATCGTCGGTGGGCTCGAACGCGTCTATGAGATCAATCGTAACTTTCGCAACGAGGGCGTATCGACGCAGCACAATCCGGAATTCACAATGCTTGAGCTGTATCGCGCCTATGCGACTTACGAAGACCTGATCGAGATGGTGGAGGCTCTGCTTCGTGGTATGTCCGATGCCGTACTTGGCACAACGGTCGTGAGATACCAGGGCGAAGAATTCGATTTTTCGGAGCCCTTCGCACGCATGACGGTCGAGGAGACAATCCTTAAATTCAATCCCACCATCGATGCCGCGCGGCTGCGCGATCGTGCGTACCTCGTTGACTTTTGTAAGGAGCTCAAAATTCCGGTGAAAGACAGCTATGGCGCGGGCAAATTGCAGATCGAAATTTTCGAGAAAACCGGTGAAGAGAATCTGCGGCTGCCGACCTTTATTACGCAATACCCGACAGAGGTGTCGCCGTTGTCAAGAGCAAATGACGAGGACCCGTTTGTCACCGATCGTTTCGAATTTTTTATTGCAGGCCGGGAAATTGCGAATGGCTTTTCCGAGCTCAACGATCCTGAGGACCAGGCCGAACGTTTCCATGCCCAGGTCGCGGATCGCGAGGCGGGCGACCTCGAGGCCATGGCGTTCGACCATGACTATATACGCGCGCTGGAATACGGCATGCCGCCAACGGCGGGCATTGGCGTTGGTATCGATCGCCTGGTGATGTTGCTCACGGATTCCGCATCGATTCGCGATGTACTGTTGTTCCCGCATATGAGACCCGAGGTATTCGATTAAGGCGGGGTCGGGATCCTGTACAATGCGCAAGGGGTTGTTGACGCAGCAAACTAAGGCGCCATGAAACAGACGGTCAGGTACTTGCGTACGAAGGACGGTTTGTCGCTCGCCTGGGCAAAGTCGGGGCGGGGCCCGCCGCTGGTACGTGCATCCAACTGGCTGACACATCTCGAATACGACTGGGAAAGCCCGGTGTGGCGCCACTGGACCTCGTTCCTGGCACAAAATTTCCAGTATGTGCGCTACGACGAGCGTGGCTGTGGCATGACGGATCGACGCCTTGGTGAACTCTCGATGGCATCCTGGACCGGGGACCTGGAAGACGTTGTCGATGCCTCGGAGGTCACCCGGCCAGTGATCCTGTTCAGCGTCAGCCAGGGCAGTGCTATAGCCATCAACTACGCGCTGCAATATCCCGAGCGCGTGTCGCGGCTGGTTCTTTATGGCGGCTATGCTGTCGGCGCCAAAGGTTGTGAGAACAAGGATTACTTCGAAAGTTATCAAGCTATTGCCACGCTGATACGCCGTGGCTGGAACAGCGAAAACCCGGTATTCCGCCAGTTATTTACCTCGCGATTCATACCGGACGGCACTGACGAGCAGTTGGGATGGTTCAATGAGCTGTGCCAACGCACGACCACGCCCGAGAATGCCTACCGGCTGATGTCGGCGCGCGCTGACATTGACATTCGGGAGCGCTTGTCCGAGCTGAGGATTCCGACCCTCGTGCTGCACGCGGATCGCGACGAGGTTGTCCCGGCAAGCGAAGGGCGGCGCCTGGCTGCCGAGATCAAAGGCGCGGAATTCGTGTCGCTGAAAACACGCAACCACATCCTGCTCGAGCGTGAGCCGGCCTGGAAAGACTTTTGTAGCGCGGTACTCGCGTTTACGTCGGGGCTCGACGCGGCTGACGACGCGCGCCGCATATTTGCGACTTTGACCAACCGCGAACAACAGGTATATACAGCCTTGTGCGGTGGTGCATCGAACGTAAAAATTGCAGAGCGCCTCGCAATATCGGAAAAGACTGTGCGCAATCACCTTTCGAGCCTGTTCCAGAAGCTGGGCGTGCATAGCAGGACCGAGGCGATCGTACTTGCCCGCGAGCAGGATTTCCGGCTCTCCTGACGTATTCGAGTCGGCCGGCGCGCGGCACAACCGGGGTGCGAAATACACAAATCGGGACCTATGTCCTACGTTCGCGCCAGTTCGGTCAAGGCAGCGGACAATTTTCCTATAGCCGGACCGGGCATTGCGGCCGTAGCCTGAAACCCTGCGCGGCATTGGCCGAAGCGGGACATTCTCGCCTCATTCGTTGCTGCCGCGTCCACCCCCGACGCACGTAGTCACAGGAGATCATGCGGCATGCTGCGAATATTCATTCTGGCTTTTAGCCTGGCCTCGTACCTGTTGTTCTTGCTCGTATTTCTTTACCTGCTCGGATTTCTTGCCAACATTCAGACGACGGCACTCGCCGAACACTGGCCAGTGCTTGGATTGCTGGTACCAATCTCAATCGATTACGGCCGCGAGGTCGCCACGCCGCTGCTTGCGTTCGGTATCGATCTCGGGTTGATCGCATTGTTCGGCTTGCAGCATTCAATCATGGCACGCCAGGGGTTCAAGCGCTGGTGGACCAGGTGGGTTCCCGCAGCGGCAGAGCGTGCTGTCTATGTGCTGGTTTCCAGTCTCGTGCTGATGTTTTTCATGTGGCAGTGGCGACCCATACCTGCACCCGTCCTCTGGCAGGCCGATGCGCTCTGGAGCAACGCGCTCGGCTGGAGCGTGCTGGCGCTCGGCGTGGCTATCCTGCTCTTCGCAACCTTCCTGATCGACCATTTCGAACTGTTTGGTCTAAAGCAGGCCTGGTGCGAATTCCGCGCGCAGGCAATGCGAGCGCCGAAATTTGCGACGCCCCTTTTGTATCGAATCGTGCGGCATCCGATTTATGCAGGCTGGTTGTTGATTTTCTGGGGGACGCCGTTCCTGACTGCGGGACATCTCCTGTTTGCGCTCGGCATGAGTTCGTATATTTTTATGGCGATTCCGTTTGAGGAACGCGACCTTATCGCTTTTCACGGCGATGAGTACCGGCGCTACAAGGAACAGGTGCCGATGGTTTGCCCGGTGCGGGGCCGCGCACGCAATCAGCAAGGCAAGTTGAAGGCGGAGGGCCTATAGCGTGTAGGGGAGCGGCTGCGGCTGGAGAGTGGCTCCGGCGACGCTTAACTCGTCACTGGCTCTGTCGCGAGGAATAACCGCCAGCAGGTCCTTGTCAATGGCGGTAACGACAGCACCGATTTTCTGTGCGCCGGCATACACGTCGGCGCCGGCGGTTACGGCCGCGCTGCTGCTAAAGCGCAGCATCCGCCGTTTGCTGCTGCCCCGGTAGTGGGTGCGTGCGACAATTTCCTGGCCGGTATAGCAACCCTTGTCAAGGCTTATTGCATCCAGGCGATCGAGGTTCAGCATGTGCGGCGTATAGACTTCGGACTGCGCGAACCAGATTTCAGGTACACCACCGAGCAATTGCTCATGCAGCCAGGACTCGATTGATTGCGACTCGTCGATGCCGAGCATTTCCTTGCTGCCGGCGTTTGCCGTGAATTCGACTTTGGCACGAAAGCGGAACAGCGCCATGCGCGAAATGACGGTTTGTGCGAGATCTGCGGGGAGCATCAATGTGTAGCCGGCGTCAGATCGCCGTACGCGGAGCAGGCAGATAACTCGCCCTTTTGGATTGCACCAGGCCGAAAACAGTTGCGCTTCGCCATCGAGGCGGCGCAAATCATTGCTTAGCTGGCCTTGCAGGAACCCGAACGCGTCGGGACCCCGGACACTCAGTGCGGCGTAGGGAAACCCGGACGAATCAGAATTGGACATGGAATTTCTATTTTGCCTCTGTCGTGGTTAACGAAACGATCATGCAGTTGCGCGTGCCCTCTGGCATAATTTGATCATGAAGGATAAAAGCAATACCAATCCCGCCTTGTCAGCACCGAGCCGCGCGAAAAACCCGGCTGATTCTGCCCACGAGCAGTCTAGCGCCACGGTCAGGAAAAAGAAGCCCCGTGTTGATCCTGACGCGCCCAGGGAGCTTGGCGGCCGAGATGGGCCCGATCCAACTCGCTATGGCGATTGGGAAAAAGCCGGCCGCTGCATCGACTTTTGATTCTACCCGCGCCTTGTTTGCCGCAGCCGAATAGGGATAATAAGGAAGGCATGCAGAAAATTCTGCGCCCAGCCAAAAGAAGCCAATCATTATGAGTCATTCCGGCAGACCGCTGTCGCCACATCTGTCTATTTATCGCTGGCCAATTACCATGACGCTGTCGATATTGCACCGCGTTACCGGTGTTGCAATGTCCTGTGGCCTTATTGTCCTTGCCGCCTGGCTGATGTACGCCGCATCGGGTCCCGAGCATTACCAGTATTTTCGCGCCGCGATTTCCTCGCCGCTTGGTATCGCCGTGCTCATCGGCTGGAGCTTCGCATTTTATCTGCACCTTGCAAACGGCATTCGCCACCTGGTCTGGGATACCGGGCGGGGCTTTGAAATCCGGCAGGCCAACGCATCGGCCTGGTTTGCGCTGCTGTTCGCAGTTGCCTTGACCCTCATCTCGTGGCTGGTGGCGCTATGAGTCTACGGAGCCCACTAAGCCGGGTGCTTGGACTTGGCACGGCCAAGAAAGGCACTGGTCACTTTCTCAGCCAGCGCATATCGGCGCTCGGCCTGCTGTTGCTTGGGGGCTGGTTTGCCTACCGGATGTTTACCTTTGGCAGTTTTGCCTATCTTGAGGTCATTCGGTTCATTGGCTCGCCGTTCAATAGCGTATTGTTGCTCCTGTTAGTCCTGACGCTTGCTTATCATTCCTGGCTTGGCGTACAGGTCGTCATCGAAGACTACGTGCACGCGCCAGGCGTGAAACTGTTTGCGCTGATAGCATCGCGCTTCGCGCATTTACTGGTGGCCGCCGTGTCCGCGTATGCGATCTTGCAGATAGGGCTTGGCACATGAGCAATAGCGACTACGAGTTTATTGATCACAGCTACGACGTGCTCGTCGTTGGCGCGGGGGGTGCAGGACTGCGTGCAACGTTCGGCCTCGCCGAGGCAGGGTTCCGCACCGCCTGCGTGACCAAGGTGTTTCCGACCCGCAGCCATACAGTAGCCGCGCAAGGCGGTATCAGTGCGGCACTCGGCAATATGGGTGAGGATGACTGGCGCTGGCACATGTACGACACGATCAAGGGTTCCGACTGGCTTGGCGACCAGGACGCCATCGAGTACATGTGCAAAGAGGCACCGGACGCTGTTATCGAACTCGAACACTACGGCGTGCCGTTCTCGCGCACCCAGGATGGCCGCATTTACCAGCGCCCTTTCGGTGGCATGACGACACATTACGGCGAGGGCACGGCACAACGTACCTGTGCCGCTGCGGACCGCACCGGCCATGCGATGCTGCATACGCTGTACCAGCAATCACTGGCACACCATGCCGAATTCTTCGTTGAGTATTTTGCGATTGACCTGATAATGGAAGACGGGGTGTGTCGCGGCGTCGTTGCCATTGACATGGCGACCGGCCGCCTGCACCGATTCCGCAGTCACAAGGTAATTCTGGCGACCGGCGGTTATGGCCGCGCGTTCTTTTCCTGCACGTCGGCGCATACCTGCACCGGTGATGGCGGTGGCATGGTGCTGCGGGCAGGATTACCACTCCAGGACATGGAGTTCGTACAGTTTCACCCGACCGGGATTTACGGCGCGGGCTGCCTGATCACTGAGGGTGTACGTGGTGAAGGCGGCTACCTCACCAATGCGGACGGCGAACGCTTCATGGAACGTTACGCACCCAGTGCCAAGGACCTGGCATCACGCGACGTTGTCAGTCGCTCGATGACCATCGAGATTCGCGAGGGCAGGGGTGTTGGTTCGGCCAAGGATCATATCAACCTGCACCTAGAGCATTTGGGCCCAGACGTTATAGAGGAACGCTTGCCCGGTATTGCGGAGTCCGCGCGTATTTTTGCGGGCGTCGATGTAACGCGAGAGCCGATCCCGGTCCTGCCAACCGTGCACTACAACATGGGCGGTATTCCAACGAACTATCGAGGCGAAGTTCTCACCGCAACGGATGGCAATCCCGAGACTCTTGTTCCTGGCCTGATGGCGGTGGGTGAGGCGGCGTGCGTGTCCGTTCATGGTGCAAACCGCCTCGGTTCGAATTCGCTGCTGGACCTTGTCGTGTTTGGTCGCTCGGCTGCGCATCATATTGCCGATACGATGCAGGCCAATGCGCGTCACAAGGAATTTGCGGCTGATGCCGGCCAGAACAGCGTTGCCCGGATCGATCGCCTGCGGAATGCCAACGGTAGCCGCTCGACGGCAGAGATTCGCCTTGAAATGCAACGAGTGATGCAGGACCACGCCGCTGTTTTCCGCACCGGCGAGACGCTTCGAGAAGGGGTAGAAATGTTGCGCGCGACCTTCGGCACTTTCAGCGACGTACGTGTTTCTGACCGCAGCCTGATCTGGAACACGGATCTCATTGAAACCATGGAACTCGAGAACCTGCTGCTCAATGCCGCGGCAACTATCGCATCCGCTGCGAATCGTACCGAGAGCCGTGGAGCGCATGCACGCGAGGATTTTCCGGATCGCGACGACGACAAGTGGATGAAACACACACTCGCCTGGGTCGATGACAAAGGCGAGGTGGCGTTCGACTACCGTCCCGTGCACGATCACACGTTAACGGACGAGGTCGAACGCGTGCCGCCTAGAGCACGAGTTTATTAGTACACATATTAGTTCACTTGCTAATACACATGGAGCGTAGCTTTGGCCGTATTTAAACTGCCACAGAATTCAAAGATCACAAAAGGACGTCATTTCGGCGCAGCCGAAGGTGCGAGCAATACACGCAGCTTCGGTGTGTATCGCTATGATCCGACAAGCGGCGAGAACCCGCGCGTCGATACCTACGAGATTGACCTCGACAGCTGCGGCCCGATGGTTCTTGATGCACTGATCAAGATCAAGAACGAGATCGATCCCACGCTCACATTTCGTCGTTCCTGTCGCGAAGGCATTTGTGGGTCCTGTGCAATGAACATCGACGGTGGCAACACGCTCGCGTGCACTCGAGCGATAGGATCGATCAAGGGCAATGTCCGTGTTTACCCCTTGCCGCACATGCCGGTGGTGAAGGACCTTGTGCCGGACCTGACGAATTTCTACGCACAATATGCATCGATTAAACCGTGGTTACAGACGCAAACGCCACCGCCAGCGGACCGCGAGCGGCTGCAGAGCAAAGAGGACCAGGAAAAAATTAACGAGCCGTCGGCCTGTATTCTCTGTGCCTGTTGTTCAGCGGGTTGCCCCAGCTACTGGTGGAACAGCGACCGTTATCTCGGCCCGGCTGTGTTACTGGCAGCCCACCGCTGGCTGGTCGACAGTCGTGATGAGGCAACCGGGGAACGCCTGGATCAGCTTGAGGACCCGTTTCGACTGTATCGCTGCCACACGATCTTGAATTGCACGCAGACTTGCCCGAAAGGTCTGAATCCTGCCAAGGCGATCGCCGAGATCAAGAAAATGCTCGTGGAACGACGCGTCTGACCGCGCCGGGCGCCCGCGAGTCCAGGGTCGCAATGAGGTGACGGATTCGATTCCCCGATTACGCTGGCAATGCCGCCGCGGCATGCGCGAGCTGGACGAAATCCTGACATCGTATCTGGAGCGACAGTATCCAGAGGCCTCGGAGCGCTGTAAGTCGGCTTTTCGCGCGCTTTTGGAACTTCCGGATCCAGTCGTCGCCCGGTATCTATTGCAGGCCGGGCAACCCGAGAACGAAGCCATCGCCGATGTCGTCCGCGTCCTACAGCGCCAGCATTCAGCCTGACATCCGCCTGCGGGCGATCGTGCTGGGCTCTGGCGCGCTGCTCGGCATCACGGGGGTATTGATCACCTGCCAGCTGCCTGTAACAGCTCCCTGGCGTTGGCTGGCTGTCCTGCTCTGGCTGGGTTTCGGGCTCGCTGAATGCCTGCGCACGCTTGTTTCCTATCGCGAACGCCATCGCTACATTCTGTATGCGGGTGGCGCAATGGACATCATTATGCGTGATGGTACTCGCGCGACGGGCTCCCTTGCCGCCGGTAGCCTGGTGCTGCCGACAATTGCCTGGCTCTGTGTCCGCGCGTCCTCGGGGCGATGCTGCGGCGAACTCGTGCGCGGCAATGCCCATAGCAACGAGGATTGGCGGCGTCTGCAGGTCATATGCCGGCATCCGACAGCGTGCTAACATTTGCCGCTGGCCAAAGTACTGGCTCGTGGATGAGCCGCTTGGACAGGCCCTGACACCTGCCCTCAATCGTTGCAGGAACCGTGACAGAAACCTCAGAATTGACCTTTAGAACGACAACAAGCGCAGAACTTATCCGTAGCGTGCCGGTCTATCTGGGCATCGGGCAGTCGTGCTGCAGTTTTGGTTTGGCGTGCCCGAATGTCGAATGAACCGACGGACACAAAACTCGTCAAGAGAGTCCAGAAGGGCGACAAGGGCGCGTTTGATATGCTGGTACTCAAATATCAGCACAAGATTGTTAACCTGGTAATGCGATATGTACGGGACCCGGAACTGGCGCTGGATATCACCCAGGAAGCGTTTATCAAGGCTTACCGTGCCTTGCCGCGGTTTCGTGGCGATAGCGCTTTTTACACCTGGCTGTACCGGATAGCTGTGAATACGGCCAAGAATCATCTGGCGGCACAGCGCCGGCGTCCAATGGACATCGAGCTTGATATGCAGGACCCGGAGCAATTCGAGCTTCATGCGAAGCTCAAGGAAACCGACACCCCGGAAGGGATATCGATCAGCCGCGAGCTTCAGGAAACGGTGGAACGCGCAATCCAGAGCCTGCCCGACGACTTGCGTACGGCGATTATTCTGCGGGAACTGGACGGCATGAGTTACGAAGAGATCGCAGAAACCATGGAATGCCCGGTTGGTACGGTACGGTCACGCATTTTCCGGGCACGCGACGCAATTGCGAAGAAAGTAGGTCCCTTATTTGGTTGAGCGGGGTGCAGGGGCAATGAACGTATCGGCAATAAAATTATCTACGATGATCCTATCAACAACCTATCGGGCAGAGCCCATGCGTGGTGCAGGATGAACGAAGCGATTCGAATGCAGCTGTCGGCGTTTGCTGATGGCGAATTGCCGGACAACGAAAAGGAACTGTTGCTGCGGCGACTGAGCCAGGACGCCGAAATGCGTCGGCAAGTCGCGGAGTACCTTTCGATTGGTCGCGCGATACGTGGCGAGGTACCGGTTCAGGGAATCGATGGTCTGCGCGACAGGATTGCGGACGCGATCGGCAGAATCGACGCGAACGATACAGGTGAGCCTGTTGCAGACAGTGCGGCGATTGAGACAGGCGAGCGCAGTATGCTCCGACCGGTACTTGGTTTCGCGGTGGCCGCGAGTGTTGCCCTGATCGCTATTTTCGGTCTGCGGCAGCTCACCGAGGTCGAAGGTGTCGCGGTTGAACAACCACGGGTGGCTGATACAGAGACGGTTTTTCCAACGCAACAGCCGATTGACAACGTACTGCAGCAATATCGCCTGCTGCATGACGCGGAAGCGGCAGACAGCAGCATGAGAGCCCGCTTTACGTCGATCGAATTGCGGCAGGGTTTAGTCACGACCGATGACGCGGATCAAAGGCTGTCAGAAACCGAGTCCGCGCCAGCAGCAGATGCAGAGTTGCAGAGTCCAGACGAAAACGACGAGCCGCGGGTGGCAGAACCCGAATGAAGTTTCTCAGGCGGCCGCTCAATCTCCTGGCGCCGTTGCCGCGGCAAATTCCGGCATCCGCCTGGCTGGCTGTCATCGCCTGTTGCAAGCTGTTGCTTGTCACCGGCAATGCCAACGCTGCGGAGAGTCCGAAGGAATGGCTCGAGCGCATGGCACATGCAACTCAGAGTACGGACTATGAAGGTACGGTGGTCCGCATCTCGGGCGGCAAGGCGGAGGTCTTGAAAGTTGTACATTCGGTGGCGGACGGGGTTGTCAGGGAAAAGCTCATCGCACAGGAAGGCGATGGCCTCGAGATCATCCGCAACGGTAACGAGGTGCATTGTATCATTCCGGGCAAGCGCTCCGTGCTGATCGAGGAGTGGAATGATCAGAGCACTCTGTTTACCACTTTGCCCTCGCGCAAGATCAGCTTCGGCAGTGAATACGATGTGCGTATCGTGACAGAGGGTCGGGTCGCCGGGCGCAAGTCACTCACGCTCGCCATCAAGCCGCACGACCAATATCGCTATGAACATCGAATCTGGCTGGACGCGGAAACAGCATTTCCGTTGCAAACACAGTTGATCGATGCTGCTGGAGACGCTATCGAGCAAGTCAAATTTGCCGATATATCGCTCGGTAATCCAATCCCGTCAAGCGCCTTGTCGCCGACCAACAGCACGGAAAACTTTACCTGGTACAACCCACCAGCACGCAGTGTCAAACGGGAGATCGAAAGCGAATGGGAATGCGACGAGTTGCCGATCGGTTTCGAACTGGTTTCCGTGCAACAGGAGCAGATGCCCGGCAGCGATGAAGTCGTTACGCACATGCTGTACAGCGACGGGCTCGCGAGCGTGTCAGTGTTTGTCGCCGCCAAAGCTGGAGAAACACCGGCGAAACGTTCACAGGTTGGCGCATCAAATTCCTTCAGCACGGTCCGTGGCGGGTATCGGATTACCGCGGTTGGCGAAGTGCCGGCCGTAACCGTTGAAAAAATCGCATCGTCCATGCGATTGCGTTAGTAGCCGGGCACGATTTCGAGCTTCGTGCTCAAGGGCCGACCTGTCATAATTGCACGTATGAATACGACCACCGGTACAGTGCTGTCAATCGGCGCGCAGGTTCCAGGACGCCCGGAACGTGAGGTCCTGATTGCGGTCGATATGGATGCTGTCTGCAGCCGCTGTGCGGCGGGCAAAGGGTGCGGAGCCGGCCTGATTGGCAGTAGTGGGGCACCTCGCCAGGTCTCAGCGAGCCTTGCCAAGGGTATGGAGCTGCACCCGGGTGACTCGGTCAGGTTGATGCTGGATGCCGGCAGCGTGCTGGGTGCCGCAGTGCTGGCGTACGGCTGGCCACTCTTTGGAGCATTGCTCGGCGTCGGTCTTGCGCGGCTGTTTGCGCCTGGCGACGCAGCGGCCGCACTAGCCGCATTGTCGGGC
>DDIS01000165.1:0-19972 GCA_002338615.1 Proteobacteria bacterium UBA1844 | reverse complement strand
GCACTAGCCGCATTGTCGGGACTCGTGATCGGCATTCTGGTCGCCAGGTCGCGTCTCGCACGAGGACGATGCCTCGAACAATTCGCACTCAAGATACTGCCCTGACGTGCAGGTAATTGACGTTTACAGTCGGCGAGGTTGTCACCTTTGCGAAATCCTGCTTGAGCAATTAATCGAACTCACAGGCACAAAAGCGAAGATACTGGTACACGATGTTGATACCCGGGACGACTGGCGCGAGCGCTACGGCGATCTGGTGCCTTTGGTCGCCTGCCAGGGACGAGTGTTGTGCCACTACAAACTGGATACCGAGGCTGTGACTACAGCCCTCGCAGGCACGGAATAAATCGGTATACTGCGCCGGTTCCCGCGCCCCCGACAACTCATGAATCTGATTCGCAATTTTTCGATCATCGCCCATATTGATCATGGCAAGTCGACCCTTGCCGATCGATTTATTCACCATTGCGGCGGCCTGACGGACCGAGAGATGGCTGAGCAGGTGCTTGACTCGATGGATCTCGAACGAGAGCGAGGCATCACGATAAAGGCTCATAGCGTGTCGCTGAACTACGCCGCAAACGATGGCCAGACTTACCAGCTGAATTTCATTGATACGCCGGGGCACGTGGATTTTTCCTACGAGGTGTCGCGCTCACTCGCTGCCTGCGAAGGCGCGTTGCTGGTGGTCGATGCGGCCCAGGGCGTTGAAGCGCAGAGTGTTGCAAACTGCAATACGGCCATCGATCTCGGGCTTGAAGTGGTACCGGTGCTGAACAAGATTGACTTGCCCGCCGCCGAACCCGAGGCGGTGATGGCGGAAATTGAGGACGTCATCGGTATTGATGCGCAAGAGGCAATCCATGTCAGCGCGAAGACCGGGCAGGGCGTTCCGGCACTCCTCGAGGCAATCGTCGCCCGCATACCGGCGCCGGTCGGCGACCCTGATGGGCCGTTGCAGGCTTTGATAATTGATTCATGGTTCGACAATTACGTCGGGGTGGTCTCCCTCGTACGAGTTGTAAACGGCAGCCTTGCCAAGGGCGCAAAGTTCAAGGTCATGTCGACGGGCGACAGCTACAACGCCGATCGGGTTGGCAGCTTTACGCCGAAGATGAAGGACCGGCCAGTGCTCAATGCAGGCGAGGTTGGCTTTGTCATCGCAGGCATCAAGGACATTTACGGTGCGCCGGTCGGCGACACGTTAACTCTGACACATAATGCGGCGGCCGGACCCTTGCCGGGTTTCAAGCAGGTACAACCGCGTGTGTTTGCCGGAATGTTTCCAATTCAGACCGACGACTACGAGAATTTTCGCGAAGCTTTGCAGAAGTTGCGCTTGAACGATGCAGCATTGCATTTTGAACCTGAGACCTCAGCGGCGCTTGGTTTCGGGTTTCGTTGTGGTTTTCTCGGCATGTTGCATATGGAGATCGTGCAAGAGCGCCTCGAGCGCGAATATGATCTCGAACTGATAACGACCGCGCCTACGGTAATTTATGAAATTATCGATACATCAGGAAAAACGACGCAGGTAGATAACCCATCGCATTTACCACCGGCCAACGAAATTGCCGAGTTGCGTGAGCCGATAATTTCCGCAAATATCCTGGTGCCGGAAGCGCATGTCGGCAGCGTGATCAAGTTATGTATAGAGAAGCGTGGCGTACAAAAGCAAATTCGATATCTTGGCAAGCAAGTTGCGATTGAATATGAAATGCCACTGGCAGAAGTTGTGTTGGACTTTTTCGACCGCCTGAAATCCGTAAGCCGCGGATTTGCCTCATTCGACTATCATTTTGTGCGTTTTGAACAGGCGCAGCTCGTCCGTCTTGACGTGCTGATTAACAAGGAACGTGTTGATGAATTGTCGATCATCGTACATCGCGACAAGGCCAACCACCGTGGTCGCGACCTGGTGGAGAAAATGCGCGAGTTGATTCCGCGCCAGATGTTCGATGTTGCAATTCAGGCCGCCATCGGCTCGCAAATCATTGCACGTAGCAATGTCAAAGCCCTGCGTAAGAACGTAACTGCGAAATGTTACGGTGGCGACGTATCGCGGAAGCGAAAATTACTGGAAAAACAAAAAGCCGGCAAACGACGTATGAAGCAGGTCGGCTCGGTCGAAATACCACAGGAAGCTTTTCTCGCCGTCCTGCGGGCAGACAAATAGAGAGATGATATTTTGAATTTTAACCTGGCTCTGATTCTTACAGTACTGACCGCATTCACGGGCGTTGTCGTCGCGATCAACAAATTTATCTGGCAACGCGCTGACCGATGGAAAACGGCATCCCGACCGCGCCAGACGCTGGTTGAGTACTGCCAGTCATTTTTTCCGGTATTGTTGTTTGTGCTGATTATTCGCTCATTCGTTTTCGAGCCATTTCGCATTCCTTCGGGCTCGATGGAGCCGACACTTGAGCCGGGGGATTTCATATTCGTAGAGAAGTTTTCATACGGCCTTCGGCTGCCGGTGACGGAAACCAAAGTTCTTGAGACCGGCGAGCCGCAACGCGGCGATGTGGTCGTGTTTCGTTTGCCGGCCGACCCGAGCATCAACTACATCAAACGCGTGGTGGGGCTGCCCGGTGATGTTATCGAATACAATGCACATCGACTGACCGTGAACGGTGAAACAATGAAGGTCGACCCGCCGATTACGGCGCGAAGTCCCAGCGGCTCGATACATCAGGAGCAGTTATTCTCACGCCGGCACGACATCAAGATCCTGGTGCCTGGAGGCCGCGAAAACGGTCGCTATGTCGTCCCGGAAGGGCACTATTTCATGATGGGTGACAATCGTGACAACAGCACAGACAGTCGCTTCCACCAGGTAGGGCCGATACCCGAGCGCTTCCTGGTGGGCAAGGCGACCCGCATCTGGATGCACATTGAAGGCCTGAGTTGGCCGGACTGGGGCCGCATAGGCACGAAAATAGAATAATGTGGTGCCAATCACGACTTGGCGGCTAGAATTAGGCTAGCCTGCTCAATGGGTTAACTTAAGTTTCGGGGCCGGCGCCAGGAATAATGCGGAGAGAACGTGTATGAACATCGGATTGAAACGCCTGCCGATTGCGCGGGAACAAGGCATGACCACGCTGGGGCTGCTTATTCTCGTGGTATTTGTCGGTCTGTTCGCGTTTGCGGGGATTCGCTTGACGCCGATCTACCTGAACTACATGAAGGTCGCGGGCGTGGTCGATGGCGTGCAAAAGGAATTTGACGGACAGGCGGCGACGCGCAGCGCGATCCGCAGTTCAATCAGCCGCCGCTTTGACATTGAAAGCGTATCCAAGATTACGGCGCGCGACGTAGCAGTAACGGCGGTTGACGGTGGTTTCGAAGTCGTTGCCGAGTATTCAGACAAGTCGCCTTTTATTGCTAACGTGTCTTTTAGTGTCGATTTTAACAAACGAGCGTTGATACGCCGCTAGATATAAACCTCTTGCGATTCGCAATGCCAGCGCGATTCTACTAGCCAGGAGGGTTCATAAAACGACGTTTGCCACACCAGGAAGCATATTCCATTACACGAGCAAGCGCAGCAAGCCGGGCGATACCTTGGACAAGGCCATACGTTGGCTCAAAGCCACGCTGGATTACGAATTCGCAGATGCGCGCCTGTTTACGCAGGCGTTGACGCATCGCAGTGCCGATGGAGGCAGTAACGAACGACTGGAATTTCTGGGCGACGCGGTATTGGATACAGTAATTTCCGAAATTGTCTTTCGCGCGATGCCGCATGCCGACGAGGGCGATTTGAGTCGCTTGCGGTCGTCTCTTGTAAAAGACAAGACCTTGGCCGAGCTTGGTGGCGAACTGGGTATTGGCGAGTATCTTATCCTTGGTGGTGGCGAAAAAAAGACGGGTGGTCACCGCCGCGCGTCCATACTGGCCGATGCGGTAGAGGCGTTGTTTGGCGCTGTGTACCTCGATCAGGGCTTCGCAGCGGCGGCAAAGATAATCGTGCGCGTGTACGGTGAGCGGCTCGAGCATTTGCCGGACCCCCGGGGTCTTCGCGACTCGAAAACGCAATTGCAGGAGTGGCTGCAGGCGCGAAAAATGAACCTCCCCGAATACCAGCTTGCCGGTGTCAGCGGGCAGGCACACAGGCAGGTCTTTGAGGTTCGCTGCGTTATAGAAGGGGTCGTCGAAATTGCAATCGGGCGCGGCTCCTCGCGCCGCAGTGCCGAACAACAATCCGCACGGCATATGCTGGCCGAACTGACAGGGACGAGTGATGGCTCCTGAGACAGGTTCTCATGATTTTCGCTGCGGCTTTGTCGCGGTGGTCGGCCGTCCAAACGTTGGCAAGTCTACCCTGATCAATGCCCTGGTTGGCAACAAGGTCAGCATCGTGACCGCAAAACCACAAACTACACGTCACCGGATACTTGCGATCCTGCAGGCGGACAATGCCCAGGTTTTGTTCGTGGACACGCCGGGACTGCATCGCAGCGCCGGCAAGGCCATGAATCGATTGATGAATCGCACGGCTGCGAGCGCACTCGCTGACGCTGACCTGCTGCTGTTTGTGATCGAGGCAGGGCGCTGGACGGAGGAAGATGCGGACGTCCTCGGCATGATAAAAGAGAGCGGTGTCCCGGCTATTGCCGTGCTGAACAAGGTGGACAAACTGCGACGCAAAGACTCACTGTTGCAGGAACTCGCGACCCTCGCGGGCGCGCATTCCTTTCTCGAACTTGTTCCCGTATCAGCGAGCAAGGGCAGCGGTCTCGAGGCATTGCAAGGTTTGATCGTCGCCAACCTGCCTGTGTCCGGGCCCTTGTACCCGGATACTGCGCGTACCGATCGCGGTCCGGAATTTCATGCCGCAGAAACCATTCGCGAAAAGCTCACATTGGCGCTGCACCAGGAGTTGCCGTACGGCCTCACGGTGGCGATCGAGCGCTATGAGGAAAAGGATGGCAAACTGACAATCAGTGCGATTATCTGGGTAGAGCGCGACAGCCAGAAGGGTATCGTCGTTGGCAAAAGTGGTGGTGCGCTGAAGAAAATCGGCCGTGCCGCGCGCGTTGAGTTGAAAGAGCAGCTCGGCAAACCAGTACACCTGGAGCTTTGGGTCAAGGTTCGCCACAACTGGGCCGACAGCGAGCAGGATCTTAAATCGCTTGGTTTCGATCTGCCTTGATTGGATCCGACGCGCCATATACCAACCCGTCAAGCGCTGATTTATCGATGAAAAGTGGCCAAAGGATCGAGCAGCAGCCAGCACTGTTGCTGCATCATCGCCCATTTAAGGATTCCAGCCTGTTGCTTGACATTTTCAGCCAGGATCATGGCCGGCTGGCACTCATCGCGCGCGGCGCGCGGTCTACGAAGTCAAGGCTAAAAGGAGTTTTGAGACCGTTCATGCCGTTGCGCGTTGCCTGGCTGCTGCGCTCCGATCTTGGCACCCTGACAGGGGCGGAAATCGATGGCAGGCCGCTGACGCTCAAAGGCGACTCCTTGTTGTCCGGCTATTACCTCAACGAGTTGCTGCTGTTTTTTTTGCATCGACACGATCCGCAACCGGAGGTCTTCAGCGCATACCGGCAAACCATTGCGAACATGGCGGCTACGGATGAGCCAGCGGCGCTACTGCGGCGCTTCGAGATCGAGCTCCTTAGCCTGCTAGGCTACGGTCTCGCGTTGGGCCACGACGCACTAACGGGTGATGAGCTCGATCCCGAAATGCATTACGAGTATCGCCCCGAGCAGGGACCGGTGCAGGTACAGCGTGATACCGGTAATATGATCTTTGCGGGCGCGGCACTGATCGGCATTCGCGAACAGCGTTTCGAAGACCGGGCTGTGTTACGCGCGGCCAATCGCCTGCTAAGGGCAATACTCGCATTTCATCTGGGCGGCAAAGAGCTCAAGAGCCGCAAAGTTCTGCTCGACCTGCACCGGGGGCAGGCTAAGATAGAGAGCCCGGTGAGAATCAACAATGAAGACGAGATTTGATAGTGCAAGAAGATAAAATTTTGCTGGGCGTCAATATCGATCACATAGCGACGCTGCGCCAGGCACGCGGCACCCGCTACCCGAGACCGGCAGACGCGGTTGCATTGGCCGAGCAGGCGGGTGGTGACAGCATTACGGTGCACTTGCGCGAAGACCGGCGTCATATCCGTGACCAGGACCTCGAAGAAATCAAGGCGTGCCTCACGACGCATATGAACCTCGAATGTGCGGTGACGGATGAAATGCTCGCGATTGCGGTTCGTACGCTGCCGAGAGACGTCTGCCTGGTACCGGAGAAGCGCGAGGAAATTACAACCGAAGGTGGTCTCGATGTTGCAGCGCAATTGCCACGGGTGCGGGCGGCGTGCGAGCAGCTCGCTGACGCAGGCATCCGTGCCTCGCTGTTCATCGACCCGGACAGACACCAGCTGGACGCGGCGATAGCGGCTGGCGCGCCGGTCGTGGAACTACATACCGGCGCCTACGCGGAGGCATCCGGGGCCATGCAACAGCATGAATTGCAGCGTATCGCTGATGCTGTGCGTTATGGCCATGAGCTCGGGCTCGTGATCAATGCCGGGCATGGTTTGCACTACGACAATGTCGCCGCCATTGCGCGCATTGCGGCGATAGTCGAGTTGAATATCGGCCATTCCATAATTGCACGAGCCGTGTTTGATGGCCTGGCCGTCGCGGTGTCCGAAATGAAGCGCTTGATGCGCGAGGCACGCGCCGCGTGACGTGCAAATGATTTTCGGCGTTGGCACGGATGTCGTCGAATTGGCCCGCGTTCAAGCTGTTTACGACCGTTTTGGCGAGCGCTTTGTACGGCGCATATTGATGCCGGAGGAGCTCGAATTGTTTCATCGCAGCCGGCAACCGGTGCGCTTCCTCGCCATGCGCTTTGCAGGCAAGGAGGCAACGGTAAAAGCGATGGGTACCGGTTTTGCACACGGCGTCTGGGTTCGGGATGTCGGTATCACGAACAACAACTGGGGACGACCGCTGGTCATTTTCTCTCCGCGCGGCCGGCGCGTTTGCGAGGAACTCGGAATTGGCGCCGGGCATGTCAGCCTGACCGATGATGCCGGGCTGGTCATTGCATTTGCCGTGGTGGAAGCGGCTGAGGACAATTAAGCATCATGCATTGCTTTTCATTTGATATTGAAACAGTTCCCGATGTGGAACTCGGTCGACAGTTACTTGGCCTGCATGGCTTGAGCGACGAAGACGTAGCGACGGCGATGACGTTCAAGCGCCAACAGGCAAGCGGCACGGAATTTCTACCGTTGCATCAGCATAGAATTGTTGCAATCTCGGTCGCCCTTCGCAGCCAGGACAGTTTTCGTGTCTGGAGTCTCGGCGATACCGCATCCGATGAAGCGGACCTGGTGCGGCGCTTTTTTGATGGCATCGACAAATATACGCCGGACCTGGTGTCCTGGAACGGCAGTGGATTCGATTTGCCCGTGTTGCACTACCGGGCGCTGAAACATGGTATCCAGGCGCCTCGTTACTGGGAAATCGGCGAGAGCGATCGCGATTTCAAGTGGAATAATTACCTGGCCCGCTTTCACTGGCGCCATGTCGATCTCATGGATGTGCTTGCCAATTACAATAACCGGGCATATGCAAAGCTTGATGAGATCGCGGTGATGCTGGGGTTCCCGGGTAAACTGGGCATGAGCGGCGACAAGGTATGGGCAACCTATCTTGCAGGCGGCCTCAGCGAAATAAGGGACTATTGCGAGACGGATGTACTGAACACCTGGCTTGTGTATCTCAGGTTCCAGCATATGCGCGGCCAGCTTGACGAGGCTGATCTTGAGCGCGAATTCGAACTGGTGCGAAGCACGCTGGTCGGATTGCAGCAGCCGCACCTCGACGAATTCCTGCAGGCATGGCACGGGCACTGATGGCCAGGAAGCGTCCGGAAGCGGAAATCGGCGAGATCATTTCGGTTACGCATGACGGTCGCGGTATCGTCGCGGGTGAAGGCAAGAAGGTGTTCGTTGCTGGCGCTTTGGCCGGGGAGCGAGTGCAGTTCCTGCGCCGCAAGCGCAAGCGCAACTTCGATGAAGCGGAACTGCTCGAGGTACTGGACGCATCCAAAGACCGGGTGCAGCCGAAATGTGCAGTATTTGGACGCTGCGGCGGCTGCGCGCTGCAGCACATCAGCCACGAGCGACAACTGGAAATCAAGTTTCAGTCACTCAAAGACGCTCTGCTCAGAATTGGCAAGGTTGCGCCGGAGTCCTGGCTGGAGCCGATCACCGGCCAAACGTGGAACTATCGCCGGCGTGCTCGCCTTGCCGTGAAGGATGTGCCGGCGAAAGGCCGGGTGCTGGTGGGGTTTCGCGAACGCCATGCGCCGTTCGTGACCGATATGCAGCGTTGCGAGGTGCTCGCGGAGCCTATGGATGCCTTGATTGCGGCGCTAAGCGAACTGATCGGTACGTTGTCGATTCGTGCGCGTCTGCCGCAGATCGAAGTGGCAGTCGCCGATAATGCGACAGCCCTGGTCTTTCGGGTGCTCGATCCGCCCTCGGGTGCTGATCGCACCCGCCTCGAGACTTTTTCACGGCAGCACGATGTGGAGGTCTGGCTGCAAGCCGGAGGACTTGACTCACTCGAGCTGCTTGACATCGGCCTGCCGCGCGAAAAGCTGCACTACGCGTTGCCGGACTTCGATGTTGAAATTGAATTTTCGCCGGTCGATTTTGTGCAGATCAACGCCGCCGTCAATCGTCACATGGTGGCGGCAGCAATTGATCTGCTCGATCCGCAGCCAGGCGACCGGGTACTCGACCTGTACTGTGGTATCGGCAACTTCTCCCTGCCGCTGGCGCGTCGCGCGAGTGAGGTACTGGGACTCGAGGGCGAGCCCGTGCTGGTTGAACGAGCGCGGCAGAATGCAGAGCGCAACAAGCTCCCGAATGCAAAGTTTGGTGTCGCCGACTTGTCCGCGGTCAATGGCAGCGAAGACTGGATGCGGCGAACATGGGATCGCGTCTTGCTTGACCCGGCACGCGACGGTGCAGCTCAGCTTGTCACGCAGATGCGAAAACTCGATCCGGGACGTATCGTGTACGTGTCGTGTCATCCGGGTACGTTGGCCAGAGATGCGGCGGTGCTGGTCAACGAGTTGGGATACCGGCTTGAATCGGCGGGCATCATGGATATGTTTCCACACACTGCACACGTAGAGTCTATGGCTATTTTTTCCAGAAAGAACAAATAGATATTGAATTTTCTTCGAGTAAAATTTATCGTTTACGCATGTCACTCGGACCCGTAATGCTCGATTTTGAGGGCACCGCTTTGAGCCCCGCGGATCGCGAACTATTGCGTGAACCGGCGGTCGGCGGCGTATTGCTGTTCAGCCGCAATTACGCGTCACCTGCGCAGCTTACCGATCTCGTCAGCGAGATTCGCGGGCTCCGCCAGCCGCCGCTACTCGTTGCAGTGGATCATGAAGGCGGGCGGGTTCAGCGTTTTCGCGACGGCTTTACCGCCATTCCTCCGATGCGCGTAATCGGGGGCGAATATCGCAAGGACCCGACCAGTGCTGCGACCCTGGCACGCCAGGCTGGCTGGCTGATTGCCTCGGAACTCCGGGCAGTCGGTATCGACCTGTGCTTTGCGCCCTGTGTCGATCTCGACTGGGGGGTGAGTGAAGTGATCGGTGACCGTTCGTTTGCACGTCGCCCGGAGGTGGTCGCCGAGCTCGCAATGCAATTTGCCCGCGGCCTGAAAAACGCCGGCATGGGCGCGGTGGCAAAACATTTTCCTGGCCACGGTGCGGTGGTGGCGGACTCGCATCTCAAGTTGCCCCTCGACAGGCGCGAGTACGGGGAAATTCTCGACGATTTGCGCCCCTATGACAGGCTCATCGGCAATGCCGCGATCGCAGGCGTGATGACAGCACATGTCATCTACCAGTCGGTGGACGAGTGGCCAGCCAGTTTTTCATCGTTCTGGGTACAGCGCGAGTTGCGCGAGCGACTTGGCTTCGATGGCGCCGTTTTCTGCGACGACCTGAGTATGAAAGCGGCAGCGAACTATGGCCCGATGCCGGAACGTGCGAGGCTCGCCCTGGCGGCTGGCTGTGACATGGTGCTGGTGTGCAACGACCGTCCGGCTGCGCTGAAAACGGTGCAGGCGCTTCGCGACTATTCAAACCCGTTGTCGCTGGTACGGCTCGCGCGTTTGCACGGCACCGGCAAGCGTTCGCGTGAAGCACTGCAAGCAAGTGACGAATGGCGCGCAGCGAGCACCGCACTCAAGCGCTGGACCGATCCGCCGGAACTGACACTCGATGCCTGAGCGCCATGCTGTCATCCTGGGCTCGGGATTCTCGGATTACGTCGCTCACAGCCCGTCAGAGCAGCGCGGCACGCCCTATGGCGACCCCTCGGGCGCTATTCATACGCTCACGATAGGCGGGCAGCAAGTATTCGGCTTGTTGCGTCACGGGGCAGGCCATGTCATCCCGGCGCACGCTGTGAATTACCGGGCCAATATTGCGGCGCTCGCGGAACTCAAGGTACGGGCGATTATCGCGTTCAATACCGTCGGTGTCATTGGCGCGGCCGGTGAATGCGGCCACCTGGCCCTGCCGGACCAGTTGCTGGATTATACCTGGGGCCGGGAGCAAACCTACTTTACGGGTAGTGCTGCCGGGGTTCGACATCTCGACTTCACCGAGCCTTTTGCAGAAGCGCTTAGAGAGCAGCTGCTCACGGCGGCGTCCCGCGCCGGGATCCGCTGCAAAAACGGGGGTGTGTACGCGGTGACCCAGGGGCCGCGGCTCGAAACGGCGGCCGAAGTGAATCGATTAGAGCAAGATGGCGCTGATATGATCGGCATGACGGGTAGGCCAGAAGCCGTACTTGCTAGGGAGTTGGGGCTTTCCTATGCGGCAATCGCGGCAGTGGCCAATCATGCAGCCGGTCGGGGTGCGAGTATACGTGCAATTCCGTTGGAAGAGGTTTATGCTGTTTTGGATAAAGCTATGGAAAGTGTGAGAAATATATTGGAACATTTGGTAATAATAAATGACGATTAGAACTGTTTTGAAAATGGGCGACCCTCGTCTGCTGCAAGTCGCTAAGAAAGTGAACAAATTCAATACGCCCGAGCTCGATGGACTGATTCAAGATATGCAGGATACGATGGCAGCGCTCAATGGGGCGGGGTTGGCTGCACCACAAATAGGCGTTGATCTGCAAGTGGTCATTTTCGGGGTGAGCTATAACCCTCGCTATCCAAAAGCGGAGACCGTGCCCTTCACCATTTTGATCAACCCAGTTTTGACCCCATTAACGAAAAAGATGGAAGAAGACTGGGAAGGCTGCTTGAGTGTTCCAGGACTGCGCGGTAGGGTGCCACGCTATACACAGCTGCGGTATCAGGGAGTGGATCAATTTGGTCATGTCATCGATCGGAGTGTGGAGGGGTTTCATGCACGCGTGGTACAACATGAGTGCGATCACCTGCAAGGCATACTCTACCCCATGCGCATTACCGATTTTCGCACTTTCGGTTTCACTGATGTGTTGTTTCCGGGTGAAGAGGTCATGGATGAATAAATTCCATTCTTGGATCTACTCAATTACCAGGGCTTGACCACGACGAGGATAACGACTGCAAATAGAATAATAACCGGGATTTCATTGAACCAACGATAATAAACATGGCTATGTCGGTTGCGGTCATGTTTGAAATCGAGTAACAACTTGCCACAATAAATGTGATATGCGATTAGCAGAATGACCAAAGCGAGCTTTACATACAGCCACAAACCTGAGAAACCGTATCCAAGCCATAACCAGGTTCCGAAAATGATCGTCAACAGTGCGCCAGGCGTCATGATGCCGTAATAGAGTTTACGCTCCATTACTTTGAAACGATCAATGCCTGCCTGATCGGTACACATGGCATGATAAACAAACAGCCGTGGTAAATAAAACAAGCCTGCGAACCAAGTGACCATAAAAATAATATGTATTGATTTAATCCAGAGCATAATTAGGCAACCTTACGTTTATCGAAAAGATAGATCATATTTTACGCTACTGTCAGACAAGCAAACTTCGATATGATAAATTGTGGTGATAATGTAGTTCAACCTGGAATCCTGACTTGAGCAGAGCAGAGCAGAGCGTACGTCGGCCGAATGCAAAACAAGGCAGATGATGCTCGGAGGCGCCGATTGAGGGCGCCGAAGAACAAGATATATCTGTATCAGGACGATTTGGGTACGCGCCATGGCGTCTTTCAAGCGGGTGAAGAGAATAAGCCATCAACTCGTTTATAGCTTGTTTTATTTTTAGGCAACAAATGATAGCTTTGGGGCTCACTATGAACCGAATTGACTGTGTTTGTAGGCAACTCAGCATTAGACGGTTGGCAGTAGGATTTTCTTTCGTGATGATTGCATTGCCGGTATTCGCTGGACAAACTTATATTGAATCTCCGGATACCTATCTGGCTAAATTGAGGAGTTTGCAGGCTGGTGATCATTTGCAGCTCATGCCTGGTGTGTATAGACATGGCTTGCCCATTCATCATTTGCAAGGAAGTAAGAGCGCCCCTATTACCATTTCTGGTCCGGAGAATGGGTCACGCGCAATCTTTGTAGGGCGGTCAGGCCATAATACGATCAGTATCGTTAACGCGCGCCATGTCGTGATACGCGATTTGGAGATCAATGGGCAAGGCTTGCCTGTCGATGGAGTGAAATGTGAAGGCCATGCAGACTGGGCGCACCACATTACGCTTGAAAAGCTATTTATTCACCGACATGACCATAACCAGCAAATCGTGGCCATTTCCACTAAATGCCCTGCGTGGCATTGGGTCATTCGCCACAATGTCATAAGTGGAGCAGGCACGGGGATTTACCTGGGAGATTCGGATGGGCGCGCTCCCTTTGTGGCAGGGTTGATCGAACATAATCTCGTTATCGATACCTTGGGGTACAATCTGCGAATCACGCATCAACAATCACGCCCAACCTTGTCAGAAATGCCGGGTGATGCGAGTAAAACCATCATCAGGCATAATGTGTTCAGTAAAGCCGCTAACAATGGTGTGAAGAAAATGGCTCGCCCTAATGTGTTAGTGGGACACTGGCCTCTTTCGGGAGCAGGGCAGAATGACCAGTATCTGATTTATGGCAATTTCTTCTACCAAAATCCCTATGAGTCGTTATTTCAGGGAGAAGGGAATATAGCGTTATACAACAATATTTTTGTCAATCACCTGGGTAATGGCATACGCATTCAACCGCACAAAGATAATCCCCGGAAGGTAAGCATTTTTTTCAATACAGTATTTGTTGCCGGCAGCGGGATCCATCTTGCGAACAGGCACAAAGTAGTTTCATTTCCTCAATGGATTGCTAATAATGCCATTTTTGCGCAAAGACCCCTGACAGGTATTGCCACTCATCATGATGATAATAACTTCCTAAGAAGTTATCAGGCTGCACAAAACTACCTCGTGCAACCTTTCCGGCCACCCGGACAGATGAATCTCACGCCACAGATTCAGACAATGAATCAAATCAAAATCGATCGTTCAAAAGCAAGCGTGTATCCTGATTGGAATCAGGATTTCGATGGTCATTCGAGTGATCAACGCTTTGGTGCCTATGCTTATCCTGGGTCGGTAAATTGGTTACCTCAGCTGGAGATAAAGCCAAAGGTTATGCCATAATGCATCGGACAATTAGGTGCAATAACGATATGATCAGTGTAGCTGGTACATTCACGTGCTGATCATGCCGTGCACTTCATTGATCGCCCATTCCTTGAGTATAAATCAGAGATAAGGGAGCGATAATTGCGATCACCTATATCGTCTCGTTATTCTATTCGCGATGCAGCTGGAAGTGCTACCGAAAATCGGGGTATATCGATTTACCTGGTGATCGGCTATTTGATCCTGGTGATCTATGGCAGCTTGTTACCTTTCACGCGGAATGATCTTACGTTTGATGATGCGTGGACGAACTTTCCTCATATCCCATTTCTAAATCTAGGCGTTGCAAACCGTGCGGATTTAGTAGCCAATCTATTGCTATATATTCCACTTGGTTTTCTGCTATGTGGTTTTCTGGCAGGTCGGCGTCGACATCAGTGGGTACGCATTATTGGTTCGATGGTGGCACTATTATTTTCGATTGCGATCGCAGTAAGCATCGAATTTACTCAGCAATTCTTCGCTCCTCGAACGGTTTCGTTGAATGATTTATATGCTGAAATTCTAGGTGCGGTGCTAGGTATCGTCTTATGGCTTGTGGCAGGTCGGCGCACTGTTCAACTTGTCAGTACGATTTATATTGGTGGCGAACAAGCACGTCACGCTATTTTATTGATCTATGGGTTGGCTTATTTGCTTCTGAGCTTATTTCCCTATGATTTTTTGTTGTCACTCGACGAATATGAGGGGAAATGGTTATCGGGCCATATAGGATTACTATTTGCACCCCTTTGCGGAAGCGGCTGTATGTGGAAACTCATTCCCGAGGTATTGGCAGTCATGCCTTTGGCCATACTTCTGTTTCGATCATTGCCGCATACACCGCTTTTTCTTGCTGCTATTACTGGGGCCATGTTAGGCATTTTGATCGAGGGGCTACAGTTTGCGATAGCTTCCGGGGTTAGCCAAGGAGCATCAATCGTTTCTCGTGCAATCGGGATGATGCTAGGCGCAAGTCTGATGCGATTCATCTCGGAAATCGACTGGCGCTGGATACGTCAATATACTCGCGGGATAGTTTTAATTGGGATATTACCTTATTTGTGTTTGCTCGCTTTGGTAAACCACTGGTTTTCTGGCGATTGGTACAGCATATCGGATGCCATTGATCGTCTTGACGAGATTCGTTTCCTTCCTTTTTATTATCACTATTACACGTCAGAACAAAGGGCGCTTATCAGTCTGTTATTTCAAGCAGGGATCTATGCACCGGTTGGTATTTTCTTCTGGTTATGGCGTTGGGGGGTATGGTCGATTGATCTCGTTCGCGGGAGCACCCTGTTACCAGGTCTAGCTGCAGGTTTACTTGCTTGTATCATCGAAATGGGTAAGCTTCTCGTGCAAAGGACACACCCTGATCCTACCAATATTTTGATTGCAGCAGTATCGGCAATACTGGCGTATCGATTGTTGAACATGCTATTTATTACTAAAGTCAGTGGTGGTAAGCCGATTGCCAATACTGCCTCAGATAATAACCAAATAGAAAATGAAGTCAGTGCTACAAAATCAGTAGCGCAAGCTGAAGCGATTCATCAGATTGATCGCTATGCAACATTTACCGTCCAGCATAATCATTCAGATAAACAGTGCGTTAGACGGCCGTTATGGTTGACCGTATTCGGTTTGCTTGCGTTGGTTATAGCAGGATTCGCGGCTTTTACCCATCCACTGGGAGCAACCTGGACTTTACTATGGTTAGTGAGCTATGTAGTCCTGCTTTGGTGGCGCCCGGATTTGTGGTTGGTATGGGTGCTCGCTTTACTGCCCGTGCTGGATTTATCGCCCTGGAGTGGCCGTTTATTTTGGACGGAATTTGATACTTTGCTGTTAGCAACCATCAGTGTGGGTTATTTGCGCCTGTATTCAGGCCAATCCATCTGGTCGATTTTAGGCCTACCCGTGAGCATGCTAATGATGTTATTTATCATATCGGCACTCATCAGCTTAGGATTTGGCATCTGGCCATTGGCGCCACTCGATCATAATGCATTTACTAGCTACTACAGTTCTTATAACGGATTACGTGTAGCCAAGGGCTTATTGTTCTCTTTGGCCTTCATGCCGTTATTAGTGCATGCCTGGTCTAAACCTTCGTGTGCGGTACATAAACTTACTTGGGGGATGGTGTTAGGGTTAACCCTAGAGGTAGGGTACGTGTTGTGGGAAAGGGCTACCTTTTCTGGACTCTTTAACTTCCAAAATGATTATCGTATTACGGGTTCCTTCCATGGCATGCATGTTGGCGGGGCCTATATCGAGAGTTATCTGGCAGCCGCATTACCGTTTGTAGTGCTATGGGCGTGGCTGCAGCGGAAGGTGTGGGTAACAGCGTTTGCCATCGTTTTATATGGTTTGGGGGCTTACAGCATCATGGTCACGTTTTCGCGTGGCGGACAAATTGCGTTTGCAGTAGTGACATTAATCGTATTGCTGGGATTTATGTGGCTTTCGCTACGAGGCAGGACGCAACGGCTGGTGAATATATCGGCTATATCGCTGTTAACGATAGCCGCATTGGCTGTTGCATGGCCAATAGCACAGGGTGGATATAGCCAATCCCGCTGGGCGGCATTCGAAAGAGATATGATCAAGCGCACTGATCATTGGCAGGAGGCCATTCGTATTTTTCAGCTTCGTGATGCGGCACTATTTGGCGTCGGCCTGGGCACCTTTCCTTCAGCATATTATTGGGGTGCAGAAGTAGCTTCGCGCTTCACCACGTATCGTTTTATCACAGAAAACAACAATACCATCCTGCGCCTTGGAAGTGGTGATCTGACGTACCTCGAGCAATCAGTAAACGTTAGGCCCGGGCAGAAATACACGCTGACAATAGACTTGCTCAGTCAATCTGATAATGCTGCTCTGACTATGACAGTATGCGAGAAATCGCTTCTTCATTCATATACTTGTGTAACAAAACCACTTCGGATTAGTGAGCCTGGTGGAGAGTGGACACAGTACAAGTTACAGATTGATACTAAAGATTTTCTTTCTTCTTGGATGCCGTTTCAGCGTCCGGTAAAACTTTCGCTTTTTAACGATCGGCATGGAACGCTGGTAGATATTGATAATGTAGCTTTATATGATGAAATAGGTCGCAATTTGATACAAAATGGCCATTTTTCAAATGGAATGCATCATTGGTTTTTTTCGACCAATCATCATTTGCCATGGCATATTGAAAACCTTTATTTGAGTATTTTGTTTGAACAAGGCTGGATTGGGCTGATTTGTTTTACGATACTGATTATTTATACGCTTATCCGCTGCCTGTTTAATGCTCGTCAACGTGATTCTTTCAGTATTACGCTATTCGCCTCGTTTATTGCCTTACTAATGCTTGGGATATTAAATAGCTGGAACGATGAACCGCGGCTTACTTTCTTATTCTACTTTTTATTGATTACGGGATTGATAGCCGATCAACGCTCCCTATCCACTCAATATCAGATGACTTCTCTTCAGAAACAAACATAACCGTAAATTGATTATTGATGGCTATAATGGGCGAACAATACCAAGTTAACTGCATGGATTATCAACTTAATGCAGATCATCGAGAGTGTTTATCTTATTGTGTTATTGTAAAGGTTAAAATTACTTTTCGATTAGGGTGCTAGTTTATTTAGCTATGCAAGTATCAATGTTCGTAAAGTCTCACTAAAATGATCCGATATAAAACTACCACTTTAATTAATATTCTGAGTTTTTAGAATAAAAAACCCTTCTGCATCCTTTATGTTTTTTTGTTCCCGACATACCTTCCTCGTTAAGAGAAAAGCAGCTTGGCGATATGATTATGAAGGAGATATCAATAAGGGGGGTAATCTGTGAGAGATCTGCTGGTTGCCACCATATTTTTTGGTGTATTACCTTTTGTATTCGCTAATCCCCATATCGGTGTGCTTCTATGGTCATGGATTGGCTATATGAATCCTCATAGGCTGGGGTGGGGATTTGCCTACAATTTTCCTTTTGCACTCATAGTTGCTGTGGTGACTTTAATCTCTTTAGTGGTCTCCAGGAAGAAATTAACGTTTTTTTGGCACCCTATCATCGGCTGGCTAATTGTTCTGAATATTTGTTTCCTGATTTCCACGATTTTTTCCCTTCAACCTGATAGTTCATGGGCTCAATGGGATAAAGTGATAAAAATCCAGCTTTTCATTTTTATTACTTTGTGGGTGATGGGCGATAGGAAGAAACTTGAAAGCCTGATATGGGTTATCATCGCTTCAATTGGTTTTTTTGGGGTAAAAGGGGGCATCTTTACACTGGTTTCTGGCGGTGCAAACCACGTGTTAGGGCCAGAGGGTAGTTTTATTGCTGGCAATACTGAAATTGGCTTGGCATTGGTTATCATACTGCCACTTGTTTGGTATTTATTTCTTCAAGCGACTCACAAATGGGTACGTGCTGGATTAATTGCTTCCTTGGTGCTGATACCTATCGCTATTTTAGGTACCCAGTCACGTGGAGCGTTACTCGCGATCGCAGCTATTGGCTTCTTTCTTTGGATGAAAAGTAGTAAAAAGCTCGTGCCGCTGATGGTCATTCTTTTCATGATTCCTTTTATTTTCATGTTTATGCCGCAAGAATGGCATGATCGCATGTCGACAATCAGCGATTACGAACAAGATGCTTCAGCGCAAGGCAGGATACAAGCATGGACATTTGCCTATCAATTGGCTCTGGCGCGACCGCTAACGGGGGGTGGATTTGAATCTTTTCATAAGGAAAATTATGAGCGTTTTACTCCTGGCTTAGTCGAGCAGGGCACTGGAAATTATCATGATGTACATAGCATTTATTTCGAGATGCTGGGTGAACAGGGATTTTTGGGTTTGGTAGTTTTTTTGATCCTAGGATTTCTTGCTTGGAGAACCGCAAGTAAAATTATGAAATTGACCAAAAAATCTGTAGAACATAAATGGGCCTATGATCTTGCTGCTATGATTCAGGTCAGTTTGGTGGGTTACGCGGTCGGAGGAGCGTTTCTGGGATTGGCGTATTTTGATCTTCCTTACCATTTAATCGTCATGCTGGTTTTAACGCAGCGTATTCTACAGCGAGAATTAGCGATGAACGTTCAAAATCAGATCAATGAGCCTGCATATCGATTAACTTCCTATTCTGGGAAGCGGGGTAATGGTCAAGTACAAACTTTGCGAAATGGCTGAGCTGCTGCCACAGCGTCGATTCGAAGAAAGCTGGCGCAGACGGATTGAAAAGTATACAGATCATGTTCATTATGGTGTTCGGGTTGCGGGATGGTTAGTGACTGGCTTAGAAAACCGATTATGCTACTTAGTCATGTCTTTATCGTCTGTGGTAAACGCTCTTTACCCTTTTTGCTTGATCAATATCTTTCATGACACACGTTCGTAGGTAAGTCTATGAAAATATTGTCTTCCCTGTTTTCACCTGCCGGTAAAAATGCAAGATTATCTATTGTTATTTACCATCGCGTTCTACCTAATCCCGATCCCTTAGTGGGAGGAGGGGACGTCAATAGTTTTGAGAAGCAACTTGGTTATTTGACTAAAAATTTCAATGTCTTGCCTTTGTACGAGGCTATTAAGCGACTGCGGCAAGGCACATTGCCGAGTCGCGCGGTCAGTATCACTTTTGATGATGGTTATGCGGATAACGCAGAAAATGCCTTGCCCATTCTCCAGAAATATAACGTATCGGCAACCTTTTTTATCACTTCAGGTTTTCTTGATGGCGGCAGAATGTGGAATGACACAGTAATTGAATCTGTACGCCAAGCGCAAGGGGAGCGGCTGGATCTCGATGAGATCAATTTGGGCACCCATATAATTTCTACCTTGACGCAGCGGCGAGAGGCACTTTTTAACATAATAGAAATTCTCAAATATCTGCCTCACGAAGTTAGGCAATTGCAGGTTGAGGAAATTAGAACACGTATTGCTGCAAATCTACCGAATGATCTCATGATGACTTCCGATCAAGTCAGGCAGTTACATAATGCGGGTATGGAGATTGGCGGGCATACAGTAACTCATCCTATTCTGTCAAAGGTCAACAATACTATCGCGCTGACTGAAATAGCCAATGGTAAAGAAGCCCTAGAAGGAATTATTGGCGCGCCAGTCCGTTTGTTTGCTTATCCAAACGGCAAACCGGGTAAGGATTACTGTGCAGATCACGTCGAAATGGTTAAGTATTTAGGGTTTGAAGCGGCTGTATCCACTGCCTG
>DDIS01000064.1:47782-56997 GCA_002338615.1 Proteobacteria bacterium UBA1844 | reverse complement strand
TAGGATGTAAACCATGTGACCGGAATACACCGTATTTGTTTGGCTGGGGGACAAGGATTCGAACCTTGGTTGACGGAGTCAGAGTCCGTAGTCCTACCACTAGACGATCCCCCAAAAGGGGTCCGGCACGATGCGCGCCGAAGTATTAGCGTTTGGAGTACTGCGTCGCGCGACGTGCTTTGCGCAGGCCAACCTTCTTACGCTCGACTTCGCGCGCATCGCGCGTGACAAAGCCGGCTTTGCGAAGTGTTGAACGCAGGGATTCGTCGTACTTCATCAGCGCGCGCGTCAGGCCATGACGAATAGCTCCCGCCTGGCCGGTTGTGCCGCCGCCACTGACTGTAACCTTCACATCAAATTTTTCCATCAGCTGGGTGAGTTCCAGCGGTTGGCGCACGATCATTTGTGCCGTCTTACGACCGAAGAATACATCCAGTGGGCGCTTGTTAATATTGATATTGCCGCCGCCTGGCGTCAGGAATACCCGTGCCGTCGAGGTCTTGCGACGTCCGGTGCCGTAGAAAACTTCAGTCATAAATTAAGCCTCAATGCTCTTGTTCGTCATCCGCTGAATAATGGCGGACGGTTTCATTTGTCTAAACGTTAATTTCCAGCGGAATGGGTTGTTGCGCTGTGTGTTCATGTTCGGGCCCGGCGAAGACACGTAATTTGGACATCATCTGCCGTCCGAGCGGACCCTTCGGCAACATACCCTTTACCGATTTTTCGATAACGCGTTCCGGCGCCTCATCGAGCAGCTTGTCCAGCGAGATCGATTTCAGGTTGCCGACGTAGCCAGTGTGGTGGTAGTAAATCTTGTCTTTCAACTTGTTACCAGTCACGCGAACCTTTTCTGCGTTAATGACGACAATATAGTCACCCGTGTCCACGTGTGGCGTATAGATGGGTTTGTGCTTGCCGCGCAGGCGGCGTGCAATTTCGGTCGACAGGCGGCCCAGCGTCTTGCCTGTGGCATCGACGAGGTACCAGTCGCGGCGAACCTCCGCGGGCTTCGCAGAAAACGTCTTCATGATCATTAATTCCGGATTAACTTTAAGTGGCAGGCCTGGAAACGATATCCATACGGCCCGCGCGGGCACCCGCGCAGGCCAACGCCTGCCGGATGGCTGAAAGGCGCGAAATTCTACTTGACGCACCGCACTATTGCAATGCATCGGGACTTTTATCACCGTGCAGCAATTCCTGCGATCGGTGCTATTTTTTCCTTTTCTTTCATTGACTTGCAGGCTGGGTTCCAAACGAACGCCGATCAGAACGCGTATTCGAGCGACAAAGCCGTGTAGGTATCGGTCTTTTCGGTCAGCGGCAGGACATCGGTATTGTGCTTGATCGTGTAGGAGGCAACGAGCGACAGGTCACGAATCAGCTTTGCCGACAGCGCGGTGATGGACTCCATATAGGTATTGGTATCACCAGCTTCCACGTTGACGACCTGCCTGAACTTAGCGTTGTCGCTGAATTTCCATTCGTAGTTCAGACCGCCGCGAACGATGAACTCGTCCTCGGAAGTACCGTCGATGAGATCAGACTGACGCGCACCGGCACCGATTTCAAGGTCCAGCATCTGGCGCTCCGAGTTGATGAGCCTACGACCGTAACCTGCTGTTTGCGAGAATTGCGACTCGTACGATGAAAACCGGTCTTTGCGCCAGTTAAGGCGAGCAAACAGGAAATTGAACTCCGACAGCGACAACTCGCTCTTCCAGCCCACTTCATAGGCTTCCGACGTCGTCGTCTCGTCCTCACTCGCGTTGATTGCCATTGCATTGAATGCATGTGTCCAGGACCCGATTTCGTAACCGACTCCAAACGCTGCGTTAAGGCTCGAATTCTCGGTATTGCCCGAGGTTCCGAGGTAACCCAGCGTCGCTTTGCCCGACCACGGGCCTTGATCCTCCGCTGCTTGCTCTTCATGCGCTGTTGCCTGCGCCGCAAACAGTATCGCTGCGAGCAAGCAAATGAAACGATTCAACATGTCCGGTCTCCTCCTCGTAACAGATTGCCGTGTTTGATTAATTTGAGTTTCAGCTGCCGCGAAGAACATACCGCGCCAGAGTGCCGAAAAAGGCCGCGGAGTATACCCGCGCCTCCGCCATGTCTGCGAGTTTTTGCCGACTGGTCAGCTCTGCGCCATGCATGGCGCAAGTCGGGTATAATCGTGCGCATGCAAGTACGCCCTCTCAATACCGTTGATCGCTTACTTGCGGGGCTGGGAAATGCCTTGCGCACGATCGCAGCACCTGCGGGCAAGGGCCATCGCGCGAATCCCGCCGACGCCATCGAGGCTACTGAACTGGATGCCGCCGACACGCGGCACGCCGCTGGCCTGATGCGCGTCAATCATGCGGGCGAAGTCGCGGCGCAAGCCCTGTACCTTGGGCATTCTGTGCTGGCTCGCGATCGCGGCATTGAAGCGCAGTTGCAACAAGCTGCAAGTGAGGAATTCGATCATCTGGCCTGGTGCGAGCAACGCCTTGCCGAGCTCGATGCCGCGCCCAGCAGGCTCAGCCCGTTATGGTATGGAGGCGCATTTACCATCGGTGCTGCAAGCAGTTTGCTGGGGGACAAGTGGGGGCTCGGCTTTATTGCCGAAACCGAACAACAGGTGTGTGCGCATCTCGATCGGCACCTTGGCCAATTGCCCAAAGACGACTTGAAGAGTCGGGCGATCGTTGCGCAGATGCGCGATGAAGAAGCGTCGCACGGTGCCAACGCGATAAACGCCGGCGCAGCCGAATTGCCAGGTGCGGTGAAACGGGTAATGCAACTGGCTGCGCGCATAATGACAACAACCGCGTACCGTCTTTGATAAAGAAAACACGGACTTAGCTTGCCCTAGCGGGCGAACTGTATTAAAAAGGTTCGATCGAGCGAAGAAGGATCAGCCCATGCAAACGAACGCGAAGACTCTGAGCGACGTACCGGCAATCAACCGCTTCTTAAGTTACTGCCGTGTGCGGACGGTGCCGTCGAAGACCGTCATGATTCATGCAGGCGATCTGCCTGACGTCCTGTACTACATCGTTGATGGATCGGTAGAAGTCATGATCGAGGATGAGGACGGCAACGAAATGGTGCTGGCTTATCTGAACAAGGGCCAGTTTTTCGGCGAAATGGGGCTTTTTTACGAACAACCGACACGCAGCGCATGGGTGCGAACCCGTACCGAATGTGAAATTGCCGAGATGACCTACCCGCGCTTTCGACAGATTGCAAGCGAAAGCCCGGGCCTCGTGTTTGAGCTTGCAACCCAGTTGGCAACCCGCCTCGACCGAACCAACCGCAAATTGGGCGACCTCGCATTCGTCGATGTAACCGGCCGCGTAGCGCACGCAATCATGGACCTGTGCAACGAGCCTGACGCAATGACCCATCCTGATGGTATGCAAATCAAGGTCAGTCGCCAGGAACTGAGCCGACTCGTGGGCTGCTCCCGGGAGATGGCCGGGCGCGTGCTCAAGGTACTTGAAGAACAGGGACTGGTCTCTGCCAGCGGCAAGACGATTGTTGTCTTTGGCGCCCGGCCCAACCGCAAGTTCTAGTCGTCCTGGTTGTCGCCCCGCTGCGGGAACTCAGCTCGCTTTAGCTATTTCAGACTTCATCGCGGCGATGGTCGCCGCGTAGTCCTCACTGCCAAATATTGCAGATCCCGCTACGAACGTATCAGCCCCTGCCGCTGCAATCGCCCCAATATTCCCTGTCTTGACACCACCGTCGATTTCCAGCCGGATATCGTAGCCGCTCGCATCGATCAGGGCGCGCGCCTCTTTTAGTTTATCAAGAGCTGCCGGAATAAACTTCTGCCCGCCGAACCCCGGGTTGACAGACATGATCAGAATCATGTCAAGCTTGTCCATCACGTGTTCCAGCCAGTTCAGTGGCGTCGCTGGATTGAAAACCAGTCCCGCCTTGACGCCCGTCTCGCGAATCAGGCCAAGCGTTCGATCCACGTGCCAGCTGGCCTCGGGATGGAAAGTAATGTAGCTCGCGCCCGCTGCCGCGAAGTCGGGAATAATCCGGTCCACCGGTTCGACCATCAGGTGCACGTCGATGGGTGCCGTTATGCCGAACTTCCTGAGCGCCTCGCAGATCAGTGGGCCGATTGTCAGATTCGGCACGAAGTGATTGTCCATTACGTCAAAATGCACGATATCTGCGCCGGCAGACAATACCGCCTGCACCTCGTCGCCGAGTCTTGCAAAATCTGCGGAAAGTATCGAAGGGGCGATAAGAGGTTTCACAGCATTGTCCTGCATCGTTGTCCGGTGTGTATGGCCAAATGTACCTTATGCATCGTGCATGTTCGACTTCTCGTCAGCGGATCGCCCTGCGCACTTTGAGCAGTTCATAGGCGCTCAGTACCTCGCGGGTACGTCGCTCTGACTCAGCCATGGCCACGGCGCCTGGCCTCGAGGATGCAATCTTGTCCGGGTGATTCTTGTTCATCAGGCGACGGTAGGCTTTCTTGATTTCGGCGTTGGTGGCCGACTGGTCCAGCCCGAGCGCGTTGTAGGCAGCCTGTATGCGCGCGGAATCCGCATCGCCGGCTGGCGAATGTCGAAAGCTTTTCTGCGCACGGATCATAGCCTCAAGTTGCGCCAGTTCAACGCGCCCAATCCCTAGCTCGCTGCAAATCGCCCAGATTGCCGCCCGCTCCTCTTGCGACATGCGACTTTTCGCCAATGACACTTCGAGCAGCAACCTTAAAAATACCCGCTGAGCGTCGGCACGCTGCGCGCCATAGCGTCGCAAGGACTGTACCGCGGGTACCAGGCGAAATGCAGGATCCTTGCCGGCATTAAACCAGCCGATCGCATGTTGTACCTTGGCAGGCCCGAGGCCGATACGATGCATGACGGATCGTGCAGCGCGAATTTCATCTTCGCTCACCCGCCCGTCTATTTTGGCCAGGTGCCCCATGCACTTGAACAGCACCTCGACAAACGCGTCGCTCAGTCCAACGACGGTCTCGCCCTGCTCCCGAAACTGCTGGTATCGGGCTTGAAAGCCTCGATCAAACTGATGGCCAAGGAACAGGCCGAGCAGGCCAAGCAAGGGCTTCATAGTTGCAAGGCCCACGAGCGTGCCGATGATTTTTCCCCAATACAATAAAGTAGCCCCCAGGCCAATCGGTTCGGACAATCCTAACGGTTGTCGAGGTTTTTTCCTACGCAATCAGGAAGCGTGAACGACTTGCGATGTGCGCAGCATACGGCGATCATCGCGGTCATCCTGATGCTGATGAAGATATGCGGCAATGAAACGTCATGATGTCATGTACGAATCCAAGCTCACTGAACTGCCGTTGCTCGGCCGTGGCAAAGTGCGCGACCTGTATGCGGTCGATGACGATCACCTGTTGATTGTCACAACAGACCGCCTCTCGGCATACGACGTTATAATGCCCGACCCCGTTCCGGGCAAGGGTGCCGTGCTCACCCGGCTATCGCTGTTCTGGTTCGAGAAAATGGCGGACATCATTCCCAACCAGCTTACCGGACTCGACATCGGCGATGTCATCCGCAATGAGCGGCAGCGTGAGGTTCTGGCGAACCGGTCGCTGGTTGTCAGGCGACTAGCACCCTTGCCGATCGAAGCCGTCGTGCGCGGTTACCTGATCGGCTCCGGCTGGCGGGACTATCAGGCTACAGGTACCACGAGCGGCCATCAGCTTCCAGGTGGACTTGAGCAGGCGGCGAAATTGCCGCGGCCACTGTTCGCGCCGGCGAGCAAAGCGGCGGCAGGCGAACATGATGAGAACATCAGTTTTGATCAGGTGGTGGAGCTGATCGGCGATGAACTCGCCAAGACAGTGCGCGATGTTGCCGTCCGCATCTACGAGCGTGCCGCCCGTTTCGCTCTTGGCCGCGGCATTATCATTGCCGATACAAAATTTGAATTTGGCCTTGACGACCGTGGCCAGCTGCACCTTATCGATGAGGTGCTGACACCGGATTCATCGCGCTTCTGGCCGGTCACAAGCTACCGGAAGGGAATCAGCCCACCGAGTTTTGACAAGCAATTCGTGCGGGACTATCTGGACACGCTGGACTGGAACCGGAAGGCACCCGGCCCGCGTCTGCCAGCAGAGGTTCTTGCGCAGACCGCCGCCAGGTATCAGGAAGCACTTGATACTCTGACCAGAAACTAGCGGTGGCCATTCTCGCACGCGTCCGCCCGTGCTTGATCGTTACCGCAGGCTAATCGCCTGAGTCAATGTACAATGCGCGCATGATTGCGAACCTGCAGATGCGACTCGAGGCGCTGGTCTGGGGAGACATGCTCTCGAAGTATGGCTTCCCAGGGCGGCTACTAGCCACCGTAATGCGTTATCTCTTCGCGGTGCTGCGCGACGTAATGTCCGGACAACTTACGTTGCGCGCCATGAGTCTCGTCTACACAACTCTACTGTCCATTGTGCCCCTGCTCGCCTTCAGTTTTTCTGTTCTGAAGGGACTTGGCGTGCACAACGATCTCAAGCATCGCCTTTCCGTGGTACTCGAGCCACTTGGTGACAAAGGCACCCAGATTACTGATCAGGTGATGCGACTGGTCGAGAACGTTAACGGCAGCGTGCTCGGTGGCATCGGACTGACTTTTTTTCTGTATACGGCGATCTCGATGGTTCAGAAGATCGAGGAAAGCTTTAATTACGTCTGGTACGTTTCCGAGTCTCGCAGTTTTGCCCGCCGCTTCACGGAATACAGTCTTGTATTGCTGATCGGCCCGGTACTGATCGTGATTGCGCTGGGGCTTCTGACCACCTTGCAAAACGACAATATCATGCAGTACCTGATCAATAATAATTTCGTCGGGCCTGTTCTCGATGTGTTTGGCAAGCTGGTGCCCTATCTCATCGTCATTGCAGTATTTACGTTCCTGTATATGTTTGTACCAAACACCAATGTGCAATTTCGCTCGGCACTGGTCGGGGGCGTCGCCGGTGGTGTTATGTGGGCGGTAGCCAGTTCGGCGTTTGCTGCTTTCGTCAGTGACTCGACAGGCAAACAGGTCGTCTACGCGAGTTTCGCCATCGCAATTTTTGCGCTGATATGGCTGTACCTGAATTGGTTGATATTGCTCATCGGCGCCCAGCTCGCGTTTTATTTTCAGAACCCCGCATACTTGCGCCTCGGCCGGCGGGAGCCACGCCTGTCATGTTCGATGCGTGAGCGCCTGGTACTCAATATTATGTTCCTCGTCGGCCGGGAGTTTCGTGAGCCGGGCGAAGGCATGACCGTACCGCGACTCGCGAGTGCCTTGCGCATCCCATCGCTGACCCTGGCGCCAACGCTGGCAAGCTTGCAGGCATCCGGCCTGCTGACAGTTTCGGAACAGGAACAAATCCTGCCCGGCCGTGAAATGAACCGTATCAGCTTGAATGACATCCTGGCGGTCGTCCGTGTGCAAGGTGAAACCGGTTCCCACCAGGTTCCGCGCTGGACAGCAGAGGTTAATTCCATCGGCGCCGAAGTCGATGCGGCCGTCGCAAGAACGCTGGGCGACGCGAGCCTATCGGATCTGCTGGATGGAGAGTTACAAGGACACCCACAATAACCCCTGGGAGTTATCAAAAGGACACGCACAATACGCTTTAGAACCGCGGAATCGCCGTCGGCGCGTCGAATTCGAGATTGCCGCGTGCATGATGCTGCAACTCCGGTAGCTGATGACCACTTCTGGTCTTTTAATTGCAAAATATACTGTCCCGTCTGGTTATTTCGGTCAATTTACTTTGCGACCATTTGTTTTGCCGCTCTATGCATGTTGGCAAAGAAGCATGACGCCGCAGAGCGCAAAAAAGCAGCAGAGAAAAATAGCGAATTAGCGCAAAGGACGCTAGATGGTCAGGCCGTTCAGTCTTTGCTGACCTAAACTTTCACGATAAACAAACAGTGACGAAATGCTGCCGATGGCTCGGCAATAGCGACGGCTCAAATGCATCATCTCGTCCCGCCAAACCGCGTCGTTTGCGCCTTGCAGACGTTGGACAATAGGTGGTGCGACTTTCGCGATAGCGCCACGTTTTCCGCGCCGGATATGGCGTCCAGTCCAATCGACCAGGCTGAGGTACTCATCATAACGAATTGGCAATGAAAAGCTTCGGTGCGCGCGTGTTGGTTGATGCCGAAGTGCCGCGAGACTGTGATCACGACCTTGAATCCTGGCCTGAATCGAAGTGTAATTCGACTCTTCGGGCGTGTCCGCTATTCTGGCGCGAACCGGATTGAGATCGACGTACGCCATACATTTTAAAAGTGCCGCATCATCCAACAACGCCTGGGACCGGAACCGGCCTTCCCAAAACCGACCTTTGCAGCCATCTTCCTTGTTAGCCCAGCGGGCGAGTGGCTCATTGAGGCTCTTCATAAACCAACTGATGCTTCCCAGACGCTCACGCCAGATCGCGATTTGACGTTGAGTAGCTAACGTATCGAGGCAATCAAAGTTGTCTGGTAACGCATGCAGACGCTGCCATTGCATGGTGACTTCGTTGTCAGTCCAAACCGTTTGCCTATTGACATTGAGGCGCAAAACAAGATGGTAGTGATTGTTCATCACCGCATATGCACACACGTCGATTGCAAAAATTTCGGCCAATTCCAGTATTCGTGCTTCTATCCAATGGCGACGATGCTCGAAGTTGAACCCCGTTACCGGATCCTCGCCGCATAGAAATGCCCGACGGACACAGCGACTCACACAGTGATAGTAGGGTGTAAATTCCGGATTGATTTGTACTGAGCGAGGTAGTGTCATGCGCTGACTCTACGTCGTGACTCACCAATTGAGCGAGTGTCTTTTCTTGGGTTAACCACAAATTATTGTGGGTGTCCCAATAGAGAACCCCAATAGAGAACCTATGCGCCTGCTATTGTCATCATGCCGACCAGGATCGATCCGCAGCGGATGCCGCCGCGCAAATCCTGGTCGGTACCGATGCGTTCTATGCGGGGGTAGAGGTCGCGGAGGTTGCCCGCGATTGTGACTTCGTGGACTGGATACTGGATTTCGCCGTTTTCGACCCAGTGGCCGACGACGCCGCGTGAATAGTCGCCGGTTACCGTGTTAACGCCCTGGCCGATCAGTTCTTCGACGATAAGACCCGTGCCCATCTCGCCTATGAGGGATTCGAGGTCACCGCTGTTGCCCGGCACGAGCAGGTTTTGTGTGCCACCGGCATTGGCGGGGGC
>DDIS01000064.1:0-47686 GCA_002338615.1 Proteobacteria bacterium UBA1844 | reverse complement strand
ACCACCGGCATTGGCGGTGGTCGCAAGCCCCAGCCGACGCGCTGAGTAACTGCTCAGCACGTACTCGCGCAGCACGCCGTCGGTTACGATTTCGCGATCATAGGTTGCAACGCCTTCGGCATCGTAGGCTGCACTGGCCATGGCCTTGGGAATATGTGGCCGCTCTTCGATGCGCACAAACTCAGGGAATATTTTCTCGCCAACTGCATCGAGCAGGAACGAAGATTTCCGGTACTGCGCACCCCCCGCGACCGCCGCGATCGCATGGCCTATGAAGCCGCGTGCAACATCCGGCGTGAACAAAACGGGTGCGCGCGTGGTCTTGATTTTTTGCGCACCGAGTCGAGCGACCGTACGCCGACCGGCTTCGCGACCAACCGCCGCGATATTCTCGAGTTCAGCGGGGTCGCGCGCCGCCGTGTAGTAGTAATCTCGTTGCATTTCCCCATCTGTACCCGCGAGCAATGCGCAAGAGACGCTGTGGCTCGACTTTCGGAGACCACCAATAAAACCATGGCTGTTGCCGTAAGCCCGGGCTCCGCGGTTGGAGGACACGGTCGCGCCTTCACTATTGTGAATACGGGTATCCACGCCAAGGCCCGCGGCCTCGCACTCGATCGCATATTCAATCCCCGTGGCGGCATCAATCGGCCATGGGTGGTCCAGATCAAGTTCGGGGAATTCCTTGCACATCAGGTCCGCATCGGCGAGCCCTGAATATTTGTCGGGAGCTGTGTACTCAGCAAAGGAACAAGCTTTCTGCACAGCTTCACGAATTGCGTCGGCACTCATATCGGAAGTGCTGGCGCTGCCCTTCTGCGTTGCCTTGTAAACCGTTACCCACAAGCCGCGGTCATTCGTGTATTCGAGATTTTCCACGGCGCCCAGGCGAGCTGTTACCGACAACCCGGCATCATGACTGGCTGCCGCTTCCGCCTGGTCGGCACCCTGCGCTCTGGCTTCATCCAAAGCGATCTGAACCAGCTCCGCGAGCTGCGATGGTCCAGCGATTCTTTGCTCCAGCGCCGTGCTCATCGTTTTTGCCATTTCCGCATGTTAGGGTCTCGACTTTGAAAGCAAGGTAGCTTAGCGGGTGACAGATTCAAAACCCAGTAAAAGTGAACGAAAGCGGACCCAGCACGCCCTGCAATCGCTCGGTGAGCAACTGCTCGGACTCCCTGGGCCGCTGCTCGCCGAACTCGACCTTGACGAGTCGTTGCAGAAGGCCATTCAAGACCTCGGGCGGATGAAATCGCACGAGGCCATCCGCCGCCAAAAGCAATACATCGGTAAGCTCATGCGTGATGTCGACCCGGCTCCCATCCAGGCCTTGCTGGAGCGTGAGCGCGCGGACGACCGCCACAGCAAGCGACTGTTCGCCAACGCAGAAAAATGGCGCGACCGGGTGCAGAAGGAAGGCCTCAGTGCCGTGCAGGCACTCGCGACCGAAATCGGTCAGCCTTGCAACGAACTTGCGAGGCTCGTACGTGAACTCGAGCATGCACATAGTGACCGAACCGAAAGCACGCTGCAGCGTCGCATTTTCCGGGAGATACACACAATGCTGGTCGGAAAGGCCGCGGATCGTTAGACTTTCCGTATGGACAAACCAGTTGGCGTTATCATGGGCTCGCGTTCCGATTGGGACACGATGAAACACACCTGCAGTACACTCGACAAGCTCGGCATCGGCCATGATGTGCAGGTCGTGTCCGCACATCGCACACCGGACCTGCTGTTCGAGTACGCCGAGACCGCTATCGAGCGCGGACTCAAGGTCATCATCGCAGGCGCCGGCGGCGCTGCGCACCTGCCGGGAATGACGGCGGCAAAAACGCGGCTGCCTGTTCTGGGTGTGCCGGTGCAGTCCAAATCCCTGAGTGGCCAGGATTCACTGCTCTCAATCGTGCAAATGCCTGCCGGCATACCAGTCGCGACGCTGGCGATAGGCCGAGCCGGCGCGATCAACGCCGCCTTGCTGGCAGCCGCCATCCTTGCGAATGACGATCCGGTCATCGCTGCCAACCTGGACGCTTTTCGCAGCAAACAGACCGATCGCGTGCTGGCCGATACCGACCCCAGGACTTGAGCCAGGATCCCCGCTGCAATGCGCATTGGTATTATCGGCGCGGGCCAGCTCGGCCAGATGCTGGGCGAGGCTGCACAGGATCTCGGCCACCAATGCCACTTCCTTGACCCGGCGGATAAGCCTCCGGCAGCCAGCGCCGGCAAGGTTTTAAGAGCTGCGTTCGATGACGTGGGCGCGCTGGCACAGCTCGCTGCTCAAAGCGACGTTATCACCTACGAATTTGAAAACGTGGCCGTCGATGCGCTGCGCAAACTGGCGACAACGTTGCCGGTTTATCCACCGCCCGAGGCACTGCGAGTGGCGCAGGATCGCCTCAGTGAAAAGCAGCTGTTTGAGAGGCTCGATATCCCCCTGCCGCGCTACCAGCCTGTAAACTCGCTCGCCGACCTCTCAAGGGCCGCGACCAGGCTCAACTATCCGTTCATCCTCAAAACGCGCAGATTTGGCTACGACGGCAAAGGACAGTTCGTGGTCCATGGCGCAAGTGACAATCAGATCGCGTGGGACGCATTGGGGGGCCACCCACTGATTGCGGAAGAGCTGATAGCGTTTGATTTCGAAGTTTCGATCATTGGCGTGCGCAGTCCGAAAGGTGCGATTGCAAGCTGGCCCCTGACCAGAAATGAGCACGTCGACGGCATACTGCGTCGCTCGCGCGCGCCGGAATCGGCCCCGGACATCACGACAAAAGCTGAATGCTATATGCAATCCATGCTTCGGGCACTGGACTATGTCGGTGTTTTGGCACTCGAACTGTTTGTGGAAGGCGAGCGCTTGCTGGCCAATGAATTTGCGCCGCGCGTACACAATTCCGGGCACTGGACCATTGAAGGCTCCACCACGAGCCAGTTCCACAATCACATCCTTGCGATCACGGGCAAAGAGCCGCAAGCGGCAGACTGCCCCGGATTCGCAGGCATGCTGAACCTGATTGGATCAATGCCCGAAGAAATGGGAGAAATCCGGGACCCGCGCGTAGCTCTGCACGACTACGGGAAGCAAGCGCGGGCAGGCCGCAAGCTTGGCCACATCACGGTAACAGCCCGCAGCGCGGAGGAAAGAGACGAATTGCTCGCGGAACTTGAAAAAACTGTGACGCAGTCGACGCTGCCCCCTGGACCTTCAACGTAGCCCGCACCCGTAAAAAGCAGGTAAACTGGCCGTCGTTTCGTCCTGAAAAAGCCTGAAGTCACCGTAATTGCGGTGCTACAAGAAAACTATGTCCTATCTGGAACACTTCAAGTTAAAAGAGCAGCCGTTTCGGCTGACGCCCGATCCGGAGTTCGTCTACTGGAGCAAGCAGCATGCGCGCGCCAAAGCCTACATGGAGTCAACCATCTGGCTGGCCGACGGGTTCGTCGTTATCACGGGCGAAATCGGCTCCGGGAAGACTACGCTGTTGCAATCGTTCCTGGCCGAACTCGACGACGATATCGTATACGCCGTCGTGTCGCAGACTCAATTGACTGCCACGCAATTTCTGCAGGCAATCCTGACCGAATTCGGCTTCAAGCCATTCAATAAGCGCAAGGTCGAATTGCTCGACATGTTGAATATGTACCTGATTGAGCAGTACACCAACGGCAAGAAGGTTGTTCTGATTATTGACGAAGCACAGAACCTCTCGAAAAAGGTACTCGAAGAGGTACGTATGCTTTCAGGAATCGAAACGCACAAGGAAAAAGTGCTGCGCATCATCCTCGCTGGACAACCCGAACTGAAGGAAACACTTGATTCGCCAAGCCTCAAGCAGCTGGTGCAACGCATACGCTTGCGCTTTCACCTGGGGCCGCTCGACAAACAGGAGTTGCGTGAGTACGTCAGTCATCGCCTCGCCGTTGCGGGCAATACCAACCCCGATTTATTTGATGCGAATTGCTTTGAGGTGATTCACAAATACACCGGAGGCGTCCCGCGGCTGGTCAATACGCTCTGCGATACCACGCTGCTTTGTGCATTCGCAGATGGCAAGCAGGCGGTCGCCGCCAGTGACATCATGACAGCGGTACAGGAACTCGACTGGACCGAACATGAAAGCAATACCGGTGTATTCGGCCCCGCACGCAACATCGCGCAGACCCCGGGCGTGGACCCGAACGTGTCGCAGATAGAAATTCGCAGCAACGGTGAGTCGCTGGCCGTACATTCGTTCCCCGTCGGGCGCGTGATCATCGGCCGCTCACCGGACAACGAAATTTATATCAAGAGCAAGTTCGTCAGTCGTCACCACGCCCAGCTGATCAATGACGAGGATGGCTGCATCATCGAAGATCTGAACAGCACGAATGGTGTGTTCGTGGATGAAAAACAGGTCAAGAGATACCAGTTGCAGGATGGAGATGAAGTATCACTGGGCGTGCATCAACTTATCTACACGGACCTGCGCAAGTTCAACACAGCGGATGAGCTTGAGGAAGTCGAAGAAGATGAGGACGAAGACGACGAAGACGACGAACGCACCGCCGCTCGTGAGTAGTAGTATTTAAGTCGTCGGCCTGCCGTGTCGTTCGGTACTGCGAGAGTCGCGGCGCTTTAGCAGAACCACCAGCCCGGCAACCAGGCAAAAAATCCCCAGCGAAAAACAAATCACGGGCCAGTGCCAGTGATTGACGTACATCGACGATGCGAGCGTAATCGCGCCTACGACCAGGTAGAAGTACGGCAAGCTCTCGTAAATTGGTTTCGAGACCCACATTGATTGAGTTCTTTAAAGCCCCGGGACTGTCTATTCTCCACAGCCGCACAGCTGCCGTCCAGCAAGACACAGAAAAAATGCCGGAACTCACGCACCGGTATTATGGAAAATCAATGACTTATACGGGAGGCCGTGGGTCAGTGGCCGGATCTGCTAAACAATCCCAGAATCCGCGACAGGATTGATTCCCTCATGCCGTCGACCACCAGGTCCAGCTCGATATCGTAGTTTTCGCCGCGCGCTGACTGCACGAACTTTTGTGCCGAACTGTCAAGATCGTGTTCCGTTATGGTGCTTTCGAATGCCATGCTCTGCTTCCTTCAGGTGACAATCGGAATTTAAGCAAATAACAAATTTGTTTGTCGTGAGCTAACTCTCAGACTGATTGGTGAAACAGGATCGGTTCAGGAAACAGATGGCGCGACCACGGCGTTGCAATTATGTTAATAGACACCCGCAGTTCAGTTTAGCTGCTGGCCGTGCCGCCAACGGTGAGCTCGTCAATTTTCAATGTCGGCTGGCCGACGCCCACTGGTACCGACTGACCATCCTTGCCGCAGGTACCAACGCCTGTATCGAGAGCCAGGTCGTTCCCAACCATGGAGATCTTGTTCAACGCAACGGGGCCGTCGCCAATCAGCATCGCGCCTTTGACAGGCGTGGTCACTTTTCCTTTCTCAATCAGGTAGGCCTCGCTCGCGGAAAAAACAAATTTACCGGATGTGATATCAACCTGGCCCCCGCCAAAATTCGGCGCATACAGCCCGCGCTCGACCGACTTGATGATTTCCGCGGGATCGTAGGCACCAGCCAACATGTAGGTATTCGTCATGCGTGGCATCGGTGCGTGCGCAAAAGATTCCCGACGGCCATTGCCGGTTGCTTTCATGCCCATGAGCCGTGCGTTCAGTTTGTCCTGCATGTACGAGCGCAGTATTCCATTTTCCACCAGCACGTTGTATTGGCCGGGCGTTCCTTCGTCATCCACGGTAAGGGAACCGCGTCGGTTCGGTAGCGTGCCGTCGTCTACAATCGTGCACTGGGACGACGCGACCGCCTGACCGAGCTTCCCGGAAAATGCCGAAGTCCCTTTGCGATTGAAATCACCTTCGAGCCCGTGGCCAACCGCCTCGTGCAATAATATTCCGGGCCAGCCGGCACCCAGTACAACAGGCATGGTCCCGGCCGGCGCCGGCATTGCATCAAGCTGTACTACGGCCTGTCGAACTGCCTCGCGTGCGTACTCAAGGGGCAGCTCACCGTCAAGAAAATAGTTGAGGTCGGCGCGTGCGCCACCGCCGGCGTAACCCTGTTCCCGCCGCCCGGCCTGTTCCAGAATAACGCTGACATTCAATCGCACCAGTGGCCGGATATCCGCAGCAAGCGTGCCATCGGAGCCCGCCACCAGCACCAGGTCCTGGCTGCTCGAGACGCTGATGATCACCTGCGTCACGCGCGGGTCCAGATCGCGCGTCGCGCGGTCGAGCTCCAGCAGCATGCCGGTTTTCTGCTGGTCGGTAATGCTTGAGGTCGGGTCGTCGCGCGAATAAAGCGCCTTGCCGCTGCTTCGGTTCCAGGCAGGCAAGGTCTTGTTCTGGCCCTGGCGCGCAATCGCCCTCGCGGCCGATGCTGCGGCTGTCAACGCCGGCAGAATCATTTCGTCCGAGTACGCAAAGCCGGTTTTTTCACCGCTGATTGCGCGAACGCCCACACCCTGGTCCACGCTGAAGCTGCCTTCGCGGATAATGCTGTCTTCCAGCATCCAGCTTTCCTGCCTGGACACCTGGAAGTAGAGATCGGCGTAGTCGACTGCGCCGCACAGGATGCCGCCGAGTGTCTTGTTCAATGCCCGCTCGTCAAGCCCCACGGGTTCGAGCAATTGTTCGAATACAGATGCCAGCGGGCTTTCGTCGCTTGTTCGGATAGCTGTGCTCAATGTTGGTCCTGGATGATCATGTGATTCTGCGGTTTGCAAGTGCAGGAAATTCGCGGCGCAATTGCTCTGGCAGGTCCGCGTCGATGTCCGCGATTACGGCGGCGTTACCGCTCGCCTGTTCGGCCAGTACTGTACCCCATGGATCAACGATCAGCGAATGGCCGTAGGTGGAGCGTCCGTCAGCGTGTTTCCCGAACTGGCCCGGTGCGATGACATAGGCAAGGTTTTCTATTGCGCGCGCGCGCAGCAGCGTGTGCCAGTGCGCCGCGCCAGTTGCTGCAGTAAAAGCGGCCGGCACGGTGAACAAGGTCGCGCCGGCATCGACCAGCCGGCGATACAGCTCCGGAAAACGCAGGTCGTAGCAGATCGTCAGGCCCAGCACACCAAACGGCGTTCTGACGTGCTCCGGCGATGTACCGGGGTACATGGAGTGAGATTCACGATAGCTTTCGCCGCTTGCCCCAAGATCGACGTCGAACAAGTGGATCTTGCGATAAATGGCTTGCGTTGCGCCCTCGTCGTCAATGGCTAGTGTCGCGCCATAAACGCGGTTTTCATCCGGCGACACCAGCGGAATACTGCCACCAATGATCCACATACCCAGCTGCGCCGCGTTATTGGCAAGAAAAGCCTGAATCGGGCCATCACCAGGCAACTCGGCCACACCCACTTTCTCGTGTGCGTGTTTTGCCATCAAAGCGAAATTTTCCGGCAAGACCGCAAGCTTGCAGCCGTCCGCAGCGGCGGTCTCGAGCAAGCTCTGCGCGAGGGCAAGATTTGCCGCAACATCGGCGACGCTGTTCATCTGGATTGCTGCAATACGGGTCATAGCAGTGATTCTACTCGGAATCGCTGAGGCAGCCAGCCAGCCGAGCACTCGTGGCAAATGCTTCAGCGTCGGTGGCCTCGACGACGGGCTTGTCCCACGATCCGCGCATGCTGTAGTAAACCTGCCCCAGATCCTGCAGTGGTTTCTTGAAGATCTGGCTCAGCAGAAACATCGCCGCCGCAACCTGTGGTCCTGCGGCGAGCGCACCAACAACGGGCAATGTATTGCCCACTTTGGCGTTGACGACGGCGGTTTGCTCGTACTCGCCGGCAACCAGGTCGGCCTGACCAATCATGGCAATATCCGCGGCCGGCCCTTCAAGGGACAGGTTACAGGTATAGGCCAGGCCATTTTCCAGTTTGAAATTACCGCTGATCTCGTCAAATCCGAAACCTTTCTGGAATACGTCGCGAAAATCCAGCGACAAGCGGCGCGGCAGGGCCACAACACTCACCAGGCCAAATACCCGCCCCGCACCCGGTTCAATCTCATCGAGCTGCCCCGAACCCAAGCGCACCTCGACCTCACCATCGAGCGTATCGAGGAAATCAGCACGCGGCGCGCCGGACCAGTCGAGGTCAAGATCGATGTGCATTTCATCGCTGACGATACCCGGTTGGTAGCCGAGGCGCCGCATGGTCTCGACTACGTCGGTACTGACAACGGTCGCATCGATATAGGTACGCGAGTCCAGTGGGTCGATCGGGTCTGCCAGCCAGCGAGCGCTGCCGCGCAACGTGAATGTCGTGTCGATCGCACTCAGGACTTCCGCGACCAGGCCGTCGGCCGAATGCACGAATTCTGCTTCGACTGCGCCGAATCGTCGTTCGCCGATACCAAACTCCTTGCTGCGAAATGATATTGCCGGCAGGATTCGGGGATCGATTCGACTCGGCTCAGCTGCCCCTCGAGCGGGGTCGTCATCGCCCGGCAACACGAAACGCTCCATGTCCAGCACGAGCTTGTTCGCTGCCGTGAATTCGTAGGGAACGAAAATCGCGCCGCTTACATCCGCACCGTCAAGCTGTACCAGCCAGTCGCGTGCGCTACGGTCCACCCGGATTCCCTGATCCGTAAGATGCTGGCCGAGGAAGTACAGATTGCTGACTTCAATATCAACCGAACGCACGCGATCTCCTGCGCCGTCTGCCGCCCCACCGCCTCGCGACAATGCGAGCCATTCTTCGACCCGTACCTCGTCGGCGTGCCCGCTGATATGCAATCCACGAACATCAGGCATCGCAAACGGCGAATCGCCAAGCGCGACCACGCCGCGGTCAAAGTCCCAGCGGTCGTTGACTCGCGTGAAATCTGCCGTCCAGCCAAGTCTCGACTGCACGCGGCCATGGGTAGATATGGTCGTGCCACCGGGCTCGAAAACGATCTCACCGTTCAATGGCCAGGCGTCGTCAGCTTTTTTCTCTACCGGTGCCGGCAGATCTACCGCCATGCCAACAAGATCCGATTCGATGGTAACGCTGAGCCCTGCCGGAGGATCCATACCGGCGCGCGGAAAGCGCAACCGGGCACGGTAATCAGTTGCCCCGCGCAGCTGCTTCTCAAGCGGCAAGCCGAGTTCATCGAGCAGGGCCGTGGCAGTTGCAGATCCCGTGGCATCGGCAATGACCTTATAGCGAGCCTCGGTGTCCTGTGTACTGAAAATCCTCACCGCTACCGGCGTGCCTAGAAACCGGCCATGCAGGTCATCACTCGCGATATCGTCCTTTTGTATCCTTACCGTGCCCGTGAGCTCTGTCACCGGCGCATGCAATCCTGCGACAGCGATGCTGCCATTGCCGGTGGTCAATGTCGCCGTAAATTCAAACTCGCGCCAATCCTTGAGGGGCACGGTCAGATCCAGGTCAAGAGTGGCATCGCCGCCCAGTGTGAGCCTGTCCAGCTGCCCGCCAAAAATACTGTCGATGGGGCTGTTGTCGGCAAAGTCGGCCAACGTGACCAGCGTGCCACTGGATTTGCCTTTAATTTCCAATACCGGGTTTTTCAGATCACGAATATCCACCCGTGCGTTGATCGTTGTATTACGCTGGCTTGTCGACCGGTTGCGCCGGGTGTAGAGATGCGTCTTGTCGAGTACGACCTCGGCCGTTGAAATCAATGCCGGCGGAAATGTCGGCAGGTATTGCAAGGTCGCATCAGTCACCTGGCCCTTGACCAAAAACCGGCCACCGCCCTCGTCAAACGGAAACCGGTTTAACGGTCCACTCAGGTGCGCCGTTCCGCTATGTATGGCGCCCGCGACCAGCGCATTCTGAAACCAGTCATGTAGCTGCGGCGTCATGACACGCTTTGGTATGAAGCGCTTGGCAACAGCAATGTCGGTAATGCTCCATTTGCTTGTCAGGTCAACAGTCGGGGAAGCACCATTGACCAGCACGACCTCGATGCTGCTCTGGCTATCAATTACAGCGTTCCGCATCACGATGTTGTCGGACAGGATCGTTAACCTCTCACCGTTGCGACGCCACACCAGCGTCCCGTCCAGCACGTCAAACTCGACGTTTTCCGGCACCCAACGGCCCAGATCGAGGCTCGTATTACGCGACTCCACCGCGAGCAAACCACTGTCCTGGTCGGCACGCAGGCTGCCGGAGAAGCCACGAATGCCCGGCAGGTCGTTGCTGGCAGCGAAACCCACCCGATCAAGCTCGGCAGTCACTGCATAGCGCGGCGTTTCATCGTGCAAATTGGACAGCGTTGCAACCAGGTTGCGGACGATACCGTCCGGATGCCAGCGCTTCAGAATCGTGACCTGCTGTGCGGTGAGCCACGGTTCGATTGCGGGAATAAGCGACAGGTCCAGGTACGACCCACGCAGCTCCAGCGTATCCAATTCGTGGTCGCTATCCTCGCTCGCTTCGACGCGCATCGACGCCTCCGGCCATGTACCGTTAGCGGTTGTTAGTTGCACTTCGTCCGCCGCTACGAGCCAACCCGACACGTTGTTGCTGAAGGCCAGCCGGCCACTGACATCAAACGGCGCGGCATTGTTCAGCGCTACACCGGCGAGTCGGACCTGCGCCGAGATGCTTTGCACCTTGCTTCCTGCAATGGCAATCGACATGTCGACCTGGCCGCTGCCGGACGTAATCTGGCGCGTATTGTCATGGTACAGGTCGGAAACGCCGGCCAGGCGCAGGTCAGGCACCTCCACTGACAGATTCCAGGGCTCGGGCTGGCCGTTCTGCGCGAGGATCTGCGTTGCGTAGACGGTCATTACGCTGCCAAGCGCAGCCGGTAATTGCACGGTGAAGTCAACGGCGGTGCGCGTATGATCCCGTCGCAGGTCGAGGCGCGGCACCACGAAGGCGGTATTTGTTTCTGCCCCGGCACGCACCAGGGATACATCGATGTTTTCGCCGACAACCTGGATGGAGCCAAGCGCTTCCTCGCGTCGCGCCAGCCAGTCGCCGGGCGCCTGTCCCTGGAACAGCCAGCTGCCGTCCGCCAGTTCGCGAATCTCGATGCGGGTATCCCGGACCGCCACCGTATCAACCACCAGGGTCCGATCCAGCAACAAACGGGCCAGAGAGACGCCGACGCCAACTTCATCAGCGGCAATAGCCACGGCCCCTGATTGCGGCCGAATCAACTCGGCATTGTGGAATGTGAGTTCGGGTCCGAGGAGTGCCCAGCGTGCATCCATTGCTGTGAACTCAACCTGCAGGCCAATGGCATCACTCGCCCAGGTTTTGATCTGCTCCTGGTATTCCGGCAAGCGCGGCAGGAACAGGCGAAACAGGCCAACGGCGATTGCCAGCAAAACGACGACGCCAGCCATTGCATAAGCAGCGACCTTCGTCAGCCGATACAGGATGCTGTATTTTCGAGGCATGCCCGCTACACCAGCACGACGTCGAACTGATCCTGCAAATACAATGCCTCGGTTTGCAGTCGAATGGATTTGCCGGTTTGTTCTTCGAGATCGGCCAGGCCGCGGGCCTGATCATCGAGCAGTAATTCGATGACATCCTGATGCGCCAACACGATTGCTTCCTCAAAATCGAATTGTCGTGCCTGACGGATGACCTCACGAAAAACCTCGAAGCACACGGTTTCGGCCGTCATGATGAAGCCGCGCCCGCTGCAGGCAGGACAATCTTCACACAGTATGTGTTGCAAGCTTTCACGGGTTCGCTTGCGCGTCATTTCGACGAGCCCCAGCGGAGATACCGGCAGGATCTGGTGCCGCGCATGATCTCGTGCCATGGATTCTTCAAGTACCTTCAGCACGTTGTCACGATGTTCAACTTCATCCATATCAATAAAATCGACAATAATGATGCCACCCAAATTGCGCAGGCGAAGTTGCCGCGCAATGGCGACAGCCGCTTCGAGATTGGTCCGGTAGATGGTGTCCTCGAGATTTCTGTGGCCGACAAAGGCGCCCGTGTTCACATCGATAGTGGTCATTGCTTCCGTTTGATCGAACACTACATACCCACCTGATTTTAAAGATATATTCCGATCAGTTGCCTTTTGGATCTCGTCCTCGATGCCGTGCAGATCAAAGATCGGCCGGCGCCGCTCGTAAGCGACCAGTCGCGGTGCGACCTCGGGTAAAAAAATCGCCGCAAATTCGTTCATGGCAGCGAAATCCGGCTTGCTGTCAACCAGTATCTGTTCCACGTCGCTCGTTACGAGATCGCGCAGTACTCTGAGTGGCAGCGACAAGTCTTCATGAATCAGGGTTTTTACAGGTTCCTTGCTGCACCGCGCCTGAACGACCTCCCAAAGGCGCGTCAGGTACTTGAGGTCAGCGGCGAGTGCATCATTGTCCGCGCCTTCGGCAACCGTGCGTACGATAACGCCGCATTCGAGCTGATGCTGCGCCAGCAAAGTCTCGACCAGGCTCCGCAAGCGTTCACGTTCCAGCTCGTCATCGATGCGCGCCGAAATACCCACGCCGGACCCTTTTGGCAGCAACACGAGGTGCCGCGAGGGCAATGTCACGAAGGTCGTCAGGCGTGCGCCTTTGTTACCCATCGGGTCCTTCACTACCTGCACCAGCAGGTCGCTGCCTTCGCGCAGTAATTCGCGAATGTTGGGCAGTTCGTTCTCCGCGAGTTCATAGCGATTGCCATGCGCGATGTCCGAGGCGTGCAGAAATGCGGTTCGCTCCAGGCCGATATCGATAAACGCGGCTTGCATGCCGGGCAACACGCGCGACACGCGGCCTTTGTAAATATTGCTGATGAGACCACGCCGTGCCGCGCGCTCGATGAAAATCTCCTGCAGTACGCCGTTTTCGAGCAGCGCGGCACGCACCTCGCTCGGCGTCACGTTGATCAGGATTTCTTCCTTGTTCGACTCGTCACTCATATTCCGGTCCTGCCAACACTATGGGCGACCCGCTGCCGAGGCGGCTAACAGGTCGAGACCTGCCTCGCGCAACAAGGTACCCGTTTCAAAAATCGGCAAACCGACAACACCTGTATAACTGCCGGATATTGACGCGACGAACAGACCGCCAAGGCCCTGGATTGCGTAAGCGCCAGCCTTACCGCGCGGTTCGCCGGTTTGCCAGTAGCGGCGCGCCTCGTCCGGGCTGATTTTCCGGAAACTCACCCGGGTTTCGACCACAACCCCGGAACTGGCGCCCCGCGTAACAACGACCACTCCCGTCAAAACACGGTGCTCGCGGCCTGAAAGCTCGCGCAACATGGCCAGGCCGTCAGATTCATTCCCGGGCTTGCCGAATACCTGGTCATCGAGAACGACCGCTGTATCGGCACCCAGCACGCAATAATGCGGCGCATATCGACCGGCGACCATCATCGCCTTGTCGCACGCGAGCCGCAGTACCATATCAGACGCATTCTCACCGGGAAGGTGCCGTTCATCGATGTCGGCAGGCTGCACCGAATACCGTACGCCGAGCGCATCGAGAATGGCGCGGCGGCGCGGCGACGCTGACGCCAGCACCAGTGGTGAGCCGAGAGTCTCCGTGGTAGAGCTTGGATCGGGCATTGGCGGACGATTCCGATGGTCAGTCACGATGGTATGGGTGGCCAGCCTGCAAGGAATTGGCACGATACAATTGCTCGACAAACAGAACCCGCGCGAGGCCATGTGGCAGCGTCAGTTTGCTCAGCGACCAGCTTGCATCGGCGCGCTCAGAGACAGCCGAAGAAACGCCGTCTGGCCCGCCAATGATAAAACACAGATCGCGACCATCTGATTGCCATTGAAACAAGCGCTCCGCGAGCTCGCGGCTGGTCCACTCCGTTCCTCGCTCATCCAGCAGAATGACCTGCTCGTTGGCGCCAATGCGCCCCAGCAGTTGCTGGCCCTCGTCCAGGGTGGCGCGCGCTGCGGCTTCGTTGCGCTTGCGCTTCACCGTTGCCACAACGTCAATGCGAAAATGCCATTCCCGCGGCAACCGGGCGGTGTAGGAAGTGACGGCCTCGTCGACCCAGGCCGCTTGCCGGGACCCCACTGCGAGCAGACGAGTGTGCATAGTGCTCTCTTTAGTTTCAGGTCGCGGCTATTCCGCTGTTGGCACCAAACGACCAGAGTTTTTCAAGATTATAGAATTCGCGAACTTTCGGTAGCATGACATGCACCAATGCGTCCTCGAGGTCCAGCAGCACCCATTCACCGCCTTCCTCACCCTCGATTCCAATTGGCTTGCGACCAGCCGCGCGTGCTTTATCCGCTACGTTTTCAACGAGCGACGTCACGTGCCGACCCGAGGTGCCGCTCGCAACGATCATGTAGTCCGTAACGGTGGTCATATCGCGCACATCGAGCGTCACGATATTCTTCGCCTTGACATCGTCAAGGGCCTCAACAATCAGTGCGCAGAGTTGTTCGCTGTTCATCTGCTGTCTACTCGTATCATTTGCCAAATTTCTCCTTCAGTTGTGTAAAAAAATATAACCAAAAAGCACCCGGTCGCTCCGCGTTCCTGGAAACCTTCCGGACCTCACAGGAAGCGCTCATCGAGCGCCCCGTAACATCGCGATGTCGCGATAAACTCGCGCACCGGATCGGGCGTCAGAAAACGCGGATCACGTCCAGCTTCGATCAGTTCCCGTATCTCGGTGGAGGAAATCTCAAGCTGGGTTACGGCATGTATATGGATCCTGCCGTGCGTCAGTTCGTGCAGATCGTCAATGCGGTGCGTGCCACAACGACTCAGCAATTCGCCGAGCGGTCCGATATCCGGAGCCCGCCATCCCGGCCTATGTGCAACTACTATGTGGGCGACTTTGAGTATATCCAGCCAGCGATGCCATTTCGGCAGGCCGAGAAACGCATCCATGCCAAGTATCAGTGCCATTGGCCGCTCTGGTATTTCCTCGCGCAAGCTGTGCAGCGTATCGATGGAATAAGACGGCCCGTCGCGACTCAGTTCCCGGTCGTCGACAACGAAGCCCGGCTGCCCGGCAAGCGCCGCTCGTGTCATTTCGAAGCGTTGCTTCGCAGTGGCATAGGTCTTGCCACGGTGCGGCGGATCGCCACAGGGTATGAAGCGGACCTCGAAGAACCGCAGCGCCTGCAACATTTCAAAAGCCGTACGCAGGTGGCCATAGTGAATCGGATCAAACGTTCCGCCAAACACGCCGAGTGGGTTCATGCGGCAGCGATCGTGCAGGTGTCAATCGGGCCCAATGCCAGCCGCAGCACGATATCGGCGCTCAGCTGCCAGGGGTCATCGCCGCTCTGGCCTTTCGCTGCCGCATCTGTTCGTCCCGCAGCCTGCAACAGGCCGAGCAGCGAGGCATAGGAATGTCGTCCGACTGCCGCTCGTACAAGATCTTGTTTGCTACTCCAGATACCCGCCTTTCTCATCGCGCTCATAAGGTCGACTTTGCGCGCCAGCTGCTCGGAAACTTTCGCCAGCCCCCGCAATTCGCGAGTCAGTGACCAGGCGACCAGCACTGGCAGCACGCCTTCTCTGCGCAACCCCGCGAGTATCCTGATGGCCCGTTTTGCGTCCCCGGCGAGCGCCGCATCCGCCAGTTTGTAAACATCGAAACGGCTGCTGTCAGCCACCGCGTGTCCAACATCCTCACTGGTCACCCGCCCGGCGCCTAGCAACAGGCGCAACTTCTCGATTTCCTGGCTCGCGGCGAGCAGATTGCCCTCGACGCGATCGGCAATCATCTGCACAGCTCCCTGATCGGGTTGCAGGCCTGCGGCTCGCATGCGCGCGCCGATCCAGCCCGGCAATTCACGCAAGTCGATCGGCCAGATTGCGATGTGGACGCCTTCTTTCGTCAGCGCCTGCACCCATTTGGCCTTCGCGCTATTGCGATCGAGTTTCGGCGTGCGGACCAGCAACAGCAGTTCGGGGCCCATTTGTGCGGCAAAATCGGCAATTGCCTGGCTGCCGGCGCGGCCCGGCTTGCCGGTTGGCAGGCGCAATTCCAGGATGCGCTGGTCGGCAAACAATGACAGGTTCGCGCCGGCGGCCGCTAATTGCGACCAGTCGAAGCTGTCCGTTGCAACGTAGACCTCGCGCGATATGAAACCTCGTTCACGCGCCGTATGCCGGATGCGATCCAGTACCTCATCGACCAGCAGGTGTTCGTCGCCGGAAATGAGATAACAGGACGCGAGGTTTTTCTTCAGGTGGGCGGAAAGCTGCTTGGCCGTAAGATTCAATACGCTTCCAGTTGATCGAGACGAACGGACTCGCCTTCCAGCAGCACGGGGATACCATTTGCGATGGGATACAGCAACTTGCTGTCGTCTGTAACCAGCGCCTCATCGAGCGTTTCGGTGAGCAGGGTACCGTCGCGATTACTGAGAATACCAGACTTGATGGCCGCATTGACCCGCCCAATCGTCTCGCGACGCGCGAGTGACAGGCCTTTGTGCGTGACCGGGCAACGCAGTATTTGCAGCAAGCGTTTATCCATGATTTTCGTTCCTTGATCACACCACGACAAAGGCCCTTTTACAAGGGACTTATCGGTACTTTTCGAGCGATTCGGCTAACTCATTGTTACCACAAACGCGCGCCGCATCGGCGGCGGCATCACGGTCCTCCCTGAATGGCCGGAATTCGTCGTTCTGCAGGCGGCATCGCAACAGGAGTTTCACGGCCTTGACCGACTCACCGTGCAGGAGCAGGTACTTGAGGTAGCGCTGCGCAAAATAAAGCGCCGGATCGGGGTTTTCCCAGCGCAGCATCTGCTCCAGAAACCACGGCCACGCGGCAGCCGGATCGGGTTCACTGTCGATGTGGCTGGCTAGATGGTGCAGCCCGCCGTCACGATTCCCGCGACTGATCAGGGCGTAAGCGTGATTCAGGGCGAACCTGCGTTCACGCAGACTGAGTGATGCCCTGTCCGCCTGATCGGGCAGAACCGGGTCCGGCAATTCGAGGTCATCGATGAGATCAGCTTCCCGGATCAAACCGCCGACCACCGCATAGAATGCAAATGCCAGGTACAGTCCGGCAAGCAGGCGAAACCAGCCCGGCAACACGACCAGCTGGTCCGGAACAAAGGCCAGTACAACGATCAGCAGCGGTGCATAAAGGTAACTTCCGCCAACCTCGCGTATGAGATGGTAGATCGCAACCGGGTTCAGACTCTGCGCCGGTGAATGTGTAATCACGAGGACCGCCATCATTGCCGGAAACACCGCGAGAAAACCCAGGCCCAGGAGGATCTGCGAGGCAATGCCCCAGGCAGCCGCACCCTGGATAAGGGCCACCAGCACCAGCAAAGGAATGGCAGGAAACAGTGTCCAGAGATTGCCGCCCAGGGAAAAAAACTCAATGCCTGGCGGTTCAACCTCTCGATCATTGGCTCTTTGTTCCGCGACGATGATCAGGTAGCGAAACAGGGCCGGGACGACAATGGCTGCCAGCCAGATGCCAAGCAAACGGGCGTATGCGGCCAGTAGCAGCAGTGCGAAAAACCCCAGCATCGCAAACACGCACGCCAGTGAACGCGCGGGATACAGGATCTCGCGCAGGAGCTGCCTAGGATTCATGCGAGTCGTGGTCCTTGCGCGGCACCGGGTCGTAACCCGAACCGCCCCAGGGATGACAACTTGCGATGCGCCTTGCAGCGAGAGCGCTGCCCTGAAACGCACCATGTTCCTTGAGTGCTGCGATCGTATACTCGGAGCAACTCGGCGTGTAGCGACAATTCGGCCCGAGCCAGGGTGAAATTGTGTATCGATAGATGAGCACCAGCAGCAGTAAAGGCCAGGCCAGGAGCCGACCCAGGGTCGCCGTCATCAGGAAGCCTCGGCCGCCTGGCTGGCAAAGTTCCGGATTGCTTCCAGCATCGAATAGAGGCCGGTACTGCGCGTCGGGCTCAGGTGTTCTTCGAGGTGCAACGCCGTGACGAAGTCAGGCGCGGTCTGCAAGATATCCGCCGGTTTCTTGCCGCTGTATATTCGCAATAACATTGCGATCAGCCCGGACACAATTGCCGCGTCACTGATGGCCTGAAACTCGAGACGGTTACCCTTTTTTGTTGCGACGAACCAGACCTGTGACTGGCAGCCACGGATTTTGTTCGCGTCGGTCTTTTGTGCCTCCGGAAACTCCGGCAAGCGACGACCGAGATCAATCAGGTATTGATAGCGATCCATCCAGTTGTCGAAAAAACTGAATTCCTCGATCAGTTCTGCTTGTGCCGTTGCTACTTCGCTAAGCATTTTCACCAATTCCGCATCGTCTGTCAGGCACGCCGCCAGGTTGTGCCGTCGCTGCCATCTTCGATTCGCACACCGGCATTTAACAGTTCGTCGCGAATCGCATCCGCCGCTGCAAAATCCTTGTCGCGCTTCAGGTCTGCGCGTTTCTCAATTAATCTGTCAATGTCGGCGCTCGACAACTCACCTCCCGTATCGCCAGCGAACCAGTCGTCCGGATCCAGTTGCAAGAGGCCGAGTAGATCACCCGCCGCCAACATGGCCGCGGCGAGCTGTGTCCGCTCCGCGTTATCGGTCGACCTGTTCAACGCACGTGCCAGCGCAAAGAGTTCCGCCATCGCTTGCGGCGTGTTTATGTCATCTTCAATTGCGGCCAGCACACGCGCCGGTACCGATGCTCCCGCGCGCGCATCGGTGCCGGGTCCTACGCCACGCAGCGCGCCGTACAGGCGGTCCAGCATACGACGGGCTGATTCCAGCGTCTTGTCCGACCAGTCCAGCGGCTGGCGATAGTGTGCAGACAGCAATGCCAGCCGAATGACTTCACCAGGCACCTGTTTCACCAGGTCGTGCACCAGCAGCACGTTGCCGATCGATTTGGACATCTTCTCCTGGTCGATGCTCAGGAACCCGTTGTGCAGCCAGTAGCGCGCAAATACCTCGCCGCCATGCGCGCATTCGGATTGCGCCATTTCATTCTCGTGATGCGGAAATACGAGGTCCTGCCCGCCCGCGTGAATATCGATCGTAACGCCGAGATGTTTTTTGGCCATCGCGGAGCATTCAATATGCCAGCCGGGCCGACCGCGTCCCCAGGGTGAGTCCCAGCCGGGCAGCTCGGGTGTGGATGGTTTCCAGAGCACAAAATCATGTGCCGCTTTCTTGTACGGCGCGACCTCGACACGGGCGCCCGCAATCATTTCGCGCAGGTCACGTTTGGACAAGCTGCCATAATCCGGGTTCGAGTTGACATCGAACAGCACGTGGTTTTCGGCGACGTAGGCATGCCCGTTGTCGATCAGTACGCTGATCATGTCGATCATTTCGCCGATGTGGTCCGTAGCACAGGGCTCTACATCGGGCGGCAGGACACCGAGTGCAGCCATGTCCTCGTTATAGATGCGCTTGAAGCGCTCGGTGATCTCACCGATCGGTTTGCCGCTGGCAAGTGACGCAGCATTAATCTTGTCGTCAACGTCCGTAAAGTTGCGGGCAAATTTCAGTGTGTAGCGCTGCCGTAGCAGGCGAGCCAGTACATCGAACACGACAGCCGGTCGCGCGTTGCCTATATGCGCATAGTTGTAGACCGTCGGGCCGCACAAATACATCGTCACTTTGCCCGCATCGAGCGGCTCAAAAGCAACCTTTTTGCCGCGTAGCGTGTCGTGTAGTTGAATTGTCATTGTGTGCGTATCGAATCCATTGATATCGTCGCGGGAGGCCTGTGCCAAAAAACGCAGGCAATGATAGCAATATCGGGCCCGCTGTGGACGAGGCTCCGCACAATCAGGCCGCACTCACAATTGATTTTGAGACAGGTTCTAGTATTCTTCGTCGCCCCGTTGAGCTCGAGTTTTCACGATGTCGGACGCACCCGTCAAATTTGCCGCCCGCAACAGCGTTGCGCAGGTTGAAGAAAGCAATGACCTCGCGCCGAAATTCGATGACCGGGGCCTGATTACAGTCGTTACCACCGACGCGGACAGTGGCGAATTACTGATGCAGGGCTATATGAATGCCGAGGCGCTGCAACTCACGATCCAGACCGGCGAGGCGCACTATTTCAGCCGCAGTCGCCAGGTGCTGTGGCACAAAGGTGCAACGAGCGGCTTCGTGCAGCGCGTGCGGGAAATGCTGATCGACGACGACCAGGACTGCGTCTGGCTGCGGGTTGACGTGGCCGGTGGCGCCAGCTGCCATGTCGGATACCGGAGCTGCTTTTATCGCAGCGTGCCGACGGGCGCGGAATTCCGCGCGCAGGCCGTCGATGGCGGCATCAGCCTGCACTGGACCGAGACGCAAAAAGTATTTGATCCTGACGACGTCTACGGAGACGCCCCGAACCCGACTATTCTCTAGGTTTCGGACAATCGCGGCAGGATGCCGCTCCTACGGGAGGATGGCGCAGATTGCGGTCTTGCAAGAATTTCACTCCGTAGGAGCGGCATCCTGCCGCGATTCTTCTGCAAAATTATGAACGCCTGCCAAGCCGCGTATCGCGGCGGCGCACCGCGGCGGGTTGCGGCTCTCGTGTGCCAAGAACGTGCGCCTGGAACGCGTATTCGACCGATCCCGCCAACCAGAACAGGAACCCCAGCAGTTCGACCAACTCCTCCACCGTGACTTTCACGACCCGCCGGTAGTTCTCGCCCATCAGTGACTGCCACAGGGATTCATCCGCCACCACTCGAACGACCGAGAACAGAATCACGGCGCCGCTGAACATAAGTACCATTGCGGGTGACGGCCAGATTCGTGCGAGTGCTATCTTAAGGCGCAGGCGATGGCGATACGTGTAGGCGATGACCAGGGAAACCGCGACTGCAATCAGAACCTGCCAGAGATTTCTGACAACATAGAGGTCCAGAAAGAAACCGAGTTCGCGTATCAGGTAGACGACAGCGACGCCACCGAACAGAAACGCCAGCGGACGTTGCCCCGGATATTCAAGCGCAACCCAGCCCATCAGGAGACAGCACAGGGCGACCACCAGTGCCTGTACCATTTCCACCGGCGAATACTCGCTGGTGCCGAGCGCGCCAGCAGCGCTGTCGAAAACCTGCATTTTCAAACTGCCGGGAAACGTCACACCCAGCCAGGCAAAGACATAGAAAATCGCCGAGATCAGCAGGAAGTACAGAATAAAACGCAACCAGGCCATGCCGAACTATACACCGGTAGCGTATGGGACCAAGCAGCCGGAGCGGCACAGGCGCATCGTCAATCGCCCCGGCGGCGGTAGCATGGAGTCCCGCCTTCCTCAATCAGTTGTCTTGACAGCAGCCAGTGGCGCGCATCGTCTGCGTCGTCGGCAAACCAGCGCGACGTGCAGCCGAGGCGGAAGCTGTAACCCCAGTCGTCCATGTCCTGCATGAGCATAGCGGCACCGACTTCGTCGAGCTCCGCAGCCAGTGCGATTTGCAGGTAGCAAACGGCTGCCTCTTCAAGGTCATCGCCGCCAGCGTCCCGGTGCACATCCTGTCTTCGCTTGTCATCCATACAGATGAGATGGCTGGCTTCGTGCAACAGCGAGTGAATCGGTGTATCGCTGCGCGCATACACGGCGCAACCGACAATGCCGGCTTCCGGCTCACCCCAAAAGCTTCCAGGAATACTGGCGCCATTTGCCTGTACACAAAGGTCAATTCCATAGCGACGCAGCAGATCGACAATCTTCGCGTTTGATACGTCGGCAAGCGTCAGCATGTCAGCACATTCGCAGCCCTGATTGGAGTTACAGTGCCGAGACCTGTTCCAGTACGATACGAACCAGGTCCTTTGCAATCTCATCGCGCAGCAAGGTCTCTTCGTGCGCCTTGCCGAGAACCAGCGTTGAATCGTAGGTGTAGTCACGCGTCAAGGTAAGGTCCTGCTGTTCCAGCAAGGTGTTCGTGCCGCTTATCACGCTATAACGGATGCTGTAATACACCTCGTACGCGGTGGGCACGTTGCGGGCCGACACCGACAACACGCGTTGATTCGTGTCATCGACATAAACGGCGAACACGGCACCCGCCTCGGCTTCATCGTCCACGACGTCGATACCTGCGGCAAGCAGCTCACGACGCAGGCGCAGGTAGAACTGGCTGTGGCGATCGACAGTCTGGATATAGGTACGCTGCATGACCTCGGGTGTGGTCAACGTGCCCTGCAAATGAAAACCACAAGCTGCAAGGCTTGCGAGGGCAGGCAGCAGCAGCAATCTGTATGACAACATTAGTCTAGATGACAACATTGACCAGGCGACCCGGCACGACAATCGTCTTTTTTATCTTGTTGCCGCTGACGAAGCGCGCCACGTTTTCCTCGGCGAGTGCAAGCTCGATGATCGAATCCCGGCTCGCGTCGACTGCGACCCGAATCTTGCCACGCAGCTTGCCATTGACCTGCACGACCAGGTCAATCTCATTCTGTTCGAGTGCTGCCGCATCGAAGGTCGGCCACGGCTGGTCGATCAATACCGATTCATTGCCAAGCGCGCGCCACAATGCGTTGCAGATATGGGGCACCATCGGCGAGAGCATAAGGACAACGGCATTCAGTGCTTCTCGCTCCACAGCGCGACCCGCTGCACTCTTATCGTCAAAGCGGCCGATGGCGTTCAGAAGCTCCATTGCCGCGGCGACGGCCGTATTGAAGGCATGCCGGCGTCCGATATCGTCGGAAATCTTCTGTATCGTCTGGTGCACCTTGCGCCTTAGGGCCAGTTGCGGCTCGACGAGTATCGACGGATCCACCGGTCCTGCCGCGCCCGCCTCCGCGTGCGTGTGGACAGCAGCCCAGAATCGCTTCAAAAAACGGTAACTGCCCTGTACGCCTTCGTCGGACCATTCGAGCGCATGTTCGGGCGGCGCAGCAAACATCATGAACAAACGCACTGTATCAGCACCGTACGCATCGACCAGCGCCTGCGGGTCGACCGTATTACCCTTGGCCTTCGACATCTTCGCACCGTCTTTTAACACCATGCCCTGGGTCAGGAGGTTCGTAAACGGCTCCGCTGACTGCACCAGGCCTTCATCGCGCATGACACGCTGAAAAAAGCGCGAGTACAAGAGGTGCAAAATAGCGTGCTCGATGCCACCTGTGTATTGATCCACGGGCATCCAGTAGGCGGCACGCTCGTCGAGCATTGCATCCTTTGCATCGGGGCAGGCGTAGCGCGCGAAATACCAGGACGATTCAACAAATGTGTCGAACGTGTCTGTCTCACGTCGCGCCGGCTTGCCGCACTCTGGGCAACTCGTTTCGTAAAACTCCGGCATATCCTTGAGCGGCGAGCCAACACCCGTGAACTGAACATCTTCCGGCAGCACCACGGGTAGCTGGTCTTCAGGCACGGGCACGGCATTGCAATCGTCGCAATAGATGATCGGGATCGGTGCACCCCAGTAGCGCTGCCGCGACACACCCCAGTCACGGAGGCGGTAATGCACCGTGCGCCGGCCAAGCCCCGATGATTCAAAAAAATCGGCGATAGCATTAAAGGCGGCGTCGAAATCGAGCCCGTCGTACTTACCCGAATTCACAAGCACGCCGTGCTCGAGATAGGCGGCGTCAGCAACATCGATCGTACTGCCATCAGTAGGCGCTATTACCTGCCGGATCGGCAGCCGGTGCTTTTTCGCAAACTCCCAGTCCCTCGCATCGTGGCCTGGCACAGCCATCACGGCTCCCGTCCCATAGCTCATGAGCACAAAATTCGCGACCCACAACGGCACCTTGTCACCGCTTATCGGGTGCATGGCATCGATGCCGAGCGGCATGCCTTTCTTTTCCATTGTCTCGAGCGTGGCTTCGGCCGCATCCGTTTTCTGGCACGCCTCGATGAATGTACTGATTTCGCTGTTGCCCTCGGCGGCCTTGCGTGCCAGTGGATGCTCTGCAGCAACCGCCATGTACGTGACACCCATGAGCGTGTCAGGGCGGGTTGTGTACACTGTCAGGCGCTCGTCTTCGCCCGCCACTTCGAACGACAGTTCCACGCCTTCGGAACGACCGATCCAGTTGCGCTGCATGGTCTTAACGGACTCGGGCCAGCCGGGCATGTTGTCCAGTTCGCGGAGCAATTCATCCGCATAGGCCGTAATCTTCATAAACCATTGCGGGATTTCGCGACGTTCAACCAGCGCGTCGGAACGCCAGCCGCGCCCGTCGATGACCTGCTCGTTGGCAAGGACCGTCTGGTCAACCGGGTCCCAGTTGACGACGGAATTCTTGCGGTACACGAGTCCTTTCGCGAACATGCGCGTAAACAACCACTGTTCCCAACGGTAATACTCCGGACGGCACGTAGTAATTTCGCGGCTCCAGTCGTAGGCATAACCCATACGTTTCAACTGGCCGCGCATGTAGTCGATATTCTCGTAAGTCCATTTGGCCGGTGGCACACCGCGCTGAATCGCTGCATTCTCTGCCGGCATGCCAAACGCATCCCAGCCCATGGGCTGCAGCACGAGTTTGCCCTGCATCCGCTGGTATCGCGCGATAACGTCGCTGATCGTGAGCACGCGCACGTGCCCCATGTGCAACTTGCCGCTGGGGTACGGGAACATGGTCAGGCAGTAGAATTTATCCTTGCCCGCGTCCTCTTTGACTTCAAAACAACGCGAACTGTCCCATTGCTCGCGCGCCGCTTTCTCGACGGCTTCGGGGTTATAAACAACGCTCATGCAGGGCTCTTTACTGGTTTGAAACCGGGGCATCCCGGGTGCTGGAAAGCGGCCAAGCGTACAGGATAAGCCGCCAAGCTGCATATTGCGCCAGTTGCTGCGCTCACCTCGGTCTCTTAATCCAGAAGAAGCCGAGAATCAGGCAGCAAAGCGCCACGATCGGTACATTGCCCGATGCCACGAACGGGGTGCTGCCCTTGCGCGGCTGAATACCGGTCGTCAGTGATTCCTTTCTGAACTGCCCGCCTTTTTCGAGCAGGGTCCCGTCGTAGTCTATAAATGCGCTGATTCCGGTATTGGTTGCACGAATTCCGGGCCGTCCTGCCTCGATCGAGCGCATGCGCGCAATCTGCAGATGCTGATGAGGCGCAACTGAGTCGCCGAACCAGGCATCATTGCTTACGTTAACCAGCACCCCGGCCGCGGGCAGCGCGTACAGCTGTTCGCTGTTATAGGCGTCCTCGTAGCAGATCATGAGTGCGAGGCGCGTACCACCTCGCGTGACGAGTAAGTCCTGCCGATCGCTACCAGCAGAAAGATCGCTGTAAGGCAGGCTCATCATCTTCATCCATTCACGGACCGTCTCCGGCACGGGAAAATACTCGCCGAATGGCACCAAATGCCTTTTGCGGTATACCTGGCGCCGCGCACCGTCGAGCAAAATCACACTGTTGTAGACCTTGCGCTCACCGCGATCCGCGACGTCCTCCAGGATACCGAACAGGATCGTCTGGCCGCTTTCGCGTGCGTCGGCCTCCAGTTGCGCAACGTACGGTCTTTCGCGGCTCAAAAGGTTCGGGATGGCCACCTCCGGCCATACGACGATATCGCTGTCCCGTGCGATGCGCGTGCCATCACGATAGAAGTCGAGTGTCGGCTGCCTGGCTTCTGGTAACCATTTACTGTCCTGCGAAATTCCCGCCTGCAGGATCGTGACCGTAAGTGGCTCGCCATCCGCTGCTGTCCAGTCCACATGTTGCAGCAAAGCGCCGAGCGCCCAGGGCAGAAAAATCATGACCAGTGCAATAGAGCGAAGTTTGCCGCGACCCATGATGACGAGGATAGCGGCGCTCGCCGCAAACAATACCGCGAATGAAGCGCCGTAAACGCCGGCTAGTGGCGCCCAGCCCGCCAGCACAGAATCCGTCTGTGCATAGCCGAAGGCCAGCCACGGAAATCCTGACGCGACCCAGCCACGCAACCATTCAACGAGTACCCAGCCGGCCGGCGCGACCAGCAGCATATACAATGGTTCGCCCTGCGACAGGTAGCTGATCGTATAGGCAGCCGCAAACAACCAGGCCGCCATGACCAGTGACAGACCCAGCATCAGGAACAGGGCGACCCAGCCCGGCGCTTCGCCGAATATCACCACGGAAATGTAAATCCAGTAGGTACCGGTCAGGAACAGGCCGAGGCCGTACCAGAATGCATACCGTCCCGCATCGCGCGGTGCCAGGGTCAGGCATACAAACAGGATCGGCAGCAACAACAGCGGCGCGAGCAACGACCAGCCGAATGGCTCGAATGCAAGTGTTGTCAGGCAGCCGAGCAGCAACGCGATCAAGCGGCTGATGCGCGGCCGATCAGCAGGTAGCGTCAGTATACGGTTGGTATAGGCCATGCAATCAGGCTGGTTCGCGCTGGACCCGCAAGGATTCGATACGGCGTTTATCTGCCTTGGTCACGGCAAATGTGAAACCACCGTAGGAAATTGTTTCATCACGGCGCGGCAGGCGACCGAGCTGGTGCAATACGAGCCCACCGATGGTGTCGTACTCTTCATCATCGAGCTCGCACTCGAAATAGTCGTTGAAATCTTCCACCCGTGTCAGTGCTCGTACCGCATAACTTGGTTTACCATTGCGCTCCCCCTCCGGGTAAATAAACTCCGCACCTTGCGGGTCGTGTTCATCGTCGATATCACCGACGATCTCCTCAAGCACGTCTTCAATCGTCAGGAGGCCGGCAACACTGCCGTATTCGTCCACGACGATGGCCATGTGATTGTGGCTCGCACGAAACTCATTCAGCAGTGCATTCAGGCGTTTCGACTCCGGGATCACGGACGCTGAGCGCAATAGCTTTTGCAAAGGCAGCTCTTTGACATCGCGACCAAAATAGCGCAGCAGGTCCTTTGCCAGCAGGACGCCCATCACCTCGTCACGACCTTCACCGATCACCGGAAAGCGCGAATGCCCGGATTCCAGGATTACTTTCAGAATCTCGTCGAACGGCTGGGAAATATCGATGACGACCATCTGCGAGCGCGGAATCATCACGTCGCGAACCTGGGTTTCAGACACCTCGAGAACACCGGCCAGCATGCTCTTTTCCTCGGCATCCAGACCGCTGTCGGATTGATTGATAAGATCCTGAATTTCGTCGCGGCTCCAGGGTTCACCTCTGATAGCACGCAGAATGCGCGCAACTAAACCGGTGTTTCCTGTGCCGCTGGTACTTGGCGGTTTTTCGTTCATCGAGCCTTGGATGTGAGCCTGTCGCAAGCCATCTGGAGGCTCGCCGGATCGCTAGTGTAGCACCCACAAATCGCCCGCGACCAGACGATCAGTCCATCCAGTAGGGGTCGCCGATCCCGTACTCCGCCAGAATCCTGGTTTCGAGCGACTCCATGGCCGCCGCGTCGGGCGCTTCAATGTGATCGTAGCCAAGCAGGTGCAGGGTGCCGTGTACCAGCATGTGGGCCCAATGATCAGCCAACCGCTTCCCCTGCGTCTGCGCTTCCTCGCACAGGACCGGCGCGCAAACGACGATATCTCCCAGCAAGCCATAGCAACCGGTGCCGGGCACCGGACCATAACTTGTTGCGCTTTTTTCGGCGTCTGGCGCCGGATCTTCGGTGCCCGGCACCGGGTTATAACTTGTTGGGAGCTCGGCCGGGAACGACAGTACGTTGGTTGCCTTGTCCTGCTGCCGGAATTTGCGGTTCAGCTGGCGCATTTCTGTTTGATCGACCACCCGAACTGACACTTCCAGGCAGCCGCCCGCCTCTGCGCCGGCAAGCGCGCGACAGACCCATTCGCTGATCTCGATATCGCCCGGTATGCCGGGGGCCGCCGAACTTATCTGCACATCGACTAATGGCGGCTCGCTGCTGCCCACCGTCGTGCGTCAAACCTGCTCGTTGCTGGCTTCGTACGCCTCGACAATGCGCTGTACCAGGGCATGCCGTACGACGTCACGAGGCTGAAAGAAAGTAAACGCGACGCCTGCAACATCTTTCAGCACCCCGGTGGCGTGACTGAGGCCCGATTGTTTCCCGGCCGGCAAGTCTATTTGCGTAACGTCGCCCGTTACCACGGCGCGCGAGCCGAACCCGATACGTGTCAAAAACATTTTCATCTGTTCGACACTGGTGTTTTGCGCTTCGTCGAGTATAACGAACGACTCATTGAGCGATCGGCCGCGCATGAACGCGAGTGGCGCCACTTCTATGACATTGCGCTCGATCAGCCGCGTCACCGTTTCCGCACCGACCATGTCGTACAACGCGTCGTACATGGGCCGAAGATACGGGTCCACTTTCTGTGACATATCCCCGGGCAGAAAACCCAGCCGTTCGCCGGCCTCCACCGCAGGCCGCACCAGGACGATTCGTCGTACCTGCTCCTGGTCCATTGCTTCAACCGCAGCTGCAACGGCGAGGTAGGTCTTGCCCGTACCGGCGGGGCCTATACCGAACGCGAGATCGTGCTCGTGAATACTTTTCAGGTACAGCGCCTGGTTTTCGCCGCGTGGACGAATCAGTTTGCGGCGCGTTTTTATCTGTACCCCCACGCTGTCCGGATTTTCCGGATCTGGCGCAACGGCAACCCTGCCCTGGTTCATCATGGACTCCTGCAGATGGATATGGACGCGCTCGGGATCCAGCAACTCGGTTTTGGCCAGTTCGAACAGCGATTCAATGACCTCTTTACCCGTATCTGCCGCTTCGGGTTGCCCTGTAACGCGAAAGCGATTGCCGCGACTCGCAATCTCGACGTCGAGACGGCGTTCAATCTGGCGCAGATGCTCATCGAACTCGCCGCAGAGATTTTTGATGCGGTCGTTATCGGCGGGTTCGAGGACGATGTCCCGTGAGATCGGTATGCTGTTCAATATAAAGAAAGGTTACGCCGCTGCCTGCTTGCTCGCAAGGCGGCCGCGCAGGGAGTTCGGCAGGGCTTCCGTGATAACGACATCGACAAAACGGCCGATCAGGCGGGTATCGCCGTCGAAGTTCACCCAGCGCATATTTTCGGTTCGCCCGGACACTTGCCGCGTACTTTTTTTCGAGAGCTTCTCGACCAGTACGCGCTGCGTCGTGCCGAGCATTCTGCGACTGATGTCCATCGCCTGCTGATTAATGCGTGCCTGCAACAAGGCCAGGCGTTCTTTCTTTACCTGTAACGGCGTGTCGTCCGCAAGATTCGCCGCTGGTGTGCCGGGACGTTTGCTGTAGATGAACGAGAATGACTGGTCGAAGCCGACCTCGGCGATCAGGTTCATCAACGCCTCGAAATCAGCATCCGTCTCGCCCGGGAAACCAATAATGAAATCCGACGAAAGCGAAATATCCGGCCGTACCTGGCGTAATTTCCGGATCTTGCTCTTGTACTCCAGCACCGTGTGGCCACGCTTCATCGCCGCAAGAACCCTGTCGGAACCGTGCTGCACTGGAAGATGCAGGTAGTTGGCAAGCTCGGGTATCTCGGCATAAGCCTGGATGAGGCTGTCGGTAAACTCGACCGGGTGCGAGGTTGTAAAGCGAATCCGGTCGATGCCATCCACGGCCGCCACGTAGTAGATAAGCGTCGCGAGATCCGCGATTGCGCCATCGTGCATTGGACCGCGGTACGCATTGACGTTTTGCCCGAGCAAGTTGATCTCACGCACGCCCTGTGCGGCGAGCTGCACGACTTCGGTGACCACGTCGTCGAGCGGCCGGCTGATTTCCTCGCCGCGCGTATACGGTACCACGCAGAAGCTGCAGTACTTGCTGCAACCCTCCATGCAGGACACGAACGCTGTCGGACCGTCGGCTCGTGGTTCTGGCAGCCGGTCAAATTTTTCGATTTCCGGAAACGATATGTCAACGACCGGCGCACGCGTGCGCGCCGCACCGTCGATCAGTTCGGGCAAGCGGTGCAGGGTTTGCGGCCCGAAGACGACATCCACGAACGGTGCTCGCGCAGTGATGCCCGCGCCTTCCTGGCTCGCAACGCAGCCGCCGACGCCAATCATGACACCGTCTTTTTTCTCTTTAAGTTGACGCCAGCGACCCAGCTCGGAGAACACCTTTTCCTGGGCCTTCTCGCGAATCGAGCAGGTGTTGACCAGCAACAGGTCGGCATCTTCGACCTGGTCGGTCAGTTCATAACCATGCGATTCACGCAAAACGTCGGCCATCTTCTGCGAGTCATACTCGTTCATCTGGCAGCCCATGGTCTTGATATAGAGTTTTTTGCTCACAGTGAGTTGGTTATTCGAATAATCCAGCGTCGATATGGGCGATCGTACACTGGATAACTCGACTCGTCACCACCAGCGGCCAGTCGCGCGTACCAAACCTTACATCGACCCGTGTGGGGCGATCAGTCGCTCTTGCCTGCCTCGCTTACTTCCGCCGCCGACCCGGTCTCCCGCAAAGTTTGCGCCTGCTTCGTTCTTATCGTTTCGTGCACAGCCGCAGCAATTCGCGAATGATCCCAGGCAGAATTAAACCTGAGAACATTCGACATCAATGCCACGATGTAGGCGGGATCCTCGGTTGACCGACCCTGGACGAATGCTACTGAATTCATCAGATTGCGACTATTGCCCATGTACTTGTCGCAGCGAAAACCCTCTTCAGGGTGGCACGAATAGAGTGAGCCGCTCTTAAAAAAAACGGCCTCATTTCTCAACTCTGGTGCGTAGGAATAGCGGTAACGCCGTTTGGTCATATACATGTACTTTTTCATTTGCAGACTTGACCATTCGTCAACAAGCTGGCCCTGCTCAATACGAAATACCAGTCGAGCAAGTTCCCGAGGCGTTGCAAAGGATATCGTGCCAGGCACTTTTCGTTTCGAACTACTTGTCCAGAAAGAACCCTGTTGGAGATTCTTCGTATCAATGCCGGCCTTTGACAACGGTTCTGTCACGACGGAAAGTGCAAGTTTGCCGAGTTGCGACTTGGGCGTTGTCGCGAAAAAATGTTCGCTCTCCTCAAAACTCCTGGGGTATTCGCTGCCGAAATGACGAATTAGCATCGCCTCCCGCCAAATGATGGAGCCAGCGCCGTTGGCCGATGCTGATATCGCATGATCAAGCCATTCGCTCAAACGAAACGAGTCATCAGCATTGATGACGGAGTACACGTTTCGCCTTTGCGCAGCATCCCACTTTGGCACCTTGTGAATTTCGTTGCTGACCCATGTACCCGCAGGTGAAACTGAATCTCGCAACACGCGCGCACGATCCTCGACATCCGGAAATGCCTCTGCAAGCGCTTGAAAGAGCGCGGCCATACAAATCAATTTGCCGACACTCCCCGCATTCTGCTTGAGATCCGGTCTCAGTCCTGCCCAGCGAATCCGTTGGGGGTTTGATATATCCACGAGAACCATCGCGTAGCTTGCGTCGCGGCCTCTGAGTGATTTTGCGAGAAATGAAGAGAGATCGGGGTCCTCCGGTAGTGCATCAAAATCCGGACCGGTATAGCCGGACAAACGAAGTTGTATTTCTTCGGTGCTCCAGAGTTGACCCGCAACGAGCTTCGCAGCGCCTGGAGTAATTTCGGCGATTTGAAATCCTTCCAACCTGCGTATACCCGACTCCTCCACGCCATCGAGTGGATAAGCTCGCGCCAATGCACTAATCAGTATCGATGCGCAAAACGCAATAATTACACGTGACGTACTTCGTAAATTTCTCAACGTAAATCGGCCTCCGGCAAATCGGCCATACTTACGCGTGTTCTGCCCGGAACGCGAATCGCCAATTTCGGACGTTGTCGCCGAAGCTCATCGTCGGCCATACCGCCGCCTCTTTCCACGAGCGGACGAATCTGGAAAAGGGTCAACTCACCTTCGACGAATCCAAATTCAATATCCCACGGCCGAGCAAGTCCAGCATCGTCAAAAACCGGCTGGTACTTTATGGTCACTTCGCCAACCAGCTCGCGAAGCTGCTTTATTTCATCCGTTTCCAGTACGCGTCCGGGTGCTGCTGGCGCCATGTCGATGCCACCACGAACCGAGATACGACGCTGATACGGGGATTTGGCTTCGGATATGACTTCGACATCGTCTGATCTGACAACCACGGTTTCGGCGGCCTCTCCTGCCACGGCTCCACCGACGCCCCAAGCCGTAGAAACGGTCATTCCGGGCTCGCCTTGTGCAAACAGATTCTTCGTTACGAGGACCCCGGACTTGGTCGCAGATACGCTCTTCATGAGCAAGACAGACGCATAAATGCGATCCGGATTAGCAAGCACACTGGATCGCCATGCCAACGCACGCGGGCTCAGGACAGATGACCAGACGCGAGGAATTCCAGCGAGTTGTTCATCGAACGCTACAATATTGGGCAACGTCTCGTTGAGTCCCGCGCCCGTGAACTGCGGCAAGTCCTCGACATTCGTATCCGATCGAACAAATACACCATAGCTGCCCGGCTCGCCAAATTGTTCCCGCATCAAAGCTTCAAGCTTTTCGCGAACGTCTGCAGAAAGTTGCAGCGCTGCGATTTCACGTCGCACGCTGGCAAGCTCTGCATCGAATTCTGCTTCGCTTAACGTACCGTCTTTCTTTCCCGCAAATGCGGCGCCTATACGCCGGGTGAGCCCCGTCGCATTGAGGTGCTCATCGTATATTCCGAACGGTATTGCGATAGCTGGTGCCACGCGACCGGGAAACAGCCTATTTAGCTCGCCAAGATTCGCGGCCTTTGGGCCAACGATTCGACCTGACATTTCTCGCCCGACTTCATCAAGAACCAGTAATTTATTCCAGCTCAAGTCAGGTAGTGGAACGGCGATACTGTTCGCGGCAATCTGTACGGGAGCATTCGCCGAGCGCTCATCCTGTTCTATCAGGACATCACCTCCTGACGTCACGACCATCAAGACCTTCTTATCCTGCAGTGGCTTAAGCAATGCTACGGCATCGTAATCGATCGCAACGTTTGGTATGCCAAAGTTTCGCGCCAGCAATTGCACATGTGACAAGGCGTTACCTTCGCCAAGAGTTAATATACCGGCGACCGGCGACAGCTCCGCTATCGTCTCAGGAATTACCGCGATATCACTTCGTTTAAGAACCGCGTCTCCCAACGCCTCGTTCGTTTCGAAAATGCGGAGCGTACCACGTGCCAAACCGCTATTGAGTGCGACGGCCCCGGCAACTGGCTGGCCGGCAATCTCAACCACACTCCCGGACAGACGATCGACATCTCTTGCGAGCGTCTTCAATGTGTCACCTAGCACCCACATTGGCGAGCCGCGCAGCAGGTCGTCGCTAAAGCGTGCAGCGCGCTCGTCCAATGCACTATAGCGAACAAGCGCTTCTGCAAATGTGTAACGAATCGTTCCGAGCGCCCAACCCGGCGTGCGCTTCAGCTGAGCAACGACCTTGCTGTATACGTCGAGCGCAACAGAATTATCGCTATCGACATGCAAAGGCAGGGAAATCGAGCCGAGTTCGGCCGCTGAAATCAAACCGGATGCGAACGCGCACTCGAGCAACGAATAGCTTAGGGAGAGTATATCGGCACGGGACTGGGTCTTTTCAGAAGAAACCTCCTGGAACGCCAGTTGCACTTCCACATCCAACTCGCGCATTGCGTCAACGAGCGCAAGGCGTCGCTCAACCTGAAGTGCAGCGAAATACGATGAACGAGCGTCGAACATCGCCGAGCATATATTCTCAATGCGGTTTCCCGGCGACATACTTAGTGCGGCTGCAACTGATGATCGAAACTGCTTCCCTGCCTCACTGGAGCCGACGGCACTCAGTGCCGCCACGATACGGCTGCGTCTACCTGCAGATCCATACAACGCATCCAGGTCATCGGCAAGTTCGTCTGCGGATAACCGCACATCAGACGAATCCTGTAATTTCGCCCAATCACGCAGGCGCTGTGCTGTCCTGGCGTTGGGATCAGTATGAATTTCAGCACGCCACTTGTCCGCATCCGCTTCAATTTCAGCCAGCTGAATAGCATTTCTTCGGACCCTTCGAGCCAGGTCCGAGTCGTCGCCATGCGGTATAGCCCTGGCCGCCTCGCGCACAAGCAAAAAGTTATCGAGCGCCCAGTCACTGCCCGACATCAGCTGTAGGAGCAGCCTCCTGCCCGCGGCCTCTTCGTCTTCGAGTTGAACTCGTCCGCGATAATCCTTTGCGCGTTGCAATACCCAACCGTTGTCAATATCGATCATGTATCGCTCGAGCGGCAGTTCCCTTAGTCGCTGTTGACGGTGTTGCCCGTCGTACAGCTCCGGATAGGATAGCGCTGCAAATATCGTCCCAACTGACCAACCCAGCTCCACAAGGCGTTGCCGCTGTGGCGAATACTCGGCATGCTGCTGGCCGCCACCCCGCTCTGTACAGGCATAGGCGGTGGGCGGCAGGATGGCCCCATCGTTGCAATACCAACGAATGCGGCTATAGGGGCCACGCTGATTCCTGCTCATTTCCTGCACGATTCGCTTTGCCTCCGTCAACGTTTCCGGCGTCGGTGGATCGAGGGGACTTGCAAGTGTCGGTAGCGCCGCAATCAAAATAGCGAACGCAGGAAGTCGAGCGCGATTCATTTATGACCCCAAGCTATTACAATTACTCATGTACATGAAAACCTAACGCAACACGCCTATGATATGCCCGTTTTTCCGCACATTGCCATTGGCGTCGGTCTGGACGACGGATCGATAACATGATCCAGTTACTTTTCGCCAAACATGGCAGAAGTCGAGCACAGCCGCCTATGGCGACCTCCGTACTGGATTCCATTCCTATGAGAAACGTTATCTTGTGTTTAGCGATGCTCCTTGTCCTGCCAGCTTCGGTTTTCGCCGAAGAGTGGAAGCCGTTATATGATCATGTGGATCCGGTATTGCAGAAGGATCTCGAGGAACGGCTCAAGTCCAACGGGGAATGGGCGAAGCTGATTGCGCGAAAGAAAATGGCAATCGGCCTGGTCGACATGAGTGGAGATACGCCACGATTTGCAAGAGTCAATGGCAATAAGATGATGTACGCGGCGAGCCTTCCCAAAATTGCAGTGCTCGTGGCCGCGTACGCGTCGTTCGAGGACGGGTCATTGGTAGAAACAGAGGCATATCGTAAGGACCTCGGAGACATGATTCGGGTTTCGAGCAATTCCGCAGCCACGCGCATGATTGATGCCGTCGGCATGAAGAAAATCCAGGATGTCATGAAGGACCCCGAATACGGTTTTTATGATGAGAAACGTGGCGGTGGTCTTTGGGTCGGAAAGCGCTTTGCAAGTGCCGGGCCGCGAGTCGGCGACCCAATGCATAATATTTCGCATGGCGCTACAGCAACCCAGGTATGTCGGGTATTTTACTTGCTGGCGACCGAAAAGCTCGTAAGCCCCGAGCGTTCAAGAATGATGCTGGAGGACCTCTCGGATCCGCACCTGCACCACAAGTTTGTATCGCAAATCGAAGAACGCGCACCCGATGCAAAAATGTATCGTAAGTCAGGTACATGGAAGCAATGGCATGCCGATGCGATCATGGTGCAAGGGTCGCGCTGGAGAGACTATATTCTGGTCGCTCTTGTTGAAAGTGAGAACGGTGAATCAATCATCCGACACGTCCTGCCGGCTGTGGAGGAGTTAATTGTGCCTCAGGAATACGTCGGCGATATCGACGACCATTGATCCTGCACGGAACCTCAGTAACGCGCTAGAACGGAATATCGTCGTCGAAGTCATCCACCGGCGGTGGACTGCGATCGCTGCCGCCCTGGCTGCCACCTTGTTGGCTACCACCGCTGGCTCCACCGCGTGAACTCCCACCGCCTTCGTAGGATCCGCCACCGGAACCACCACGGCCACCAAGCATCTGCATCTCGTCGGCGATAATTTCCGTCGTGTAACGGTCCTGGCCATCCTTGTCCTGCCACTTGCGGGTACGAATCTTGCCTTCGATATACACCTGCGAACCTTTGCGCAGGTATTCGGCGGCGATTTCCGCCAGCCGGTTGAACATCGCGACACGATGCCATTCAGTACGGTCCTTCTGTTCGCCCGTCTGCTTGTCTTTCCAGGACTCGGAGGTGGCTACGCTGATATTCGTAACCGCGCCGCCGGAGGGCATGTAACGGGTTTCCGGGTCGTTGCCGAGGTTGCCGACCAGGATGACTTTATTGATTCCACGGGCCATGTGCGGTCCTTTTTCGTGTGTAATTCAGGCTGTTTGAGGCTCAGAAAGTCGCAAATCGAAACTCTCGAGGGGGGCCTATTGTAGTGGCTTGTCCGGCAAATGACAGCCTGATTTCTGGACTTTGCCGGCTGAAAGTAAGCGCTATTACAAGCTCGTCGGGCTAAGAGCTGCCATCGCTTCGTAGTTTTCATCGACCGGCGGCAGGCCGACTATTGCGCGGTCCCGGTTGGTCGTGGACAACAAGGTGGTCTCGACTTCGGCAAAGCGCGGGTCATCGGCCAGGACGGCCAGGGCCGGAGCTCTTTCAGCAAGGCGCCCGTCAGGTGCCCAGCCACGTTCGGCTGCACGTTGCAGCCGGTCGAAGGTCTGGTCCCTGTCGTCGAGCAGCGCGAAGTAGATCGCCTGGTCCACCAGGAAGGGCGTGTTGTCGACGCCCTGTTCCTGCAGTTTCTGCGCATGTCGTTCAATAAAGCCCATGGCTTCAGAGAAACGTTCTGCGTTGCCAACGCGCGAATACGCCAAAGCCACTTCGCGCATGATGCCGTAACCGAGTTCATCACCACGGTTTTCGTCGGCGAAGTCGGAAATACCGGGCCAGCGTTCTTCGAGGTAGTTAACCAGGTCCTGGCTGCGGCCGGCCCGATTCAGCAGGTTGAAAAGCGTGTTCGGATAGCCCGACTTGGCAAAATCGTAGGCCAGATCGAATGCCTCCTCAGTGCGACCAAGCGCGTACAGCGCATCGGGCCTGAAATACACGGAGCCTTCCTCGACGGCACGCTCGAACTGCAGGGTAGATTGCAAACCGATGCTGAGGTAGATCATGTCCACCCCGTTCATGTTGCCGTGCTTGGCTCGCTCTTCGATCGCTTTCAGCCCGTCCCCGACACGCCCCGAATATATAAAGTTGATCGCGCGTGCCGAGAGCAGGTCCGGATTCTCCGGGTCGATCGCTTCGATTTTTCCGAGCAGCGCTTCCGCTTTTTCCGGTTCGCCGAATTGATTAAAGCCCTGCAGGGCATTCGCGAAAGCGGGCCGGTACATCGGGTCGCGTTCTGCGAGGTCCACGAGCACTTCCAGCGATCCCTTGAAATCCCCCACACCGCGCAGCGCGATTTGCAGCCAGTTGCTGGCATCGATCAGGTTGGGATTGATCGACAGCGCCTTCATCAACGGGTCGATCGCGTCGTCCTGGCGGCCTGGCTGATTGCTTAAATACAGGCCGAGCGCCGCCCAGGCTTCGGCCAGCGAGTCATCCAGTTCCAGCGCCCTGTCGACAAAGCGCTTGCCGCGGCGATTCGCCTCGTCGTCCGGAATATCACCGTATTGTGCCTCCGACAGCAACATAGTCGCGACAGCACGTTGCGCGTAGGCCGGCGCATACGCCGGGTCCAGTTGAATAGCCTGGTCGAGTTCCTCACGCGCGCCTTCGATTTCCGTGCCAATGCGCGAGTAAATGCGTTGCTTGGCCTTCAGGTACAGGTCGTAGGCTTCGGGGCTCGTTTGCTGCACTTCGGCAATTGCGATGTCATCCGTCAGTAGATGGCTTTTCAGCTGCTGCAATATTTCATTGGCAATTTCATCCTGGATTTCGAATACGTCGGTCAGTTCCCGGTCATAGGTCTCGGACCAGAGATGAAAGCCGTCGTCGACCTGGATCAACTGGGCGGTAATACGCACCTCGGCTCCGGCCTTGCGCACCGAACCTTCGAGGATATGGCTGACACCGAGAGCGTCGCCGACTTTTCTGAGGTCCAGGTTCTGACCTTTGAATGCAAATGACGAAGTCCGGCCGGCAACCTTGAAGTCTTTGACGGACGCCAGCGAGTTCAGAATCTCCTCGGTGATGCCGTCGGAGAAATATTCCTGTTCCGCGTCCGAACTCATGTTGACAAAGGGCAACACCGCGATCGAGTTGATGTTCGCATCCGGCGTGGCCGCCGCATCAGCGATTGCAGCGGGCGCGTCTGCCGGCGCCTTGTTGAGTTGTCGATCTGCCAGCAGCAGAACCACCGCGAGCGCGAGGAACGCGACAATGACGAAATTCAGTTTCCTGCCGGTTTTATTCTGGATGGATTGCGAGCGATCGACGTCCGAGTCCTTTTTCAGGCCCTCGGGGGTCAGCTCAAATACCCAGGCAAACACCAGCACCGCAACCATGCCAATAGCCAGAATCACGAAGATTAGCTTGGGCGCCCAGGCGGGCAGGTCGAGAATCGGCGTGACGACGTCAACGATCTGCAACAGCACCCAGGACGCCACGCCGTAGGCAATGGCCACACGTATTACGTTACGTCGTTTAAGTTCTGCGTAGATCGACAAACCATCCCCCAATAGTCGCTACCGCATATGGCGCAGGATCATAGCAATTTTGCGTACCAGAGGTCACCGCAAATCGGGTCAGGGGTTCGACAGGCTGGCCGGGGTTATGGCCGCCATGACTTCGTAATTTGCGTCGACGGGTGGCAGGCCCACCGTCGCCCGGTCGCGGTTCGTGGTGGAGAGCATGGTCGCCTCGATCTCGGCAAAACGCGGCTCGTCGGCCAGCGTCGCCAGCGCCGGAGATATTTCGACGGGCAACCCGGCGGTCGTCATGCCGCGCGCGGCCGAGCGTTCCAGGTTATCGAGTGCCTGCTCCTTGTCATCCATCAGCGCGTAACGAACCGCTTCATTGAAGTAGAAGGCAATATTGTCCACCCCCTGCTCCTTGAGTTTTTGCACATGTTTCGCCATGAACTGCAATGCTTCGTCGAAGCGCGCCGCGTTGCCCGTGCGCTGGTAGGCAAGTGCTACCTCACCCATCACCCCGTAGCCCTGATCATCACCTCGATTTTCCTCGGCAAACGCGGAAATACTGGGCCAGCGTTCTTCGAGGTAATTCACAATATCGTCACTGCGACCCGCCCGGTTCAACAGGATAAACAGGGTTTCGGGAAAGCCCGATGACGCCTGCTGGTACGCCAGCTCGAACGCCTCATCGACCCGGCCAACCGCATACAGCGCATCCGGCCGGAAAAACAGCGAACCCTCGTCAACCGCTCGTTCGAATTGCATCGTGCGAAGAAGGCCAACACTCAGGTAGATCTTCTCCACCCCGCTCATGCGGCCCAGCTTGCTGCGCGCCTCGATTTCCTTGAGGCCTTCACCGGTTCTTCCCGACCACAAGTAGTTGGTCGCCCTGGCCGAAAGCAGGTCCGGGTTCTCGGGATCGAAGGCTTCAATTTTCTGCAGCAGTGCATCGGCTCGTTCCGTTTGACCGAAACTGTTGAATTGCTGCAGTGCATTGCTAAACGCAGGCCGGTACAGCGGATCGCGCTCCGTAACGTCCACCAGGATCTCGAGCGCACCTTTGTAGTCACCCAAGGTGTACAAAGCGATATACAGCCAGTTGCTGGCATCGATCAGGTTCGGGTTAATTGACAGTGCTTTCATCAATGGGTCGATCGCCTTGTCGGCGCTCGCGGGCTCATTCGCATAGTAGAGGCCCAGCCCCGCCCAGGCTTCCGCGAGATTGTCATCGAGTTCGAGGGCCGAATCGATAAAGCGCTTGCCGCGCCGCTGTGCTTCGTCGTGCGGAATACTGCCGTACTGCTGCTCGGAGAGGATTATGGTTGCGATACCGCGCTGCGCATAGGACGGGGCATATTCAGGGTCCAGCTGGATCGCCCGATCGAGTTCCGCCACCGCCGTGTCTATTTCCGCACCTTCACGTGAGTAAATCCGCTGCTTGGCCTTGAGGTAGAGTTCGTAGACCTCAGGCGTCGTCTGCTGAACTTCCGCAACTCTTGTGTCCTGCGTCAGCAGCTGATTCTTCAATTGCCTCGAGATTTCGTTGGCGATCTCGTCCTGGATCTCGAACACATCGGTCAGTTCACGGTCGTAGGTCTCGGACCAGAGATGAAAGCCGTCATCGACCTGGATCAGCTGTGCCGTGATACGCACCTTGCTTCCGTCCCTGCGCACCGAGCCCTCGAGAATGTGACTGACACCCAGTGCGTCGCCAATACGCCGGAGATCGTCGTTCTGGTTCTTGAAGGCAAATGACGAGGTGCGGCCCGCGACTTTGAACTCCCTGACCGAGGCCAGCGAATTCAGGATTTCCTCGGTGATGCCGTCGGAGAAAAACTCCTGGCTGTCGTCGCCGCTCATATTGACGAAGGGCAGTACCGCGATTGAATTGTCGAGTTCCTCGGCACCTACTTCGGCAGCGGCGATTTCGCTGGCCGCATCGGGCTGCGCCGGATTGACGTATCGGTCTGCCAGCAACAGAACGACGGCGATCGCGAGAAACGCGACTATGACGAAATTCAGCTTCTGACTGGTCTTGTTCGCTACAGGTTGAGAGCGATCTACTTCCGAGTCCTTCTTCAGACCTTCGGGCGTCAGCTCAAATACCCACGCGAATACGAGTACTGCGACCATGCCAATGGCAAGCATGACCAGAACCATTTTTGCCGCCCAGGCCGGTAATTCGAGGATTGGCGCAATGACATCGACAATCTGCAGCAGCACCCAGGATGCCACGCCATAGGCAATCGCCACGCGGAATACATTACGTCTTTTCAGTTCTGCGTAGATCGACAAAAAATGCCCCCAATAGTCGCTACCGCATATGGCGGACGATCATAACAATTTCAAACGTTTCAGTCGCGGCGAAAGCGCCCGAAGCCCTGCAGGGCCACCCAGATGGCAGCAAGCAGGGCACAGACGAAAAATACGTTGGACGGGTTGCCATCGCTCAGGAAGCGGCCACCTATGAGCCCGCCGGCGAAGGCGCCGAGGAACTGCGAGCTGGAGAAAACGCCCAACGATGCGCCGCGCGAGTCCTCGTCTGCCAGTGTGGACAGCCGAGCCGGCAGCCCCGCTTCGAGAAAATTGAAGCCGGCAAAAAACAGCGCGAGCGCCGCGAATACGGTCCAGGCTGAAAAACCTGCGAAACTCAATATGAGTTCGCCGATCATCACCAGCACGATCGCGATGCCGATGGTTTGTCCCTTGCCGCGGTGTTCGTCCCGCAGGATCAGCGGAATCGTGCCTAGCAGCGAAACAACGATAGCACCCACGTACATTTCCCAGTGTGTTGTGACCGGCATTTCGAGCCTGTTTTTAAGCAGGAACGGCAGCGCCACGAATGTCGCGGTCATAATTGCATGCAACAGGAATACGTAAAAGTCGAGCCGCAACAGCTCGGGTTTCAGCGCTGCCCGGAAGTCCCGGCGGCCACTCCGCGCCGGTGGCGCGATACCCCGCGGCAACAACAGCAACAATCCGGCGGCCATCAGTGCGACAAACACGCCGAAGCCAAACAATGCCGGCACGCCGAAATGGGCTGCGAACCAGGGGCCGAAGATCATCGCCAGGATGAATGAGCTGCCTATGCCAACGCCGATAATTGCCATCGAGCGTGTGCGAACTTCGACGCGCGTGGCATCGGCGACCAATGCGGTCAGCGTCGCGGATATCGCTCCAGCGCCCTGCAGCAAACGGCCCAGGATGACACCCGAGATCGTATCGCTGAAACCCGCAATGGCGCTGCCAATGGCAAAAATCACCAGGCCGGTGATGATCACGGGCACGCGGCCGATGCGGTCGGACAGTGCACCAAGCGGTATTTGCAAGCCCGCCTGCGTCAGGCCGTAGGCACCGACCGCCAGTCCGACCAGCAGCGGCGTTGCACCCTCGAGGGTTGCCGCATACAGCGACAACACGGGCAGCAGCGCGAACAGCCCCACCATGCGCAACATGGCAACCAGCGTAACCACGCTGATAGCGCGCCGTTCCACCGGCAACATGGCGATAATGTGTGGTTTTGTGTCTGCGCTGGCCTGGGCGCCAGGCGTTCCGTCGTCGGACATGTTCCCTAGTCTTATTGCGAGATCGTTCTTGTTTTAAGGATCGGCTTTGCGCCAGCCTTGCGAGGCCGCGTATATTAGCAGGTTGTCCCGCAATCACGGCAGCAGAACATAGATCCCGAGCAATTGACCTCATGGAACGATACATAACCATCCGCGGCGCGCGGACCCACAACCTGAAAAACCTCGATCTCAAGCTGCCGCGCGACCAGCTGATCGTATTCACAGGCCTGTCCGGTTCGGGCAAGTCCTCGCTCGCCTTCGATACCATTTATGCCGAGGGCCAGCGCCGCTATGTCGAGTCGCTGTCAGCCTACGCCCGGCAATTCCTCTCGATGATGGAAAAGCCCGACATCGACCATATCGACGGGCTCTCCCCGGCCATCTCCATCGAGCAAAAATCGACGTCGCACAACCCGCGCTCGACCGTGGGCACCGTGACCGAGATTTACGACTATTTGCGCCTTTTGTTCGCACGCGCAGGCATCCCGCAATGTCCCGATCACGGCACGACGCTCGAAGCACAGACCGTCAGCCAGATGGTCGACCAGGTACTCGCCTTACCCGACGACAGCAAGCTGATGTTGCTCGCTCCGGTGGTTGATAATCGCAAAGGCGAACACGTGCAATTGATGCAGGAACTGATGGCACAGGGGTTTATCCGCGCGCGCATTAATGGCGAAATTTACGAGCTCGACCAGCCGCCGAAACTCGACCTGCGCAAGAAACACACGATCGAGGCCATCGTTGATCGCTTCAAAGTGAAAGAGGACCTGCGCATCCGGCTCGCGGAATCTTTCGAGTCCGCATTGCGACTCGCCGACGGCGTTGCACGGATCGCGTGGATGGACGATTCGGATATGCGCGAATCAGGTCAGGAGGAACTCCTTTTTTCGGACCGCTTCGCCTGTAATATCTGCGGTTACAGCCTGACGGAACTCGAGCCGCGACTGTTTTCCTTCAACAATCCATCCGGCGCCTGCCCCACCTGCGACGGCCTGGGCGTGAAACAGTATTTCGATCCGGATCGCGTGGTAGTCAACCCGTCGCTGTCGCTCGCAGGCGGTGCAATTCGCGGCTGGGATCGCAAGACGACCTATTACTACCAGATGATCCAGAGCCTCGCCAGGCACTACAAATTCGATATCGAAATGCCCTTCAATGAGCTCGGCGAAAAGCTGCAGAATGTTATCTTGTACGGCAGCGGCAAGGACAAGGTAGAGTTTCACTACGCGAATTCACGCGGCCTCGAGATGAAGCGCCGGCACCGTTTCGAAGGCGTGCTGCCGAACCTCGACCGGCGCTATCGCGAAACGGAATCGGGTGCCGTGCGCGAGGAACTGAGCAAGTACCTGAACAGCCAGGCGTGCCCGGATTGCGCGGGGACGCGACTCAATCGTGCTGCGCGCCACGTTTTCATCGCCGGCAAAGCACTGCCACAGTTAACCAATCTTTCCGTGGGCGACGCACGCGCATTTTTCGCCGGCATGCAACTCAAGGGCTGGCGCAAAACCATCGCCGACAAGATCGTGAAAGAAATTGGCGAACGGCTCGGGTTCCTGTCCGATGTCGGCCTCGACTACCTGTCGCTCGATCGCAGCGCCGATACCTTGTCGGGCGGCGAGGCTCAGCGCATTCGCCTTGCGAGCCAGATTGGTTCAGGACTCGTTGGTGTCATGTACATACTCGATGAGCCGTCGATCGGCTTGCACCAGCGTGACAATCAACGCCTGCTCGGCACGCTCACACACCTGCGCGACATCGGCAACACCGTCATCGTGGTCGAGCACGACGAAGAAGCTATCATGAGCGCCGACTACGTCGTCGATCTTGGGCCCGGTGCGGGCGTGCATGGCGGCACCGTGGTCGCCGCAGGCACACCGCAAGACGTGCTCGCAAACCCCAACTCCCTGACCGGGCAGTATTTGTCGGGCAAACGCAGCATCGCGGTGCCTAAGCGGCGTACTACGCCAGACCCGGGCCGACAGATTACGATCACGGGTGCGACCGGTAACAATCTGAAAAACATTGACGTATCGATTCCGATCGGCCTGATGACCTGCATCACCGGAGTCTCGGGCTCCGGCAAATCGACACTCGTTAACGATACGCTGTACAAGACTGTTGCAGACCTGCTGAACAAATCGAATCGCAACCCGGCACCGTGCAGGAAGATCGGGGGACTGTCGCACATCGACCGCGTCATCGATATCAGCCAGAGCCCGATCGGTCGCACGCCGCGTTCCAACCCGGCTACCTACAGCGGTCTTTTTACACCGATACGTGAATTATTTGCCGGCACGCAGGAAGCACGTTCACGCGGTTACATGCCGGGACGCTTCAGCTTTAACGTCAAGGGCGGCCGCTGCAAAAGCTGCCAGGGTGACGGCGTCATCAAGGTTGAAATGCATTTTCTGCCCGATGTGTACGTGCCTTGCGACATCTGCCACAGCAAACGCTACAACCGTGAAACGCTTGAAATGCGCTACAAAGGCAAGAACATACACGAAGTGCTCGATATGACTGTGGAAGATGCATTCGCGTTTTTTAAAAACGTGCCTGTGGTCGCCAGGAAACTCGAAACGCTGATGGATGTGGGGCTTTCCTATATACGCCTGGGCCAGAATGCGACCACGCTATCGGGCGGTGAAGCACAACGCGTCAAGCTCGCGAAGGAATTGTCGAAACGCGACACTGGCAACACGCTGTATATCCTCGACGAACCAACCACGGGATTGCACTTTTTCGACATCGAACAACTACTGAGGGTCCTGCACCGACTGCGCGACCGTGGCAACACGATTGTTGTGATCGAGCACAACCTCGATGTCATTAAAACCGCTGACTGGGTGCTCGATCTCGGCCCCGAAGGCGGCGACGGTGGCGGTAGGCTGATTGCTGCGGGCACACCGGAGGACGTTGCAGCAAGCAAGGGCTCGTTCACGGGCGAATACCTCGCGCCGTTGCTGCAGCAGGCCGCCGCGTAGGTGTCGGCGCCATTGCTGGAGCCCTTGCTACCAAAGGACTACGATGCTCGACCCCTCCCCCGTACCTAAATCCTACATGGACCGATGCGTCTCACGACCGGCCGCGATCCGCGGCCGGGAAAAAGAAGCGGCCGCAACAGCCGCACTGGAAGCCTGACGCCGATTGTATTTTTCCGCGTTTATTTTTTGTCGGGCACTGGAAATCCGCGGTCGCGCATCAACGCATCGATCGTTGCATCGCGGCCGCGGAACTTCCGGTACGCCTCCGCCGGGTCCATGGAGTTGCGCGCCGCAAACAGGTACTTGACCAGCCGCGCCGCTACCTCCTTGTCGTAGAAGCCGCCTGGCGCCTCGGCAAAGGCTTCGGCCGCGTCAGCCGTGAGGACGTCGGCCCACAGGTAACCGTAATAGCCCGCCGAGTAGCCTTCACCTGAAAACACGTGTCCGAACTGTGGCGTTCGATGACGCATCACGATTTCGGCCGGCATGCCCAGCGCCTCGAGTTGTTCGCGTTCGAATGCATCGGGGTCCAGGCCTTCGGGGTCGGTCGTATGCAGCTTCATGTCGATCAGCGCCGACGCCAGGTACTCGGTCGTAGTAAACCCCTGGTTGAAGGCTGCTGCCGCACGAATCTTGGCGATCAGCTCCCGCGGCATGGGCTCGCCGGTCTTGACGTTGGTCAGGAAGCGCTCAACGACCGGATCCGTCAACAACCAGCGTTCAAGCAACTGCGACTGGAATTCGGTGTAGTCGCGCACACCGGAGTTCAGTGTCGGATACTCAACCTGCGACGACAGCGAATGGAGTGCGTGACCGAATTCATGGAACAGCGTCGTCGCATCGTCCCAGGAAACCAGCACCGGCTCACCCGGCGCGCCCTTGATAAAGTTTGAATTGTTCGATGCGAGCACGGTGGTCTCGCCGTTCAATGTTTCATGATTGCGATAGCTCGTTGCCCATGCACCCGAGCGTTTGCCCGGCCGCGCGAACGCATCCAGGTACCAGAGCCCGACAAGCTTGCCGCTGTCCCTGTTCGTCACTTCCCAGACACGCATGTCGGGATTGAATACCGGTACGGTGCCCTCCGCTACGGGCGTGAATTCAAAACCAAACAGTTCACCGGCCACGTAAAACATTGCTTCACGCAGCTTGTCGAGTTGCAGGTATTGCTTCACCTCGTCGGAATCGAGGTCGTATTTCGCTTTGCGTACTTTCTCTGCGTAGTAGCGGTAGTCCCACGGCGCAATCGTAATACCGTCACCTTCGTCATCCGCGATTGCCTGCATATCGACAACTTCTTCGCGCACTCGTGCTACGGAGGCTTGCCAGACTGCCTCCATCAGGGCTTCGGCACGTGCCGGTGTTTTTGCCATCCGGTCCTCAAGCCGCCACTCGGCATAGTTATCGTAGCCAAGCAAACCGACTCGCTCATCGCGCAACGTCAGAATCTGCTGAATGATCTGGTTGTTGTCGTGCTCGTCACCGTTGTCGCCACGATTGTAGAAGGTATGCCATACCTGTTCGCGTAGTTCCCGCTCATCGGAATAGCGCAGAAAGGGATCCGCCGACGAGCGCGTGTTGGTCACGGCATAAAGCCCTTCCTTGCCTCGGTCCGCGGCAGCCGATGCCGCTGCCGTGACGAAGGATGCCGGCAGGCCCGACAACTGCTCCTTGTCCAGGTACAGGACATAGTCCTCTTCGTCGGCGAGCACGTTGTTGGCAAATTTCGTGTACAGGCTCGCGAGTTCCTGGTCGATTGCGGCGTAACGTTCTTTTGCCGCGCCCTCGAGCGTTGCGCCGTTACTTGTAAAGTCCTGGTAGACAAGATCAACCAGTCGCCGCTGGTCCGGCTCCAGCGTGCTGTATGCTGCACCGTGTTTTACCGCCGAGACACGATCAAACAGCGCCCTGTTCTGCCTGATCTTTGAATTGTACGCCGCAAGTTTCGGCGCCATCTCCCGCTGGATATCACGAAATTCCGGGCTCGACCTGTTCGAGCTCCAGACGTAGTAGTAGGTCAGTACGCGATCAAGGTCCCGGCCCGTGTCTTCGAGCGCGAGGATCGTATTTTCGAAGCCGGGCGCCGCGTCAATGCTGGTAATCGCATCGATTTCATTGAGGCTTTTCTGCATGCCGGTCTCGATGGCATCCGGGAACAGTGACACTTGCACCTTGTCGAACGCCGGCACGCCGCCATAGGGTCCGACCCAGGGTGCAAGCAGAATATTCTCATCCGCACCTGTTTTCGTATCTTTCGCAGTCATCGCAGTTCCTTTCTCAGCTGTCTTGCCAGACTTGTCAGAATAGGGCCCGCCGCATGCCGCAAGACCAGTCAGCGCAATAAGCAGGCTGCCAGCGATTGTCCAGTATTTCATCGAGACTCCTTCAAGATAGTGTGCCTATTGCCGCTGTTAGTCTGCGGGTTGCGATAATGGTTCGACGCAATTGCCTACTCAACCACAAGCAGCTCGCACTGACCTGCGTATCCGCGGGAGTCCGTGGGCGTCCAGTCCAGGGTCACGTGGTCGCCGGCCTGCAGCGATCGGGTTGGCAAAACGGTCGAATGCACGCCCGGCAAGCTTTGCTCCGTTTTCAGCTCCTGCTGCGCACCATGGCTATTCACCTGCCAGGATACGTGACATGCAAAGAGCAGAACCAGCCTGAGATCACTGCCCGCCCGCAAGGTGGGAACCGGGGCATGTTCTGTCCAAACCGAGGTGGCCGGTGTTGGCACTTTGCCGTGGTAGCGATCGACCACGGCGCGCGGACAATCAAATGTGTGGCCACACTGGCTGGCCAGTACCAGCTTGATGAATTCCGCATGTGCCCAGGCCAGCGGCATCGCCGACCCCGACGGCCTGCCGGCGGCA
>DDIS01000041.1 GCA_002338615.1 Proteobacteria bacterium UBA1844 | reverse complement strand
TGCGGGTCGCGGGCGAATCATACGGTGTCTTCAATTCTGCTTGTCCCGCGACCGGCGCGTTACTGCCCGCCGGGGGCAGCGGCGCCCGGTACTCGTCGCGTCGCATTGTCTCCGACGGCGCCTGGGGCAGTACGGCCGTTGGCATGTTGCCCTGCAGGACATCCGTCGGTTCGTTTTCCACTGGCGGTAATTGCCCAAACTGCGCCAGATACTCAGCTTCTTTCCGGCGTGCTTCCGCGTCCCGTGCACGCCGACGAGCTTCGGCCGCAGCCTGCTGTGTGCGCCTTAAGGTTTCCCGCTTGCGTTCCGACAATTCCTCCAACTCGGCGCGGCGCGACGCAGCTTCTTTTGCTTCGACCTGTTTTACCGCTTCCCGGACGTTAATACACTCGGCTTCGTAACGCGTTTCTGCACGGTTCTCTGTACAACGCAACAGCGCCGCTTCCAGCAAAATGGGGTGATCGACAAATTCCGTCACGGTCCGTGCCGGCGGTTCCTTGACGCAGGCAGCACTCTGCAAAAGAGCAGCTATCAGTAATGTCAGTCTAAATCCGGTCATCGGCGCATGGTCAGTATAGCTCGACAGAAAAATTGGCTGATTGGTAGAAAATTCAGCGTCCTAGCGCAGGAATGATACCATCAGAGTCAAACCCCGAAAGCGACGCGAGTTCGCATTTTTGACGCGCCAAGCCTCGGAGTCTGCACGGTCGGCTGCCGGCGTCCCGGCATCGACGGTTCGCCGGCCGATGAAATTGTGGCGCCCAAGGCTACGGTGGCTGGTGTCCCGGCCTGCGGCAAAGGACGCTCATTGAAAGAATCAAGCCAGTTCAGACTCCTCGGTCAACGACGTTTCGCGCCGTTCTTCGCAACGCAGTTCCTTGGCGCTCTCAATGACAATGTGTTTCGCAACGGGTTCCTGATTCTTGCCACATTTCAGGGCACACTCGTACTGGGCATGAATCACACTACGCTGGCGAACGTAGCGGGTGCGTTGTTCATAGTGCCGTTTGTACTTTTCTCGGCAGCCGCGGGTCAGATCGCCGACAAGTACGAAAAATCGATGTTGATGCGCTACATCAAGGCCCTCGAGATCGCGCTCATGTGTATTGCAGCGATCGCATTTATTACACAGAGCTATACATTGTTGCTGTTTGTCCTGTTCCTGATGGGTTGCCAGTCAAGCTTATTTGGCCCGGTGAAGTATGCCTATCTGCCGCAACAACTCGCTTCCTCGGAATTGGTCGGTGGCAATGCCCTGGTAGAGTCCGGAACCTATGTCGCAATAATTCTCGGGCTCATCATCGGTGGTCTGACAGTCGGCTTCAATCCAGACAGGCCGGTACTGATTGCAGCTTGCCTGCTTGGTTTTGCCGTCGCCGGTTACCTCACCAGCCGACAGGTCCCTGCGACCCGCGCCGTCGATCCCGACCTCAAAATTTCTTTTCACGTGTGGCGCGAGACGCGGCGCATTATAGATTTCGCACGCGTCGAACGAAGCGTGTTTCTGTCCATACTTGGAATCTCGTGGTTCTGGTTTTTCGGGTCCGTAATGACCCTGCAAATGCCAGCGTATACGCTCGATATTCTGCACGGCAACGAGTTTCTGACAACGGTATTGCTTGCAAGCTTTGCGGTTGGCGTCGGTATCGGCTCACTGCTCTGCGAGCGCATGTCAGGGCACCGAATTGAACTCGGTCTCGTACCCCTTGGCTCGATCGGCCTCAGTGCATTTGCCATCGATTTGTATTTTGCGCAGCCTGTCGCGGCAGCAGCGGCCGCCTCTACTATTGCCGAGTTCCTGGGCCACGGTGCAAATTGGCGCGTACTGCTTGACCTGACCATGCTGGGCGCATTTGGCGGCTTTTACAGCGTGCCGTTGTACGCCCTGATCCAGCAACGAGCGGAGCGACAGCATCTGTCACGCATTATCGCAGCTAACAATATTATCAACGCAATCTTCATGGTCGGTGCCGCGTTGCTCTCGATTGCCGTCCTTGGCGCGGGCTTTTCTATTCCACAGCTGTTCCTGGTCATTGCGATCCTCAATGTCCTGGTAGCGATTTACATATATTCCCTGTTGCCTGAGTTTCTCATACGCTTCCTTGCATGGATTGCGATCACCGTCGTGTACCGGATCAGGCCCACCGGAACCGACAACATCCCCGACGAGGGTCCTGCAGTCGTCGTTTGCAACCATGTCAGCTATATGGACCCGGTTATCCTAAGCGGCTCGGTGCGACGACCCATGCGTTTTGTCATGTACTACAAGATTTTCGAGTTGACGATGCTCAAGTACTTTTTTCAAAACGCGAAAGCCATTCCCATTGCCAGCGCAAGTGAAAATGAGGAGCTGCTGAATGAAGCTTTCGAGCGCATCGACGAAGAGCTCGCAGCCGGCAACATCGTTTGTATTTTTCCTGAGGGCGGCCTGAGCAAAGATGGTGAGGTGCAACGATTTCGTCCCGGAATCGAGAAGATCATTGCGCGTCGGCCGGTACCGGTCATTCCGGTCGCGTTGTGTCGGCTGTGGGGCAGCTGGTTCAGCCGCAGCGCGAAACGTGACAAAGGCTGGACGGGGCGCCTGTTCTCGAGCGTGCCGGTACGTTTCGGGCCACCTGTCGCGCCGGCGGATGCAACGGCCGAAAATCTCGAGCTGCTGGTGCGGACCTTGCGCGGCGAAGAACGTTAGCGAAATGGAGGCGGCGCCTCGCGCGCTACCAGAGGCACGCGCCCGAGGCGCTGTTGCCAGGTCCTGAGCAGAGACTCGTGGCTGCCGAACAGGCCCGCGCCCTGGTCATCGTCAAATTTGAAATGCCGCAATTGCGCACCATTGTCACGCGCGACCGGCAGGTAAAAGTCATTGCCATTGGTTTGTTGGCCCAACTCGCCGAAAACTATTTTCGCACCATGCAGCGGCCGTGGCACGAACATGGCATCGAGCCAGAGCAGCCCGTTCGCGGATGATCCGAGACGGTGCACCCAACGTGATGTCCTCACGAGCACACGCGAACCACTCGGGCTGAACACCACATCGTGAACCCGGGACGGCAAAGTCACCACCATCGTCGCGAGCCGACCCTCCTTGAGGTCGAACTGTTGCACTTGTCGATCATCGTCGACAACCAGCAGCACATCACCACGCGGAGACGCAACGAGATACCGAATTGCCGAGTCACCCTGCCACATATGCTGCACGTTCCAGCCGGTGACACTATCACGGGAAATAATCTTTACCGCACCACTTTCACTGCCAACGTACAAACTGTTCGCGTCGCGGAATGCGATGGCCGTATGTGTCGTACCAAGCTCCAGATCCAACACTGTTGCGCCATTCGACGTCGCAAGAATGTGCACGCGATTGTTCACAAGAATGCCTAGCAGTTCGCCGTCTGGCGAAAAGGCAATATTCTGGATTGGGCTGCCCGGCAGGTACTCCATGTACTCTTTCGGCCGGCCGTCGGAGCTCGCCCAGACCCGGATTGAATTGTCCGCTCCGACGCTGGCAAGCAAGTCGCCGCCCGGACTCGTCGCAAGCAAGCGCACAGCCCGGTTGTGGCCGAGGAAACTGATATCCTCATCCGCGGTAGCCACGGCAACGGCTTCGCCATTTATCGCGCGCAGGTGCACGTGTCCTGACCGGTCCGCTATTGCAAGTGCCGACAAGTCCGGTAATGTTGCAGCAATAGCATCGCCAGCCGGCGACCAGGTCATATGCAGATCATCGCTCGCCTCGTGCGCGGGCCGACCGTCCGGAATTTGCCACAAACGCAATGCCGCATTGGGGCCGCCGGTCACAAGCAGGTCTTCATCGCTGCCAAAATAAAGTGGCGAGTCCGTTAGCAGCGCACCCGTCTCGCCAACCAGGCCTAGCGGCGGGCCGAGTAGTGAGCCGTCTGCCGTGCTGTAAACCTGGAAGCCACTGCCGCCCCGCCCTGCGACCATGCGCGCACCGGTCGGAGAAAATCGAAATTGCCAGTTCCCGTCACCGAATTCTTCAAGCAAAGGCTGGCCTGCGGCATCAATCTGCCAGACGGACAAGCCGGCACGGCCGAACATGGCACCGAGGGTTCGACCACTGGCATCGAGTTCGATATGGGTGGGCTGTAACGGCAGGTCGAGCTGAGCCAGCAGTTCGCCGCTGCCAAAGTCCCAGACCCGCACCGCGCGATCATAATCCGCAATAGCAATATGTTGGCCATCCGCGTCCAGAGCTACAATGCCCGGCACGCCAGCGACGATAAATTCTATGGGTGGCGACCCGCCACCCAGGTCCCAGAGTTCGAACTCCGTTTCGAAATCGCCGTGCCGCTGCACGAAAAGGTGCTGTCGATCCGGTGTCAGGCTTGCGCTGGCACTGCCTTGCCCGACCGGCAATGTGGCTATCCTCACGCCACTGTCGATATCCCAGGTGCTGACGCTTTCGCGCGTCGCAGTCACGAGCTGCTGCGCATTGGCATCGAGGCCGACCAGCCGTTCGTTCACGTTGATCGGAATCGTAGCGAGCGGTTTGGCCAGCGCAAGGCTCCAGATCCGGGCGCTGTCGCTTTGCGCGGCGCGCGCAACCGCGAATTGCCCGTCGATGCTGGTCCAGAACTGGTCAGTCTCGCGCTCGATCGGATCGGGAATGCTGATGCCGCGCTGAAAACCCTCCTCGAGGACCTGCCCGTTCAGATTCAGATTCCACCCCACGAGATGCCCGGCCACGCCTGTCGCCTCATCCCGCAGGCTTAGTGTCCACGTGCCCGTCAGCGACTCGCCTACGAGCGGCTGTAAAATTCTCGCCGGTACTTTCAGGTCATCGTTGGACGAAGCACTTGGCACGTCGAGCTTTATTTCAACGGCGCGGCCCGATGGCGCGATTAGTTTGAGCCTGAGATCCGTGAAACGCGGATGCGAGATATTTAGCGTCAGCCCGAGTCGGCGCGTAATACCTTGCTGGTCAACAACCACGCGCCGCACCAGGGGCCTGACTTCGAGTGCCGTCAACGACCATGGCGCACGTGGCGAAAATACGCCGTTGTTGTATTGCCACTGGTGCAGCTTGCCGGCCACAACTGAGGTCAGCAGCAAATTGACAGGATCGAAGATCCTCTGTCCCGATGCTGGCGGTACCACGCTTGCCAGCAACAGGGGGTAGTCCTGGCCAACCAGGGCTGCGGCTCGATTGCGTCGTTCCGGTGTCGACAATATGAGCGACTGCAAGCTTGCCAGCAATGCGTCGTCACGCAACTCAGCACGGGCCGCCAGACTCCGGCGTCGATCCCAGAAATCGGCCTGTAGTTGCTGTGGCAGGCTGCCAGCGTCCGGTAATGCCTCGGCAAGACTCGCGATCGCGAGGATTTCGCCAGCACTGGTGCTGTTCGCCGCTGCCTGCGTCAGGTAATGCCGGAACAAATTATCAGCGCCCGCCGCATGGCCCGGGAAGGAACGCAAATTCTGCCAGCTTGACTCCGCGTCGATGAGGGTGCTTGCCGGAGAGGACAGTGCCCTGGCATAGGGTTTCGGCAGCAATTGCGTGTAGGCGAACGGCACGGCAATTACCAGCAATATCGCTGCGGCAACCAGGGTCGGTGCGCGCCACTGAACGCGCATATTCTCGTTCGCCCAGCGTGCCGTGAACAAACTCTCGTAAATCCGGTTGCGTACCCGGAGCTCGCCCGTTTCGTCGACTTCCAGCAGGCCAATCGCCATGAGCCTGCGATGCAGGGGCGAACCCAGGTCCGCCTGGACCGTGATTCCTTTTCGAATACGGCCATAAAGGTTCAGCAATTTCTCACGTTGTTTGCTGCGCGCGACGATTTGTCGGTGCACGTAGCTGAGGTGCGGTTCATTGGTTAGCGCCGCTTTTCCGGTCAGCTGTTGCGCAGTGATCCTGTCGACCTGCGCGTTGATATTACCGGCTTGCACCTCGCGCGCCACTGCACGAGCCAGCTTTTGTGACAGGTAGGGCTGCCCCCGGGTCCAGTAAAAGATCCGGTCGAGCGCCTCGATAGCATCGTCTGCGCCCAGGTTCAGCTCCGTTGCGAAAATTTGCAGATCCTTGCGTGTGAAGTCGTCGAGCGGTATCGGCTGGCTCACATGGAATGGTGACGCATCGGCCTCACTCACGAGTTCCTGCGGATCACATTCGCCCGACAATATGAAAGTAAGCCCGTTGAACGCAGGATCCGTGACCCGTGCGTTATGCGCAGCGCGAATACTCGTGAGCATCTGGTCGGCGGACGGCAGCTCTGCAATGCACTGTAAGCCATCAACGAAAACAACGACCGGTTGCTCGACGTTGCCGAGTATCAGCTCTGCAAAGAGTTCCACCAGTCGTTGCCGATTACTGAGGACAGATTTGTCCTGCCACCAGGTTTGCAGATCGACGCGAATGCGCAATTGCCGCAGCAACCGATACGCCACGTTGTAGTACCAGCGTCCCGCATCCTGTGCACCCTCACGTGCGCCGATCTGGGCGAGATCGAGGATCGCAACACGAACGCCGTTGTGCTCGAGACGCGCAGCCGTTGCCGCAATCAGGCTGCTCTTGCCGGAGCGACCCGGCGCGATAATGTGAGCATAGCGACCGGCGATAGCAGCCTCGTACAGCAAATCATCGGCACGACGCCTGATATATCCGGCTCGGACCGCATGCAACGGCGTCCCTACGCTGAAAAACTCGCCCGTCGAATCAAGTTTCGATCGCTTGCCTGGGGTATTTTGCTGAGGGCTATCGGACACGGATACTCGGCAACAGCTTTGGGGTATGCTCGGCATTCTAACAGCCTGCCGGACGAAGGCGATCCGTACTTTGCAGCCGTCACGCGAACCCCAAATAAAGCCAACCGCCGAGATGATGCCGACCGAGAAGATTCTCAAGCAAGACCTTTTTGGCGAAGTTCGCTACCGATCGGGCCCGGATGGCGGCATTATCACTCGCGATACCAGAAGCGCCCGCCCCTGGCTGCGCCCGCTGGCGCGGCGGCTGTTGCGCCGGGAAGCGAT
>DDIS01000048.1:339-25401 GCA_002338615.1 Proteobacteria bacterium UBA1844 | reverse complement strand
CGGGCGCGTTGCCGGGCAACTTGAACGCCGACTCTGGTGCCTCCAGATGATGTTTTACCGACGCCTCGATCGCGAGCCTGGCACGGCCCGGCGATACGGGTTTCAGCAGGAACCGGTAGACCTTGCCGCGATTGATGAGGTCCATGAGAATTTCGCCATCATCGCGGCGTCCGGCAACGACATTGACGAGTCGCGCCGTTTTCCTGCGCAGGTGTTGCGTCAGTTTTTCCAGGTTCTCACCAACCATGGCAGCGTCGACGACAGCGACACCAACCTTGCCCTTGGCGAGGGCGTCTTCGGCCTGAGCCAGGGTGGTGGCCGTATAGATCTTGTGCAGGCCGTGCGTGGATTCGCGGACGGTGTTCAGAAATTCTTCGTCTTTGGTCAGCACCAGAACATCGACGGCGTGTGCGCCGGCCGCTGCCATTTTGCGCGGGTCGAGCGCCGGCACTGTACCGGTATTACCGGAAATAATCGTTGCGCCGTTTTCCGAGGTTTCCATGACGATGTGTTCAGCCCCAAGCTCGTCCGGATTTGCAGCGGTGTCGTTTGCGGACTCTGCCAGCGCCAGCAAACGCATTTGCCGGGTTGCGTTTTCGATGAGCTGCGTGAGCTCAGCGGAGCTGATGCCCCCGCGCACAACCTGAAAGACTTCCTTATCACCGACCAGTGCTTCGAGGCCCTGATCGTTTTCCCCGGCGAGCAGTATGCCAATTGTCTCGGGCGAGCGCTTCTTCGCCTCGCGCAGGGCTTCAACACCACTCATGCCCGGCAGGTCTTTCGCCGAAACAATCACATGAATCGGTGTATCACCCAGTGTATTGAGTGCCTCGGTACCCGTCGTTGCGCAGTGCACCGTGTAGCGACTGTCAAGACCTGAACTTAAGGTGTCCAGGGTGCTCTGTTCACTGTGCAGTAACAGTACCTGCGTCTTGACTTGGTCCCGCGCCACGATTACCTCTCCACTCGTTTTATGCCAAAAAGTCTACGCAATCCATGCGTCGTAGCAGTATATCCCTCGCTATAAAAGTGTGTGTCGCTGGGCGACGACAGGATGTTGAATTTGTGACGCACCGCACAATAGGAGTGCAGTGCGCGTCACGTTTAGCTCTCAGCCGATTCTCGGGAGCGATTTTTTACTTCCCGGTCAAGATTTTTAACGACTTCGTCGAGTGTCATTACCTGTTGCTGCCTGGAGCCGAGCCGGCGCATCGCGACGCTGCGATTTTCTACTTCGCGTGCACCGATCGCAAGCAGTACGGGAATCTTTGCGACACTGTGCTCACGAACCTTGTAAGCAATTTTTTCGTTGCGCAGATCCGTCTCTGCGCGCAGACCTGCAGCACGCAGGCGCGTCGCCACTTCCAGTGCGAATTCGTCGGCATCGGACGTAATTGTCAGGACCTGCACCTGCGTTGGCGCGAGCCACAATGGCAGATTGCCAGCGTGGTGCTCGATAAGTATGCCGATGAAACGTTCGAGTGATCCGAAGATTGCACGGTGTAGCATGACGGGTACATGTTTGTTGCCATCTTCACCGATATACGTTGCACCGAGCCGCCCCGGCATATTGAGATCGACCTGCAACGTGCCACATTGCCAATCACGGCCGATGGCATCGCGCAATACGAACTCGACTTTCGGCCCGTAGAACGCGCCTTCGCCCGGATTATGCGTGTAGTCAAGTTTTGCCTGTTGAAGCGCTTGCAAAAGCGCAGCTTCGGACTGGTCCCAGATTGAATCGTCACCGACCCGAAGCTCCGGGCGGTCTGAAAACTTGATACGCACATCATCAAAACCGAAATCACGGTAGATGCCGAGTATCAGTTTGCACACCGCAATTGATTCATCGGTTATTTGCTCGGGCGTGCAAAAGACATGTGCATCATCCTGGGTGAATGCCCGTACCCGCATCATGCCGTGCAGTGCACCGGACGGCTCGTAACGGTGGCATTTGCCAAATTCCGCAAGCCTGACGGGTAGATCGCGATAACTGGTGATACCCTGTTTGAAAACCTGGATGTGACACGGGCAGTTCATGGGTTTGATAGCGTAGGTACGGCCGTCAACCGTTTCGGTCGTGTACATGTTTTCGCCGAATGCTTGCCAGTGCCCGGACGCTTCCCACAAGGAACGATCGACGATTTCCGGCGTATTGATTTCCTCGTAGCCTGCCGCGTTCTGCTGCTCACGCATGAAGCCGATCAGGGTCTGGAACAACTGCCAGCCTTTGGGGTGCCAGAACACGGCGCCGGGCGATTCTTCCTGGAAGTGAAACAGGTCCATCACCCTGCCGAGGCGGCGATGATCGCGCTTCTCCGCTTCCTCGAGCATGCGAAGGTATTGGCGCAATTGTTTGTCATTGGCCCAGGCTGTGCCGTACACGCGCTGCAACATTTCGTTGTTGGAATCGCCGCGCCAGTACGCGCCTGATACACGGGTCAGTTTGAACGCCGTGCCAAGCTTGCCGGTTGAGGGCAGGTGCGGGCCGCGACAGAGGTCCACGAAATCGCCCTGTCGGTAGAGGGTCAGCGTTTCATTGGCCGGAATCGATTCGATAATTTCGGCTTTGTAATGTTCACCCATCTCGCGAAACAGGCGCACCGCGTCATCACGTTGCCAGACTTCCCGCGTAATCAATTCGTCGCGTGCGACGATTTCGAGCATGCGCTGCTCGATGGTCGCCAGGTCTTCTTCGGTGAACGGCTCGGCGCGCGCAAAATCGTAATAAAAACCGTTTTCAATAGCCGGACCGATGGTCACCTGGGTGTCGGGCCAGAGTTCCTTCACGGCTTCGGCCAGTATATGCGCCGCATCGTGGCGCAGCAGCTCGAGCCCGTCTGCGGAGTCACGCGTTACGATTTCGATGCGCGCGTCGCTTTCAATTTCGCGTTTGAGATCCCACAGTTCACCGTTCACGCGTACGGCTACGGCGCTCTTTGCGAGGCCGCTACCGATATTCGACGCTATCTCGGCACCGGAGGTAGCTGCGGCATATTCCCGGACGGAACCGTCGGGCAAGGTAATATTCAGCATTACGTTTCTTTATCTGAGTGAATTGGCCGCCCGCATGGGCCGGCCATAATTTTTAGTGCGGTCCGGTGTGTTCGGGTAAAGGTCCGTGCCCGGATTGCGGGTCGCATTATAGTACAGTGACGCACGGGATCCCCGCATAAATCCTCAGCCAGTGCCTGCTCGCAGTCCCTCCCGCACCGGCGGCTGCCCGGCCAATCTGCATATGCCTGTGTGGCGGCTGTTCGCATCCGTCGCAACTGATCGGGCTCACAGCAGCGGGCCGATTTCACTTGGCCATAACCAGCGGGAATCACTACAATAGCGCCCTTTCTACGATCATCCAGGTAGTCCGGGTAACCAGGCAGCGCCGCGTGCAGCCTGTTGGTGCCTGGTCTGAGAGCACATGAGCGACACTATTCCGCGCGATTTCATTCGCCAGATCATTCACGACGACCTCGAATCCGGCAAACACCCGGAGATCGTAACGCGGTTCCCGCCGGAGCCGAACGGCTACCTTCATATCGGCCATGTCATGTCGATTTGCCTGAATTTCGGCGTCGCCTCGGAAACCGGAGGCCGGACCTACCTGCGTTTCGATGATACGAATCCAGGCAAGGAGGACGAAGAGTTCGTTCACGCGATCAAAGAGGATGTCAGTTGGCTCGGCTTCAACTGGGGCGACCGCCTGACCCATGCCTCGGACTATTTCGAGCGCATCCACGATGTTGCCGTGAGCCTGATCGAGGCGGACCTCGCTTACGTTGACAGCCTGAGCGCCGACGAAATTCGTACCTACCGCGGTACGCTGACTGAGCCCGGTCGAAACAGCCCGTTCCGCATTCGCAGTGTCGAGGAGAACCTCGATTTATTCCGGCGCATGCGCGCCGGGGAGTTCGCAAACGGAGAGCATGTGCTGCGTGCGAAGATTGACATGGCAGCGCCGAACATCAACCTGCGTGATCCGGCGCTGTACCGGATCAGGCACGAACTCCACCAGATCACAGGCGATGCCTGGTGCATCTATCCGATGTACGATTTCGCGCATACGCTGTCGGATGCGTTCGAGGGTATTACGCACTCGCTGTGTACGCTGGAATTTGAGGATCATCGACCTCTGTACGACTGGATTCTTGACCGGCTTCAGCCACCGGAGCGGCCGCGACAAATTGAGTTTTCGCGTCTGAATCTCGCGTACACGCTCACCAGCAAACGCAAGCTCAATGAGCTCGTCAACGAAGGAATCGTTTCCGGGTGGACCGATCCGCGTATGCCTACAATTGCGGGAATGCGAAGACGCGGCTATCCGGCGGCTGCCTTGCGGGATTTCGTGTCCCGCGCCGGGGTGACCAAGAAGGACAAGCTGATTGAAATGGGCATGCTCGAAAACTGTGTGCGCGAATCGCTTGGAGATACCGCACCGCGACGGATGGCCGTACTGGATCCGCTCAAAGTAGTCATCAGCAACTATCCTGGCGGGCAGGTTGAAATGCTGCCTGCGATGAATCATCCGAACCAGCCCGAGATGGGCATGCGCGAGGTGCCATTTTCCAGTGAACTCTGGATTGAGCGGGACGACTTCATGATCGATCCGCCGCGCAAGTTTTTCCGCTTGAAGCCAGGTGGTGAAGTCCGCCTGCGCTCGGCGTATATCATTCGCTGTGACGAAGTAATCCAGGACGCCAGCGGCCGCGTTACCGAGTTGCGCTGCAGTTACGATGCAGACACGAGGAGCGGCACGGGCAGCAGCGACCGTAAGGTCAAGGGAACCATACACTGGGTTTCGGCCGCGCATGCGCTCGACGCAAGTGTGCGGCTTTATGATCGTCTGTTTAGCGTTGCGAATCCGAACAAGGCGCAGGACTTTCACGAGGTGCTGAATCCTGCATCGCTCGAAACACGAGCAGCCAAACTGGAGCCGGGCCTCGCCGGGCTCGCCGCCGGAGAGGCCGTACAATTCGAGCGGCTCGGCTATTTCTGCCCGGACCCGAGCGATGACAAGGCCGATGCGCGGGTATTCAATCGTATCGTTACGTTGCGCGACTCCTGGGCGAAAATCGAGCAACAGGCGCTGCAATCCGAAACCTGAGCCAGGGTGTCTCCGCGGTTACACGCAGGTCGTGCCGTTAACGGGATCTGGCCGGTCCGCAATCAGCCAGTTTGTCGAGGTGCCAGTCCGAATTGCCAAAGATCTGGCCGATCGTGATCAGGCGCTTGAAGTAGTGCGCAACGTCGAGTTCCCAGGTCACGCCCATGCCGCCGTGTATCTGCACCGCTTCCTCGCCAATCTTGCGCCCCGTCGTGCCAACCATATATTTAATCGAACTGACGGCACGCTTTGCGTCCTCGCTACCGTTCGCATTGACCATCGTTGCCCACATCAGCAATGAGCGCGCTTGCTCGACACCCGTCAGCATATCCACCATACGGTGTTGCAATGCCTGGAAGCTGCCGATCGGAACGCCGAACTGTACGCGGCTTTTCGAGTATTCGACGGTCTTGTCCGTGAGGACCTGCATAATGCCGACCGCTTCGGCACAGACAGCAAGGATCGCATCGTCAATGGTGGCGTCGAGTGCAGCAAACCCGTTGCCTGGCTCGCCGAGCAGCGCGTCCTTCGGGGCGCTCACATTGAGCAGCGAAATATCACCGGCCTGGTGGCCATCAACTGTCGCATAGTCCGTAATAGCGATGCCGGTCGATGCCGGGTCTATCACAAACAGGCTGATACCCTGTTCGCTACTCGTCCCGGCAGAGGTTCGTGCAGCGACGACAAGGACGTTCGCATTGCGAGCATTGAGCACGTAACTTTTGGCACCGTTCAGGAGCCAGCCATCGTCCCGCTGTTCCGCGGTGCAGCGAATATTGGCCAGGTCGTATCGGCTCTGTGGTTCGACATGAGCAAGAGCCGCCTGCTTTTCACCGGCAATGACCGGATACAGCCAGCGTTCTTTTTGTTGCGTACTGGCGAGTCGCTTGAGAATACCGCCCGCGAGCACGATATTGGCAAGGTAAGGCTCAACGAGCAGACCGCGACCGAAACGTTCCATGACCACCATAAGGTCAATCGCGCCACCATCGAAGCCGCCATCCTCCTCGCTGAAAGGCACGACCGTCCAGCCAAGTTCTGCAAAGGTTTGCCAGACTTTTGTGCTGTAGCCCTGCTTGCTCGCAGCGTACTTCTGCCGTGACTCGAAATCGTATTCGTTGCTGATGTATTTCTCGATACTGTCTGCCAGCATCGATTGCATGTCGTTGAGGTCGAAGTTCATGTTCTGCTCCTACAGACCAAGCACATGCTTGGCAACGATATTCTTTTGAATTTCGTTGGAGCCGCCATAAATAGATGCCTTGCGATTATTAAAATAGCGCAGCGATGTAAGCGTCTCATTCTTGTAGCCAATTCGTGCCGCATCATCAAAATTCACCTGGTACTGCGCTGGTACGTAGGGCAGGGCATAGTAACCGGCTGCTTCCATTTCCAGCGCGTCGATCATTTGGGCGACTTCCGTGCCCTTGATCTTCAGAATCGAAGATTCCGGTCCGGGTGCCTTGCCGGACGCAACCGCTGCGAGGGTACGCAAGTCAGTAATTTCGAGCGCTTTCAACTCAACGTCGATGGCGCCAAGGCGTCGCATGAAATTTCGATCCGACCGCAGCGGCTCCGCGCCACGTATTGCCTCGCCGGCCTGCTTACGTAGCCGGGCGAGGCGCACCTTCGAGTGCGCGACGCCTGTCAGGTTGGTACGCTCGTGTTGCAACAGGACTTTGCCGTAGGTCCAGCCCTTGCCTTCGTCACCGACCAGGTTTTCGAGGGGTACGCGCACATTCTCGAAATGTACTTCGTTGACTTCATGCGCGCCGTCAAGAGTAATAATAGGTTTTACGCTGATCCCCGCGGTGCTCATGTCAATCAGGATAAAGCTGATGCCCTCCTGGCGGCGCGCAACTTCCGTGTTGGTGCGTGCGAGTACAAAAATCCAGTCCGCGTACTGGCCCAGCGTTGTCCAGGTCTTGGTGCCATTGATGAGGTAATGATCCCCCTCCAGATCCGCGCGCGTTTTTAGCGATGCGAGGTCCGAGCCCGAACCGGGCTCGGAATAGCCCTGGCACCACCAGACATTGCTTTCGAGAATATCGGGCAGGAAGCGCTTTTTCTGTTCCTCACTACCAAAGGAATAAATGACCGGGCCCACCATGTTGACGCCGAAAGGGATGATTTGCGGCGCCTCGGCCGCAGCCATCTCGGAGGCATAGATGTACTTCTGGATAGTCGTCCAGCCGGGACCGCCGTACTCCTTGGGCCAGTTCGGCGCAAAATACCCTTGCCGGAACAGCAACTTCTGGTAATCAACCTGGTCCTGTTTGCCGATCTCGATGCCGCGCTCGAGTTTGGCTCTGAGTGCAGATGGAATTTCTTCGGCGAAAAACGTTCGAACTTCATCGCGAAATGCGAGTTCCTGGTCGGTGAACGAAATGTCCATGCGGCTCCTTGCAGTATTTTTCGTTTGAGATGATGTAGCTCGCAGGGCCGTAAACGCACGATTTCCTGCAAACTGCCCCTGCGGGCGGTTGCGACGACAACGCTGGCCAGAATGCCGCTATTCAGCGGGAAAATAAAGCGGGTTTTGTGCACAATGGAGGCTATGGCAATCATTCAGAATTCAGAAGACCTCGCCGGGTCCGGCGCTGCATCGCTGCGTGACGCCCTGGGGCGGCCACTGCATGACCTCAGAATTTCACTGCTGGATCGGTGCAACTTTCGTTGTCCCTATTGCATGCCGGAGTCGGAATTCAACGAGGATTATCGCTTTCTTACGCGCGCGAAGCGCTTGACGCACGAAGAGATCCTGAGGGTCGCCAGTGTCGCAACCGGCCTCGGGGTATCGAAATTGCGTGTTACAGGCGGCGAGCCACTGCTCGACAAACACCTTCCTTCACTTATCGCGGGGCTTGCCGCCTTGTCCGGCGTCGATGATCTCGCGATGACGACCAATGGCATGTTACTGGCACCGGTCGCGGCGCGCCTCGCCGACGCCGGACTCATGCGAGTGACGGTGAGCCTGGACAGCCTCGATCCGGATGTTTTTGCGCGCATGAGCGGCGGCCGAGGCGACCTCGGCAGAGTGCTTGAAGGCATAGAAGCGGCGGAAAACGCCGGGCTCACGCCAATCAAGTTCAACGTGGTGGTGCAGCGCGGTGTCAACGAACATACGGTGCTGGATTTGCTGGAGAGATTTCGCGGCAGCGGGCACATCGTGCGCTTGATCGAATTCATGGACGTTGGCAACCGCAATGGCTGGCGCATGGAGCAGGTGGTGCCGTCGCGCGAATTGTTACAGGCTATCAGTGCACGCTGGCCGCTTGAAGCGGTGGGCAAGAACTACCCGGGCGAGGTCGCACGACGCTACAGGTACCAGGACGGTGCGGGCGAAATTGGCTTTATCTCGTCAGTGACGGAACCGTTCTGCGGTAGTTGTTCACGGGCCCGGCTGTCCGCCGATGGTGTGCTCTATACCTGCCTGTTTGCGACGCACGGTACTGATTTGCGTGAACCGCTCAGGAACGGTGCTGGCGATGACGAGCTCGGGGACATATTGCGGCGCGTCTGGTTACAACGGGCGGACCGTTATAGTGAGCTGAGACGTCCCGATGTTGCCGCGGCGCATACTGTTTCGAAAGTGGAAATGTACCGGATGGGCGGTTAAGGAAGCACCGATGAGCAAACTGAGCCATGTCGATGAACACAATCGACCCACGATGGTCGATGTCAGCGCGAAGACGGCCAGCGCACGCGAGGCAGTCGCACGCACGATCGTGCGTTTGCCACAATCCGTGCTCGATGCGATTGATGGCGATGAGATTGTGAGCAAGAAAGGTCCCGTGTTCGCGACGGCAATCATTGCGGGGGTTATGGCAGCGAAAAAGACCCACGAGCTGATCCCGTTTTGCCATCCCCTGGGCCTCGAAAAATGCGCGATCAGCATTGCAATCGAAGCTCGCGATGCGGTAATCCTGTGCTGTTGCAAGGTGCATCACAAGACAGGTGTTGAAATGGAAGCGCTGACCGGCGCGACAGTGGCGGCACTCACCATCTACGACATGTGCAAAGCCTTGTCGCATGACATCGTGATTGCCGAAACGCGCCTTGTTTCGAAAAGCGGTGGCAAACAGGACTTCAGCGAAGCATGAGCTCCGAACGCACTTTGTACGGACTCGTTCTTGCCGGGGGCAACAGCCGCCGCATGGGACAGGACAAAGCGGCTATGCGTCGCGGCGGCCAAAGTCAGCTTGAGTTTGCGTTCGATCTGTTGGCCAGGCTTACGTCGCGACAGTTCGTATCAGTACGTGCCGGGCAGGCCGGGGACCCCCTGAGAGCGCGCTTTCCCCGGATCGTTGACCGTGACGAAAACATCGGGCCGCTTGCAGGCATACTTGCGGCGCTCGGCGAGTACCCCGCAAGTGACTGGCTGGTCGTTGCCTGCGATCTGCCAAACCTTGAGTTGCAAACGCTCCGTTACCTGGTCGAAAACGCACCGCCTGGCGAGGCGCTGGTCGCCTATCGCAGCAGCGTTGACGGCATGCCTGAGCCTTTGTGCGCGCTGTACCGCGCGGAATCCGCGCCGATACTGCGTCGCGCGGTCAATAATGGCAGCGGTTGCCCGCGCAAGATCATGCAGCAGAATGGTGTGCACCTGTTGCAACTGCCGAATCCGGCGGCGTTGCACAACGTGAACACGCCAGAGGACCTCGAAGCAATTCACCAGGGAGCAGTGCAATGAAAGAAATCACCGTACGCTATTTCGCGATGTTTCGTGAAAATGCGGGATTGTCAGTTGAAACGCTGCAATCCGATGCAGTGACGGCTGCCGATGTGTTCAAGGCGACCGTGAGCCGGCACGGCTCGACTGAGCCGCTTGGGCACTGCAAGGTAGCGATTAACGATGTGATGGCCAGCTGGGATAGCCCGATCTCGGATGGTGATGTGGTGCTGCTGTTTCCACCGGTCGCAGGGGGCTGAGATGATCTCGATATCGAGCTCGGCCATTGATCCGGAAGCGCTGCGCGCCAGGCTCATCGATCCTGCAGCCGGTGCTTATTGCAGCTTCGAAGGCTGGGTCAGAAATCGCAATGAAGGTGAGGATGTCGTGCGCCTCGAGTACGAAGTCTATGAGCCGCTTGCAATCAGCGAGGGGCGCAAGTTACTTGCCGAGGCGGGAGTTAGATTTCCGCACCTGCATGCGCACTGCGTGCATCGGGCCGGCTTGCTCGAGATAGGTGATTGTGCGGTCTGGGTCGGAGTGACGTCACCGCATCGTGACGAGGCATTCCAGGCCTGCCGTTACATTATAGACGCGCTGAAAATACGCCTGCCAATCTGGAAGAAAGAATACTATGTGAGCGGCGATTCCGGCTGGGTCAACTGCGAGCGTTGTTCGGCGCACGCACACTCCGTCGCCTGAGCAGCAACGCGTTCCGGTACAGGGCTAACGGAGCATTTCGAGGTGTTCGGGCAAATCAATATCCACGCCCGCAGCATCCGAGTGCACGATGGTCAGTTCATAGCGAGGATCGGAAAAGAACCGGCTCGCGCCACGGTCGCCCGCGAGATTTTGCAGTTCGGCGAAGCAGTCGCTGGGCAGCAGCACAGGTGGGCCGGCTACGCCGCTGTAGCCGGAGGCTACAAGTTCGTTGCTGGCGCCGGACCAGGTTGCGAGTAACTTTCCAAGGTGGTGGGTTGATACCAGCGGCTGGTCCGCGAGCAGAATGAGCAGAGCATCGGCGCGTTCGGCAAGCGCGCGGGTCGCCAGCGCAATCGAGCCGCCCATGCCGCTGTCAAAGTCTTCATTTACCAGGGTAATGGCACAGTAACCACCGGCCGCTTCGATTACCTCGTCGGCACGAAACCCGGCAACGAGAGCCGTCCGGTCACCGCAGACCTCCCGTGCGATACGGGCACTGCGCCGGACCAGGCTTTCGCCCCGGAATTTTGCAAGTTGCTTGGCACTGCCGAAACGGCGCGACCTGCCCGCAGCCAGAAGCACCGCGTAAACCCGCCCTGCGTTTTCAATACGGATTGCTGGGCTTTTTTCCATGCGACCAGAACTTAACACTTGCGGCCATCGCTGTATGTGTGTTTTTCTAGCGGCGCGGCCCGTTCGCCGTATTAATGGAAGCTCGAATTGCATGTAATCAGGACTATCGACGATGCCAAAGCGCTGGAAGGACAGGAAGTCGGGCTGTCTGACTGGGCGGTTATCGATCAGCACCGTATTGACCAATTTGCCGAAGCGACTGCGGACCACCAGTGGATTCACGTCGATACGCAGCGTGCTGCGCGAGAAATGCCGGACGGCAAGACGATCGCACATGGCTACCTGACGCTGGCCCTGATCCCGAACCTCACCGGCGATTTTGTGGAAATCAAGAACCTGACCCGGGCGATTAATTTTGGCGTCAACAAGGTGCGCTTTTACACGCCGGTTCAGGCCGGCGACCGGGTCCGGGCACGCGCGACGGTGCTGCAAGCGCGGCGACGTGCCGGGGCACTCCTGCTCACATCCGAGATTCGCATCGAGGTGGAAGGCGCGCGCAAGCCGGCGTGTATTGCCGAAACGCTGGGCATGTATTTCTTCGACGGCGCGTAAGCGCGACTGCGCTGGTGTTGCAAAAGCCCGCAGGACTGCGATCTGCGGCACAATTGGCCGCTTATCCCGTCGGGACAGCACTTCCAGCATAAATTCCTCGGGTTCTGTGCACTAAAGCCAAACAGGCTCGATGTGGGACATTCTCGCCTCATTCGTTGCTACGTTGCGCGCTCCTGGCGCCTCGAAAATCTGGTAGATTCCAAGTGGTAACCCGGAACCAGGGAAAGATTAAGGAGATAACGATGAATGGACTAATGATGGATCGGCCGTTGCTGATTTCATCCATAGCCAGACACGCTGATCGTTTCCATCATGAGCGGGAGATCGTGTCGGTTACCGTTGATGATCCATTGCATAGAACCAGTTGGGGCACAGTAATCGGCCGGGCGAGGCAACTGGCGAATGCGCTTGGCCGGCTCGGGCTCAAGCAAGGTGACCGGGTTGCGACGCTGGCATGGAACGATCATCGGCATCTCGAAATCTACTATGCCGTCAGCGGTGCGGGCTTCGTTTGTCACACAATTAATCCTCGCCTGTTTCCGGAGCAACTGATATTCATTTTGAATCACGCCGAGGATCGCTGGCTGTTCATTGATCCGTTGTTCATGCCGTTGCTCGAAAAGCTGGCAGCGCAAGTGACGGGACTCGAGGGAGTGGTCGTCCTGACTGACGAAGCACACATGCCGGCGACGAATCTTGAAAATGTACATTGTTACGAGAGTTTTATCGCCGCTGAAAAGAGCGACTACGAGTGGCCGGATCTCGATGAAAACGCCGCATCCGCGTTGTGCTACACATCGGGCACAACCGGCGACCCGAAGGGTGTGCTGTATTCGCATCGTTCCACGTTGCTGCATGCCTATGCGGTACTCGCACCGGATGTAATGGGCCTGTCCTGTCGCGACAGTGTTTTGCCGGTCGTGCCGCTGTTCCATGTGAACGCCTGGGGTGTGCCTTACGCGGCGGCTATGTGTGGGGCCAAGCTCGTGCTGCCAGGACCGAAAATGGCAGACGGAGAGGTGCTCTACAGACTCATGGATAGCGAAGACGTGAACCTTGCCCTTGGCGTGCCGACCGTCTGGCTCGCGCTGTTGCAGTACACCGAAAAGGCGGGCAAACGGCTCGACAAGCTGGAGCGCACGATTATCGGCGGTGCTGCGGTACCGCGCATGATGATCGAGGCATTTCGTGATCGGCACGGGGTGGAGGTACGGCAAGGGTGGGGTATGACGGAAATGAGCCCGGTTGGCACCGTCAATACCCTGAAGGCCGGCATGGAGTTGCTGAGCCCCGAAGAAAAGCTGGATATTGGCGTCAAGGCCGGGCGTGGTTTGTTTGGCTGCGAACTCAGGGTCATGGACGACGAAGGCAGGGAACTGCCCTGGGATGGCAAATCCTATGGCGCATTGCAGGTGCGCGGGCCATGGGTCTGCAGCGACTATTTCAAGCTGGAAGGAAATTCGGAGTCGCACACCGCTGACGGCTGGTTTGGTACGGGCGACGTCGCGATTATCGATGCAGAAGGATTTGTTACGATCACAGATCGAACCAAGGACGTGATCAAGTCTGGCGGCGAATGGATCAGCTCGATTGAGCTTGAAAATGTCATCATGAGCCACCCGTCCGTCGCGTCTGCCGCGGTAATAGGAATCGCGCATGAAAAATGGGGTGAACGACCTTTGCTCGTTGTTGTGCGGAAAGAAAATGCGAACCCTGGCAAACAGGAATTACTGGAATTCTTCAACGACAAGGTAGTCAGCTGGTGGATTCCCAATGATGTTGCTTTTATCGATGAGCTGCCATTGACTGCAACCGGCAAGATAAAAAAACTGGATTTACGCAAACAGTTTGCGGACTATCGATTCCCTGACTGACACAAGCCCGCTGGAACAGAAGGAGTAGGCATGGGCGAAGCCCTGCGCTTGTACGGCCTGAACGCACTGGTAATCAATGCCGCTGACGGAATTGGTGAGGCAGTCGCGCGTACCTTGCGCAAACACGGTGCGCAGGTTCTTGCGGTTGACGTCAATGTCAGCGGGGTGGAGCAGCACTTCAAGTCTATTAAAGGCATTGATGGCATGGTCGCGGATTTGCGCGACCCGGCGCGCCAGGCCGCGATGGTTACAGCCGCGGCCGGTAAACTGGGCGGCATCGATATCCTGGTTTGTGACTATCCGTTGCGCGGCGCCGAACTGATCACAGATAGCAGCGCGACGCTCGAAGAGCTGCTCAGGAAGCGCGCCGAACTGACGTTGGCCGTGTACCAGGCGTCGCTCAAGCATCTGAAGAAAAGCCCGGCGGGGCGGATCATTAACATCGGCTTTCTGCGTAGCCTGTTCGCGATCGATGGCGCGGAGGCATTCTTGCGCTCGGAACGGGATCTCGCGGCTATCACACGGGCTCTAGCCGCCGAGACAGGTGAATTCGGGATTACGGTGAACTACGTGCAGCCCGGTGCCATCATGGCACCTGCCAGCCGAGATGTATTTCAGAGGAACAGGGAACTCAGGGACCACTGTATCGCGCAGTCGGCGGCTCGTCGCCTCGGCGAGCCGGTGGATGTGGCGAAAGTCGTGTTGTTTCTTGCGAGCGACGATTCGATGTTTGTCAGCGGTACCGGGATACGGGTCGATGGCGGCCGCACCGCGGATTAGGGTAGAAAACCTTGCATCCGGTACTTGAAGATCTGATCGCGCTGCTGACACTGGAGCAGATCGAGGACAATATTTTTCGCGGCGACAGTCGCGACCTGGGCAGCCCACAGGTGTTCGGTGGCCAGGTGTTGGGGCAGGCGCTTTCCGCGGCGCAGCTAACCGTCGAGGGGCGGGTTGCACACTCGCTGCACGGGTATTTTCTGCGCCGCGGAGATAATGCCTCACCGATCGTGTACGAAGTGGATCGCTCGAGAGACGGTGGCAGCTTTTCCAACCGCCGTGTCGTGGCAATCCAGCATGGTCGGCCCATTCTGAATCTTGCTGCGTCGTTCCAGGTTGCCGAAGCCGGACTGGAGCACCAGGCAAGCATGCCGGACGTGCCGGGCCCCGAAAAACTGAGGGCTCTCGATGAACTCGCGCGTGATTTGCCAGCGGGAGTGCCGATGAAGTTACGCCGTTTCCTCACTGAAAAACGGCCGTTCGAGTTTCGGCCCGTGCGGCCAATCAATTTCACGGAGCGCAAAAAGCTGCCACCGGAATCCTATGTATGGATTCGTGCGGTGGATGAACTACCGGATAGCCCTACGTTGCACCAGAATCTGCTGGCGTACGTTTCCGACTACGAACTGCTGGGCGCGAGCACGTTGCCGCATCAGCTGTCCTACGTGGCCGACAACGTCATCATGGCGAGCCTGGACCATGCGCTCTGGTTCCATCGTGAACTACGTATGGATCGCTGGCACTTGTACGCAATTGACAGCCCGAACGCGTCGGGCGCACGTGGCTTCTCACGCGGCCAGTTCTTTGCCGACGACGGGCGCCTCGTGGCCAGCACGAGCCAGGAAGGGCTGGTGCGGGTAGTCGATCCTGACCGCGTGAAGCACAGGTCGGACCCGAAGTCGCAAAGTTAGCCAGGGCTGGTCAGGGCCCACACGACGATCGGCCTGGTGGTGTTCCCTGATGCATCAACCTGCATCGCATGATGCAGGCCTGCCAGTTCAAATCGCAACGAGTGCTGTGCTGAAACGCCGGGCGTTCTCAACATAGGAATCAGCCGATTTGCGCATCAGGTTGATCTCATCGTCGCTTAGAGCCCGCACGGCAGTTGCCGGTGCGCCCAGTATCAGGGTCCCGTCCGCAAACTCCTTGCCCTCGGTTACCAGCGAATGCGCGCCAACCATGCAATTCGCACCGATCCTGGCCCGGTTCAGAATGGTGCTGCCGATGCCGATCAGGCTGTTGTCACCGATGGTGCAGCCGTGCAGCATCACCTTGTGACCGACGGTTACGCCGCGGCCTACGAGCAGGGGTAGCCCCGGGTCCGTGTGCAGCACGCTACCGTCCTGGATATTGCTGCGCGTACCGATCTCAATCCAGTCATTATCGCCACGCAGCACACAGTTAAACCAGATACTGGCATGTTCCGCGATGCGCACGCTACCCACTACGGTTGCATTGTCGGCAATGAAATGACCTGCGCCTTCGAGCACCGGCGAGCGATCGCCGAGTGCAAACATCACTTTGCCGATCCCTGCGCCGCTACAGCGGCCGTTGCCTTGGCGATGGCGTCGGCATCGCCCAGGAATTCGCGACCCATTGAATTCAAGTATTCGTCGAATTCGTAAGCAATCGGCACGCCGGTCGGGATATTGAAGCCAGTGATGTCTGCGTCGGAAATGTTGTCCAGCATCTTGATCAGTGCGCGCAGACTATTGCCGTGCGCCGCGACCAGAACGTTCCTGCCGGATTTTAATTGCGGCGCGATCACCTCGTGCCAGCAGGGTGCCACGCGCTCCAGCGTCATTGCGAGTGACTCGGAATCGGGCAGATTGTCTATCCCGGCGTAGCGCGGGTCGTGGGCCGGGTGACGATCATCGTTCGGTTGCAGCGCCGGTGGCGGTATATCGTAACTGCGACGCCAGATGTGCACCTGCTCGTCGCCATACTGTGCCGCTGTTTCCGCCTTGTTCAGACCCTGCAAGGTTCCGTAGTGACGTTCATTCCAGCGCCAGTCGCGCACTACCGGTATCCACATACGATCCATTTCATCGAGTATCAACCAGAGCGTACGGATGGCGCGCTTCAACACTGACGTGTAAGCGATATCGAACTCGTAGCCGAGTTCGGCGAGCAGTCGGCCGGCATCTTTGGCTTCGTCGATGCCCTTCGCAGTCAGGTCAACATCCGTCCAGCCCGTGAAAAGGTTCTTTAGATTCCAGTCACTCTGTCCGTGCCGGCACAATACAAGCTTGCCTGCCATTTGTTCTCCCGTTCGGATGGGTTGAATAGTGCTTCGATACTGATACTTTTCACGCGCTAGCCTCAGGAAGAAACAAGCGCGCGCAACTCCTGGGAAGCGACGGTCAGCGTAGCAAAATCCACCTCACTTCGTAATTTCATTTCTTCGATCATCTTCTTGAAGCGCGTCACCGCGTCGTCATGGCTGGCAAGCCATTCATCGACGCGTACGCCGACTTCGCGCTCGCTGCGTTTCGACAGCAGTTTCGCCGCCAACTCGCGACGGATGTGGAAAAATTCTTCGCGCAGGTTGCTGCGTGCGATCGCCTGCCAGCGCCCCTGGACACGCAAGTCCTCGACGCTCGTGTGCAGCCAGTACAGGCCCAGGCTTTCGTTGAACGATGAATACACCTTCGCGGACTCCATCACATCCCGGTTGTGCGATGCAGCCAGGTCGGCAATATCCAGCGCCGCACGCGTGAGCAACAAAGACGACATCCTGTGCGCGAGCTTGTCCGGTACGCCCATGCCAATGAACTTGTCTGCTGCGTTCTGGTGCCGTTCGCGCGCCGAGGTGGACATGATCGACCCGGTTCGTGTGTATATCGCGGTCATGCGCTCCTTCAGGCGTTCCACTGCTGCCTCGATCTCAAGATTTTCGCCAAAACGTTCGATTAGCCAGTAACAAACGTGTCGCATCGTACGGCTTACTTCGAACATCATCGACATTTGCGCGGCAGCGGGAATTTTGGAGTCCAGAGCCTCGATCGTTTCAAACAGGCCGCGCGCCTTGATGATGTGTCTCGCCACCGTGTAGGCACGGCCAATAGTGACGACATCCGCGTTCGTGTCTACCTGAATACGCCGCACGAACGATGGACCCATTCGATTGACTATGTCATTCGCGAGGAGCGTGGCGAGAATCTGTCGGCTCAAACGATGACCGGGCAACAAGTCCGCATAGCGACGACGGAGTACGGCGGGAAAATAGCGCAGCGGTTCAATGCGCAGAAAATCTTCCAGTGAATCGTTTGATGCAATCAAGCCATCGTATAAATCAATCTTTGCGTAGCTCAGTACAACAGCAAGTTCAGGGCGCGTGAAGCCGAGCTTGCGCGCGCGCCGATCCTCTATTTCAGAATCTTCGGGAAGGTACTCGAGTGCGCGATTCAGGAGGCCCGTGCGCTCGAGGTTGGTGATCAGGCGCGCAGTTTCGTCGATACGCTCGACGGACTGAATTTCACTCATGCTGATGGCCTGCGTCTGCAGATAATTGGTGCGCAGCACAAGTTCGGCAACATCATTAGTCATCGATGCGAGCAATTCATTACGCTTCGAACGCGTCAGTTCCTTTTGCGTCTCTACATCGCTTAGAAGAATCTTGATATTAACTTCGCGATCGGAACTATCGACACCCGCCGAGTTGTCGATGAAATCAGCGTTGATACGGCCGCCACCAATACTGTATTCAATACGTGCCAATTGTGTAAGGCCGAGATTGCCACCTTCGCCTATAACCCTGCAGCGCAAGTTGCTGGCATTCACCCGGACATTGTCGTTGCTGCGATCGCCAACGTCCGTGTGGCTTTCGCTGTTCGCTTTCACATAGGTGCCGATGCCGCCGTTCCACAGCAGGTCAACCTGCATTTTCAACACCAGCCGGATCAGCTCGTCGGGCTGCAGCGATGTCTCGTCCGTATCGAGTAGTTTGCGAACTTCGCGACTCAAGCGGATAACTTTCGCCTTTCGTGAAAAAACGCCGCCGCCTTTCGAAATCAGGATTTCATTGTAATCGTCCCACCCGGAGCGACTCTTCTTGAACAATCGCTTGCGTTCACGAAAACTCGCGGCAGGGTCGGGGTCCGGATCAAGAAAGATATGCATGTGATTGAATGCGGCAACAAGCTTGATTTTGGGCGATAACAACATGCCATTACCGAACACATCGCCACTCATATCCCCAATTCCGGCTACAGTAAAAGTTTCCTTTTGAGTATTGATGCCTTGTTCACGGAAATGGCGTTTTACAGCCTCCCAGGCACCGCGCGCCGTAATTCCCATTTTCTTGTGGTCGTAACCCGCCGAACCGCCGGATGCAAACGCATCGTCGAGCCAGAAGTTGTATTCTGCGGAGATACCGTTGGCAATATCGGAGAAAGTCGCGGTGCCCTTGTCGGCGGCAACGACGAGGTACGGATCGTCACCGTCCCGGCGTACCACATTGCGCGGCGTTATCACTTTGCCCTCAACTACATTGTCCGTGATATCGAGCAATCCGCGAATGAATGTCTTGTAACATTCGATACCCGTGGCGAGGATGACGTCCCGGTCGCCGGCCGGCATGCGTTTGCAAAAGAAGCCGCCTTTGGCGCCCGTCGGAACGATGACCGTATTCTTCACGACTTGCGCTTTTAACAGCCCAAGTACTTCGGTTCGAAAATCCTCGCGCCGGTCTGACCAACGCAGGCCGCCACGAGCAATTTCACCAGCCCGCAAATGCACGCCCTCAACCAGCGGCGAGTACACGAAGATTTCGAACGTGGGTTTCGGTAGCGGAACTTCGCGCATCTGTTTCGGATTCAGCTTCACCGAAATACAGGGTTTTAGTCCTCCATCTTCATTTCTCAAGTAATAGTTGGTACGCAGGCTCGCGCTTATCACGCTGACAAATGCATTCAGTATCCGGTCTTCGTCGACGTTGCGAGCGCGTTGCACCGCTCGCGCGATCTGTGGCAGGAGATCGTCGAGATCACGTTGGCGTGCGTCGGCTTTCAGTGCCGGGTCGAACTGGAGCTCGAACTGACGAACAAGCAGGCGTACCAGGCCGGCATGCGCCACGAGCACGTCTTCCATGTAGGACTGACTGAACGGCATTGCAAGTTGTTGCAGGTACTTTGCATAGCATCGCAACAAAGCGACCTGGCGACAGCTGAGTTCGGCAGCAATTATGAGACGGTTCAAGCCATCGTCTTCCACGTCGCCTGCCGCAACGCGAACAAAGCATTCTTCAAAACGGCTGGCCACGGCAGTAATATCAAATTCGGCGTTACTTTCATGCTGCAGTTGAAAGTCCTGGATCCAGAACGCGTCGTTATCTTTGAGGCGCAACTCGTAAGGGTGCTCGGTAAATACGCTAACACCCATATTCTCGAGTACCGGCAACGCATCAGACAGGCCGAGCGGCGCTTCGTCGCTGTAGATGATGAACTGCATATGGCCCGGCTCACGATCCTCGGCCTGGTAGAGCTTGACGGTTTGCAGCTGTCCCTTGGCACGCATCTCGTCGATGCGTTCGATATCGCTACAAGCGTCGGCAGGTGATGTCGCTTCCTGGTATCCGGCGGGGAATACCTGACCATAGCTCCGATACAGTCTGAAGCCTTCATCCTGGCCAAATTTTTCCAGCAATGCGGCTCGCATCTTGTCGGTCCAGGTGATGACAACAGCAGAAATGTCTCGCTCGATTGCATTGATACTGATTCGTGGACGTTCAACCGGTGCGGTGCGCACGATAAAATGCACGCGCGCCAGTGGCGAATCGGAAATCTGTACACTGGATTCAACCGATGTGCCATTGAACGCTTTGGTCAGGATCGCTTCAATTTTGAGGCGCACTGCCGTCGTATATTTTTCGCGCGGGACATACACCAGGCAGGAGAAAAAGCGCCGGAACGCGTCCCGGCGCAGGAAGAACCTTACACGCTGTCGTTCCTGCAGGTTAAGGACGCCAAGCGTGGTACGGGTCAGGTCGGCGACGGTACTCTGGAATAGCTCGTCGCGCGGAAAAGTGTCGAGGATGTGCAACAACGCCTTGCCGCGGTGGCCGGACGGGTCGACCCGGTTCCGCTGCAGTACTTTTTGCACTTTGAGGCGCAGCAGCGGAATGTGGCGCGGTGTCTCGCTATAGGCTGCGGAGGTGAACAATCCAATAAATCGATGTTCGCCCGTGTTTTCACCTTTTTCGTTATAGATCTTCACGCCGACGTAGTCCAGATAGGCACGGCGATGCACTGTTGACCGTGAATTGGCCTTGGTAATGATGAGCCAGTCCTTGCTGCGGCTCAGGCGACGCATTTCCGTGGTCAGTTCCGTGCGCTTGCCGCCGCGTTCGTCGTGTGCAAGCACGCCGAGGCCGCTCCCGGGTACGGAGTCCAGGAAAATCCGTTGTTTTTCCCGGACAAGCCTGTATTCCCGATAGCCGAGGAAAGTAAAGCGGTCATCGATCATCCAGTCGAGCAGTGCCTGCGATTCGCTGCGTACTTCATCGTCAATACCGGCTGGACCGTTCTTGAGGCTGTCGCGCGCCTCGGCCATTTTGCTTCGCATCGCGGGCCAGTCACGTACCGCTACGCGCACATCCGTGAGTACACGTCTGATCTCGTGATCCAGCAATTTCAATTGCTGAGGGTTTATTTCACGATCAATCGCAAAGCGAATGAACGATTCCGGTTGCCCTTTCTTGTCTTCCCGGTTTTCTACCGAAAGCAGGTTGCCACGCTTGTCGCGCGCAATGCGGATTACAGGGTGCACGGTGATATGCACGGCAAGATCCTGCCGCGCAATTGCTGCGGCAACCGAATCGACCAGGAACGGCATGTTGTCGTTCACCATTTCGACTATCGTATAATTTGATAAATAGCCGTGTTTCTTTTCGGTCGGGTTGAAGATCCGCAGGCAAACCTGTCCTTTCTTGCGTGCGGCTGCGATCTCGAGATGATCGAGCGCAATCTGTGCCATCACCTGTTCCGAGCGACCGATCAGGTCTTCAACGGGCACATCGGCGAAATACAGGCTTAGGTAACGCTTAATCTGGGCACGGCTTTTCAGCACTGTGCTCTTGACGCGCGTTGCGACGATCGCTTCGAGAATGCGCTCTTTGGCGTCACTGTCGCGGCGTAATGCTTGATTGCTCACTTGGGTTCTAGCTCCGGCCGGGAAACGGCGCGCGGGTTATACAACAATGCAGGGATTAATACTATTGTTCGTGCGGTGTTAAAGTGTCTTTGCTTTCTCGAGCAGGCGATCCATCAAGCCGTCAAGGCTCGCTATTTCGTCGGCATTCAGAACCTCGAGCAACTGGCGTTCGAAGGTCAGGGCAAGTTCGGCGACGCCATCGTGCACCGCGCGTCCTTTCTCGGAAAGATTGAGAATGGAACGTCGTCGATCCGCGTCGGCGAACTCGCGATCAATGCGCCCGGACCTTATCAGCTTGGTGACGGCCCGACTGACTGCGACCTTGTCAAGGAATGTCTGTTCTGCAACTTCGACGGCGGACATGCCCGGATGCCGTCCCAAAATCGCTATTACACGCCATTCCGGGATCGACAGGCCAAATTCCTTGTCGTAGGCGCGCGCCACCGTCGTACTGACCGTGCTGGACAGTCGTGACAGCTTGTAGGGCATGAAGTTTTCAAGTATCAGTTCATTTTTCACGGCAATCGGGTATCAATGTCTGGGTCAAGGGGTTAGAAAGCCAACAGTAACCACTGTTCCTGGTGCAAGCAATAGTCAAGCAAGGTGTTCCAGCGCAAGGTAGTCATTTGATTGCATTTCGATCAGCCGGCTTTTTGTGCGTTCGAACTCGAACGCATGCTGCGTGCCGGGGTACAGATCCGCCACATCGCACGCCGCAGAGGCGACCAACTTCACCTGTCGATCATAGAATTCATCGACAAGCGCAATAAATCGTCGTACCGGGTCGCCGTCGGTGGCAGCAAATTGCGGCACGCCGGACAACAGCACGGTCGGGAACCAGCGGGCAATCTCGATGTAGTCGGTCTGGCTGCGAGGGCCCTCACAGAGCGCGTCGAAGTCGAACCAGGCGATACTTTCAGCGCGCTTTCGTACGCGAATCGGACGGCCATTCACATCAAGGTCCGTGGCCGACTGCACCTGGCTCGCCGCAGACTCACGAAACAGCTGTGCCAGCCTGGCATCGGCAGCGGCGTCGTCGGGCGTCAGCCAGGTGCCGGCTTTCTCCAGCATGCGCATGCGGTAGTCAGTACCGGTATCCAGCTCGACCACGGTCGTATGGGTGTTGAGAAGTTCGATCGCGGGCAGGAACCGGCTACGCTGCAAGCCGTCTTTGTACAAGTCGTCCGGCTGCGAATTTGAGGTTGCAATCAGCGTCACGTTATTTTCGAACAATCCCTGTAGCAGACCGGCGAGGATCATCGCGTCACCGATGTCGTTGACATAAAACTCATCGAAACAAAGCACGCTGATGTCACGCGCCATTTCGGCAGCGACACGCTTTAGCGGGTCAGCGACGTCATGTAAACCTGCCAGCCGCGCATGCACGTCGCGCATGATGTGATGAAAATGAATACGCTTCTTTTGTTTGACTGGCAGCGTTGCGAAAAAAAGGTCCATCAGAAACGTTTTACCGCCGCCGACTCCGCCCCAGATGTAAAGCCCCCTGACCGGCGGTACCGACCGCGCCCGCCAGCGCACGAGCATGCTAATTCGTCTTGATTCCGCGGCGACCAGCCGCCGTTGCAGGTCGTCGAGCTTCGCCACCAGCGCTTCCTGTGCGTCGTCGCGCTCGTGCGTGCCCGATTTCAGGCAATGTTCCCAGGCCGTACGGATTCCCAATTGAGGTCCTTTGCAAGCTGTCTTTGTTCGAATGCCGCCGCGACCCACAGCTGTCGGGTTTTGCGTTACGGGATCGGCGTGGCAAGATTACCCTAAGCCGCACGGCTTGTGCTGCCGAGCAACCATCCGGAAGAGCTATGAGCGAAAACGAAACACGCGAATCCATGGAATTTGATGTCGTCATCGTTGGTGGCGGGCCTGCGGGACTTGCCGCTGCCTGCAAATTGCTGCAGCTGGATTCGTCACTCTCGGTAGTGGTGCTTGAAAAAGGATCGGAAATTGGTGCGCATATCCTGTCGGGCAATTGTTTCGACGTGAAGGCGCTGGCAGAACTGTTTCCGGACTGGAAGGAGCGAGGCGCGCCACTCGCAACGGCCGTTACCGGTGATGTCGTGCATTACCTGACAGGCGAGGCCAGGGCAATCCGCGTACCCAACCTGTTTGTACCGCGGCCCATGCACAATAAAGGCAACTACATTATCAGCCTTGGTCGCCTGTGCCAGTGGCTGGCAGAACAGGCGGAGGCACTCGGAGTGAACGTGTTCCCGGGTTTCGCGGCCGCAGAAGTCTTGTACGACGACAATGGCTGCGTTGCCGGTGTCGCAACCAGTGACATGGGGATTGGCAAGGACGGTAAACGCAAGTCGTCGTACCAGAGAGGCTACGAGTTACGCGGCAAATACACGATTTTTGCCGAGGGGTGCCGTGGCAATCTTGGGGAACAATTGATGCGCAAGTTTGATTTGCGCGCCAATGCAGATCCGCAACACTACGGACTCGGCATCAAGGAAATCTGGGAGATCGATCCGGCGCTGCACGAGGAGGGTACGGTTGTTCATACCCTGGGTTGGCCACTCGACAACCACACCGACGGCGGCGGGTTTGTGTACCACGCCGCGAACAATCAGGTGTTTCTCGGCCTGATCGTTGCATTGAATTACCGCAACCCCCACTTGTCGCCGTATCACGAGTTTCAGCGCTGGAAGCACCATCCGAAAATACGCCACTACCTGGAAGGCGCCAAGCGCATAGCGTACGGCGCCCGGGCCGTCAACAAAGGTGGCCTGCAGTCGCTACCGAAGCTGGCGTTTCCAGGGGGGATGCTGGTCGGCTGCGATGCTGGCTTTCTGAACAGCGTGACCATCAAAGGTGCACATACAGCGATCAAGTCCGGACTGCTCGCCGCTGAATCGGTGCACAAATCGCTGGCCGCCGGAAGTGCCGGCCAGGAAGAACTCGCCGATTTCGAACAAAACGTAAACGCGTCCTGGCTACACGACGAATTGCATCACGGCCGCAATTTCACACCCGCCTTGCACAAGCTGGGAACATTCCTCGGCGCCGCATTTACTTTTGTCGACCAGAACATATTCTTCGGCAGACTGCCGTTTACCTGGCACAACCGCCTGCCCGATCACGAGTCACTTGTCGATGCGAAGAATGCGGCGCCGATCAACTACCCGAAGCCCGACGGCAAGATCAGCTTCGATATCCTGTCATCGGTATTCCTCTCAAGCACCTTTCACGAGGAAGACCAGCCCTCACACCTGCTGCTGAAAGACCCGGCAATTCCGATAGACTATAACCTGCCCAAATACGGCGAGCCGGCGCAGTTGTATTGTCCGGCCGGCGTCTACGAGGTAGTCGAGGAGGGCGGCAAGAAGCGCTTCCAGATCAACGCGCAAAACTGCGTGCACTGCAAAACCTGCGACATCAAAGATCCGCTGCAAAATATCGTCTGGACAGTGCCAGAGGGTGGCGGGGGGCCGAATTACCCCGGCATGTAGGTTTTGGTTCGCGGCCACCGCGTTCTGAAATCCGCGCGTGGCATCGGCGCGTGGCATCTGCGCAAGGCATCGGCGCGAGGCGTTTGCGCAAGGCATTTGCGCAAGGCGGCCGCGCTCCGGTGACTGTTT
>DDIS01000048.1:0-163 GCA_002338615.1 Proteobacteria bacterium UBA1844 | reverse complement strand
CCCTCGCCCAGCCACCCTCAGCAGCGCGGCGGCGTTGGCGCTGAAAATAAAGGGTCAGAGTACTTTTAAAGTCGGTGTGCGGTGCCGGGCGGCGGTCTGACCTGGAGACGTACACTGAGGCCATGTTCGCGACCAAGCTGCGGGTGGCTGGGCGAGGGGGACT
>DDIS01000102.1 GCA_002338615.1 Proteobacteria bacterium UBA1844 | reverse complement strand
GGGGTGCCCGAGCTGCTGTCGGTCACGCCGGAGACGCTGGAACGCGGTTACATCGCTGGTCTGCCTTTACAAGAGGCACGACCACGCGAGCCTGAATTCTTTCGGCTCGCGGCCCATCTCTTGCGACGTCTCCATGCCTTGAATGTAGTGCACAACGATCTTGCGAAAGAGCCCAATATCCTGGTCCGGGCTGACGAGCGACCGGCGTTCATCGATTTTCAGCTGGCGCTCAGCAGTCGCACGCGGGGACGTATTTTTCGAGCGCTTGCGTACGAAGATCTGCGCCACCTCTTGAAGCACAAGCGGACCTACTGCGCTGGTGCGCTCACGCGGCGCGAACACAAGATTCTTGAGAACCCGTCCTGGCCCTCGCGGCTCGCAAAAAACACCGTAAAACCCCTGTACCTGTTCGTCACGCGCCGCCTGCTTGGCTGGGCAGACCGCGAAGGCGCTGCCGACCGGGGGCGTCAAGCCTGAATAGGCAAGCCTGCTTTCGGTATACTGCGCCGCAGTCTCGCCAGGAATCTTCTTTATGGATTTTTATCACCAACACAACCTCGTTGACCCGGCGCTTGCCGGTCGTGAACGTCGCTTTGGCATTCGCGTCACGCTGCCCGCCAACGACACGCTGAGAAATGTGCTCGGCAATGACTGGGAGCGCCTGCACTGGTATCCCAGCGAAGCGGAGCGCGACGCTGCGTTTGAAAAAATGGCGCTGCGCCACGGCTACTATCGAACGTCGGATTCGCCGACCCAGGTACTCGAAAAACTGACGCGCTAGCACGGCCTATTCGTGAGTAGTCCGTGCCAGGGGCCTGCGCGGCTAACGCGGTGTTGCGCCGACGAACAGGTAAAAATTGGTTCCGCCACCTTCGCTGAGTCCGGCCGCGAGGTACACGGGGCCGAAATAGGTATCGAGACCGATGAACAGGCTGCCGTTCATTAACAGGTCATTGACGGCCACGTCTTCACTACTGCCCCAGACATTACCGGCCTCAACCGATGCACCAAGGTATACCGGCACTTCGAGTAAAGCGCCCGCCGTACTACCAATTCGCCCGTAGTAAACGACTCGAGCGAGCCCCGCATATGGGCCGCGCAACTGGCCACGCTCGAGCCCCGACATGCGCAGAAACCCGCCCAGCGCGAAATAGTCCTGCAATTCGCTCGAGGTATTCAGTGCGCTGCCGAACTGCAGCCCAAGCGTGAGTGTATGACGTCCCCGGCTAAACGATGAGTCGAAATTAAACTCCGCCGTTTCATAGTCCCGATCAGCGCCGAGGCTCGCGCGCGATAGGTCCAGAATAACTTCTCCTTGCGTGCCCGAACGTGGAAAGCGCGCGGAATCGCGCGTATCGATATTGAATGAACTCAGGATGCCGCCTAGATCAAAATCAAAGTTTTCGGCAAGAGGATCGCCTATCTTGACGCGCGCCTTGCCCGCGCCACGGTAAGCACCTATCCGAAACTCACCATAGGTACCAAACTCAGCGCCGATATCGAGCCCAAAACTCGCTTCGCTGACGCGATAGCGCGCGACATTTTTCTCCCCTTCAAAAGCACCGATGTTGCCTTGCCCAATGTTGATATGCGGCGCCACAAATATTCGCGAATCCATTCTAAGGGGCTGATAAAACTCGCTGGAAACAAGCGGATCGGTGCCGAGCCTGATATCGCTGCGCCATTCCGCACCGAGTTCATTAATAGCGGGCCGCCAGATCCGGGTTGCGAGATTGAACGATGTAGAGCCTTCGAAATCGTCTTCAATCGCGAGACCAAAGCGCAGGAATGTCGGTCCCCAGCGTTTGCTGGTAGCGGAAAACACCACACCCAGGCTGTCGCCCTCGTCTACCAGCTGGTAGCCCACTTTCTCGAATACCTGCAGGCCATACAGGCGATTCGCTTCCGTAGACAGAGCCTTGACGTCAACCTTGTCCCCCACCTGCAATTGCATGCGTCGCTCAAGCAACTGTGGCGATACCCGTGCATCATGTTTAACCATGATGAAGTCGATGGTTTCGTCCGGCATGGACAGTGCGCCCTGTGCGGCCAGGAAGTGCTCGTACTCAACTTCACTGACTGAGTAACGTGCCAGCTTATCCGCCGCTGCCTGTGCCGCCTCGATCCCGGGCTCGATAGTTTCTGCCGTATCGAGAAAATTGGTGGATGCGAAGGTTCCCAGGTCGGGTTGTATCAGTATGTCGTTGCTGCCGAGTAATTCGATTTGCCGTTGCGTCTCCTTGCGAATCAGGATCGTCAGGACCTGTTCGGAAATATCCACCGCCGAGAGCAAATCGTCTTTTGAATACAGGGGAAACTCGACATTCACCGCGATAATCACGTCGACATCCAGTTCCCGCATGACGCTGATGGCGAGGTTGCCGACCAGTCCGCCATCGACCAGCAGGTGGCCATTGATATCAACGGGCGTAAATGCTCCCGGCACCGACATACTGGCTCTCAAGGCCAGCGCGAGATCGCCGTCTCCCATCACGTAGGCTTCACCCGTCACGAGGTCCGAGGCCACCGCCCGAAACGGAATGGGCAGGTCGTCGAAATCGCGTATTTGCGACGCGTTAATCGTCAGTTCGCGCAGTACCAGATCAAGTTGCTGCCCCTGGATGACGCCTTGCGGCAGCTGCAACTTGCCGTTCCGAATACCGACCTCGAACCGAATCGGAAAATCCTCGTCGTCCTCTTTGCGCCGAAAGCTCAGATCACCCCGCGAACCACCATCGCTGAGCGCGTTTTTCCAGTCGAGCGTATTGATGAGCTCCTGCAACTCGTCCGGTGTCATGCCTGATGCGTACAGGCCGCCGACAACTGCCCCCATGCTGGTCCCCACGATGACATCGATCGGGATACGCATGCGTTTCAGCTCCTGCAGCACGCCGATATGCGCCGAACCGCGAGCGCCGCCACCGCCCAGCACCAGGCCAATACGTGGTCTGTCCGCACCAGGCGAATCATTCATGGGTTCATTGGCGGCCGCCAACAACGTCTGCGGGAGTAACGCCATGATGGCAATCAACAAGTGAGGTATCAGGACTTCACGCAGAAAAAACAATTCAGAATCGCCAATAAGAAAAAGTGGCTGCATTATAATGGTCGGCTATGGCTAAAACATTCTTCATTGCGGCGCGGTCACGGCCCACGGCAAACAGCATCACGCGAGGGGCCGCATTCTGCCTGTTCACTGCGCTCATCGCGCCGTCGCTGACAACGCTCGCGAGCGAGCACGACGACATCGAGGAAATCGTCGTAACCAGCCAGCGGCTCGGTATCAGCATCCTGCGTCAGGATTCCAATGTCGAACGTCTGGGTCACGACGATATCCTGCGCGTTGAACACCAGCATTTGCATGAACTGCTAACCCGCGTGCCCGGTGTCTGGCTAAGCCGCGGCAGCGGCCAGGAATCGCTCGCGGCGATCCGCTCGCCGGTCTTGAGTGGCGCAGGATCCTGCGGTGCAATTCTCACGCTGGAGGACGGCATCCCGACTCGTCCGGCCGGCTTCTGTAATGTGAACCAGCTGTTTGAGCTTGACACCGAGCAGGCAAGATCGATTGAAGTCATTCGTGGCCCCGGCAGCGTACTGTACGGCTCAAATGCGTTGCACGGAACGATCAACGTATTGATGCCGCAACCCGGCGATTCCGTCACCGGCAGCCTCGGCATTGATTTCGGCGCCAATGATTTTTACCGGCTCCGTGGCGAACTCCCGTTGCGTGCAGAACAGCCCTGGCGTGCGTCGTTTATCCTCGCAAAAGATGGTGGCTTCAGGGCCGACTCGGGCTACCGTCAGGGCAAGGCGCATGCGAAATATAAAAGTGAGCTGTTCGGCGGTGAGCTCACCAGTGCATTCACGGCGACCGACCTCTATCAGGATACTGCCGGATTTATCATCGGCAAGGACGCGTACAAGGATCCGGCCTTAAATCGCAGCAACGCCAATCCCGAGGCGTTCAGAGATGCTGCAAGCCAGCGCCTCTATGCCTTGTGGAATCGTTCCATGAACGGTTTCGAACTCGATGTGCGGCCCTACTTCAGGCATTCATCGATGCAGTTCCTGCAACATTTCCTGCCCGGTCAACCGCTTGAAGAAAATGGCCAAAGTAGCCTCGGCGCGATGGTGTTCGCCAGTTTCGACAAGACGCACTACGGCATCATTACCGGCTTCGATTTCGACTGGAGTGACAGCTACTTGAAAGAAACACAGGACGGCCCGGCAGATGGCTCGGCATTCCTCGAGGCAACCCGGCCGGCTGGCAAACATTACGATTACACCGTCGATAGCCTGTCACTTGCCGCCTACATCCAGGCACGGTTCGACCTTTCCGAGCGACTCCGGCTCACGGCCGGCCTGCGTCTCGAAAATACCCGGTACGACTACGACAATCGTATGCTGGTTGGCAATACGAAAGACGACGGTAGCGAATGTGGATTCGGCGGTTGCCTCTACACGCGACCGGCCGATAGCAGCGATGACTTTACCGATCTTGCGCCGCGCCTTGGGCTGAATTACCTCGTCAGCCAGAACTTTAGTGTCTATGCCAGCTACGGACAGGGCTTTCGCGCGCCGCAAATGACCGAACTCTATCGGCTGCAGAGTGGACAACGGGTCGCGGATCTCGAATCCGAGCAGATTGGCAGCGTCGAGGTTGGTCTGCGTGCGGTGCAGGAGCGTTGGTCAATTGATACGGCGGTATTTTATATGCGCAAGAGGAACAGCGTGTTAAGAGATGCCGAGGGCTTTAACGTCAACGGTGGACGCAGCCGGCACCGGGGTGTCGAGCTTGCGCTGAATGCGACACCGTTCGAGCAATTTCGCCTGTCGCTGAATGCAAGTTATGCGCATCACACCTACGACTTCAACCAGGTTGCCGAGCGGGGCGAAACCTTCGTTGCGGGTCGTGACGTGGACACCGCGCCGCGCTTGCTCGCGAGTGCAGAGTTTTTCTACATACCCGTGGCGCCGCTTGAATTGAGCCTGCAATGGACCACGATAGGCAAGTACTACCTTGATGCCGAAAACCTGTTTACGTACCCGGGTCATGATTTGTGGAACTTTCGCGCCGCAGTTGACATCGGCAGGCACTACATGGCAACTCTAAGACTTAATAATGTGACCGATACGGATTTTGCAGACCGCGCTGACTATGCGTTTGGCAATTATCGATATTTCCCGGGTCGCGGACGCGAATTATTTATTGAGCTGCAGTATTTCGGCAACCCTTTTTAGAGGGTACGAAACATTTTAAGCTGACGCGGGCCAGCTCCGCCTTGCATCGCTGAAGGCATTGAGCATCTTCAACTCCTGTGCTTTTTTCCCGGCATCCCAGGTGAACTCCCGCGCCGCTAGGCTCGCAATCGACTCGTAGAGTGAGCGCCCCTGGTCGGCAGCCAGCCCGACCATTATCCGCCGGTACACTATATCGACCAGGCAACGTGCAAATTCCTCGCGAATAGCAAACACGACTTCTGCGGCAAGAACTGTCCTGTCTTTATCCAGTGTTACGGCGAGCTCATCGTCATTTGCTGCGAGTAATGCAAGATCGGCAGCCCTGCTGCCGTACAAGGATAACAATCGTGTGACACCATTCGGCGACAGCTGCGACAACGCCGTGACAGATATTTCCGCGGTGTCTATGGAGCCTCCGCCCGGCAAACGGGCCTCCCGGGTACGGCAGTCCGGTAGATCACGCCCAAGAATTGCGGCCACACGATCCACGGTTTGCTCTGCAAGACTGCGATAGGTTGTCAGCTTGCCGCCGATAACCGAAACAAGGTTTGTAGCGAGGTCCTGATTTTGCAGAATGATATGCTTGCGCGTAATGGCCGATTCCGGGCCGCGCTTTTTCCGCGGCAATGGCCTTACACCCGCGTACGTGTAATGGATACTGGCCCTCGTGAGTCCTGCTGCCGGGAAAATCCGGTTGGTTTCGTCAAGCAGATAGTCAACCTCCGAGGCGCTCGCGTGCACCTCGTCGGGGGATGCTGTAAACCGAATGTCTGTCGTACCAATCAGAAATAATCCGTTCCACGGCAGTATGAATACGGGTCGGCCATCGGCAGCAGCTTCAACGTAAAAGGCATCTGCCGGTGCGCCGGCAAATGCGCTGACGATGATGTGACTACCCTTGGTGCCGCCGATCAATGCTTGCACCGGCTGTCCACCTGTGGCGAGTACGGCATCCACCCAGGGCCCGGCGGCATTGACTACTACCTTCGCAGAACACTCGCCGCTTGCACCACCTGCTTCATGCTGCCAGCGAATTTTTCGAATCTGTCGATCGCCGATATCGAAGCCGCTTACCCGATGCCAGGTTCGAATACTCGCGCCGTTTGAACGTGCGGCGAGCAGGTTCTCCAGCACGAGACGTTCAACAAAGGCGACCTGGGCATCCGAGTAACGTGCGCCACCGCGCAGTCCTTCATGCTTCAAACCGGGGACTTCCGCAAGCAATTCGTCACGGCTCAGCATGTCGTGGCGTGGCAAGCGCTTTGACCACGACAATGCATCGTAAGCCAGCATGCCGAGGCGAATCAGCAGCGGCCCGCGCTTTGCGCCCTGGTAAATCGGGATGGTGATCCTGAGCGGTCGCACGAGATGCGGCGCGATGTGTTGCAAGGTGCGGCGTTCGTGCAAAGATTCATAGACCAGTGGAATTTCGCCGTATTCGAGGTAGCGCAGTCCGCCATGGATCAGCCGGCTCGAAGCGGCCGAAGTTCCGGCAGAGGCGTCCGATTTATCGAATACGACGACCGACAGACCACGCAACGCAGCATCACGTGCGATACCGGCACCGTTAATTCCGGCACCTATGATGGCGAGGTCGTAGTCTGTCTCCACAATTGCCTTTGCATCGATTACTCACCAGGTGCCCGAGAGGGACACTCTCTTATGTCTTCATTCGTGCTTTGCCGTCAAGGCCGTGTCTGACCAGCGCCTCGTACGACATATTTGTAACTCGTTAGCTGTTCAGCACCCACCGGTCCACGCGCATGAATGCGCCCCGTCGCAATGCCGATTTCTGCGCCCATTCCAAACTCGCCGCCGTCCGCAAACTGCGTCGATGCATTGTGCAGGACTATTGCGCTGTCCACACGCCCCAGGAATTCGAGAGCAGCTGCGTCGTTGTTGGTCACGATGCAATCCGTGTGGCCAGAACCAAACTTCCCAATATGTGCCAGTGCGGCGGGCAGATCGTCGACGACGCGCATCGAGACGATGGCATCCAGGTACTCGCGCGACCAGTCATCTTCGGACGCCGGCACCACAGCGGGATCCGCCGCCACAACGGCATCGTCGCCACGAATCTCACAACCTGCTCTCGTGAGTGCATCAATAATCAGGGGCAGTGCAGCACCGGCGATGTCTTTGTCGACGAGAATCGTTTCAGCGGCGCCACAAATGCCGGTACGGCGCATTTTCGCGTTCAGCACGATTGACGTCGCCATATCGAGATCCGCTTCCCCGTGAACGTACACATGGCAAACGCCTTCGAGATGGCCGATGACAGGTACACGTGCGTCTTCCTGCACGCGCCTGATCAAGCTCTTGCCACCGCGGGGAACAACCACATCAATCATACCGGCCATGCTGGACAGCAGGAAGCCCACCGCTTCGCGATCACGCATAGGCACCATTTGCACCGCATCCAGCGGCAACCCGGCTTCCTGCAGACCTTCGCGCATGCAAGCGTAGATTGCCTGACTCGAATGAAAGCTCTCAGACCCGCCGCGCAGGATAACCGCATTGCCGGATTTTATGCACAAGCCCGATGCATCGGCCGTCACGTTGGGCCGGCTCTCGTAAATTATGCCGATCACTCCAAGCGGGACCGCAACTCGCTGGATAGAGAGGCCATTCGGACGTTGCCAATCTGCCAGCACCTTGCCGATCGGATCCGGCAGCGCAACGATGGCCTCAAGTCCTTCTGCCATTGCCTCAATCCGGCTCCCGTCCAACAGCAACCGGTCCAGCATTGCACCCGACAACGCTTTCGCACGCGCAGCATCCATGTCGATCCTGTTGGCGTCCAGAATTCGGCTTCGACGCAAGCGCAATTGCCTGGCAGCCGCCTGCAAGGCGGCATTTTTTGCATGGCTCGGCGCCAATGCCAGCGCGGCGAACGCGCGTCGCGCATTGTGTCCGATCTCGTTCATGACCGAGGCGATCATTGTTTTGCTGGCGGCGTCAGTCATCTCGATCAAACAATACCAGTTCGTCTCTGTGCAACATCACGGAACGACTGCGATAACCAAGCAGACTCTCGATCTCTGCCGAGCGACAACCGGCGATGCGCGCCGCATCGGAAGATCCGTACTCCGCAAGACCACGCCCCAGTTCCCTGCCATCCTGTGCCGCGATGACCACCACGTCGCCGCGTTCGAAAGCCCCGTCAACGCCAAGTACCCCAACCGGCAACAGGCTGCTGCCGTCCCGCAATGCACTCATGGCACCGTCGTCGATTCGCAGGCGACCGCGTACTGTGAGCGACCCCGCCAGCCACTGCTTGCGTGCCGCGGCGGGCGTACCCCTCGCGCGAAAAATACTGCAACGTGCGCCGTTGCGAAGTTTTTGTACGGGGCGATGAACCACGCCGCTCGCGATCATTGTCGAGCAACCGGCATGCGTGGCGATCTTTGCCGCCTGGACTTTCGTCGCCATCCCGCCGCTGCCAATGGCAGAACGCGTCTCACCCGCCATCGCGAGTAGTTCCGGCGTAATGCCAAGAATCTCGGGAATGTGTTGCGCTTCTTTGTTCGTACCCGGGTCCGCGTTGTAGAAACCATCCACATCCGACAGCAACAGGAGGCCGTCGGCCATGACGAGTTGTGCGACACGAGCTGCCAGCCGGTCGTTGTCACCATAGCGGATCTCTTCCGTCGCGACCGTGTCATTTTCATTGATTACGGGTACGACCCTTCGTTCCAGCAAGCGCGCCAGCGTGCCACGCGCATTCAGGAAACGACGGCGATCTTCGGTATCACCGGGCGTCAGCAGAATCTGTGCCGCCCGGATGTCCTGTTCCTGGAGTACTTCACGCCACGCGTGCGCAAGTTGTACCTGGCCGACGGCTGCGGCGGCCTGCAGATCTTCAAGCCGTGCCTTTTTTTTACTGATGCCGAGGACCTTGCTGCCGATGGCGATTGCCCCCGACGATACGACCAGTACTTCGCAAGCAGCGGCATGTAACTCAGCGATGTCGATAGCGAGCCCGGTCAACCAGTCGCGATCCAGCTCACCGTCGTCGGCAACCAGCAACGACGAGCCAACTTTGATAACGAGCCGGCGACTGTTGGCAAACGCAAAACCGCTCACAGGCCATTAACTCGAGAGCAATTGCTGCGCGTCGTAGCTGGACAGGATCACTTCGCCTTTCGAGACGGCCACACTGCCGCTACGCGCAACGGCGGACAATTCGCCGATACTGGCCGCCGCTTTGACAAACGCATCCACTTCCGCAACCCTGCCGGTCAGTTGCAACGTGCAACTCGCCTGCGCGTCATCGAGCATTTCGGCGCCGTGTTGCTTGGCGAGCACCAGCGCTTTCGCCAGGCCGCCGGTGGCCAGCTTGAGTTTGACAATGACGAGCTCGCGTTCGAAGTGTTCGCCAAGCGTCATGTCGTGAATATTCACCACGTCGACCAGCTTTGCGAGTTGTGCGTTGAGTTGTGAAATAGCCGCGTCCGAACCCGACACAACGATCGTGACACGCGACACAGCCGGATCGTAGGTGGGCGCAACGTTCAGCGAGTCGATGTTGTAGCCTCGCGAGGAAAACATACCCGTCATACGCGTAAGCGCGCCGACCTCGTTCTCCAACAAGACTGAAATTACATGCCGCATTGCTTGATATCCTCACTGTCTGGCAGCTGTTCGGGCTATTTCGTTTGTAACTAGTTGCGCCCACCATAGGACGCAGTTCCTGCGGATGGTCGCCCAGCCAGCGCGGTATTGCAATGCAATACGAATTGGTCAACACTCGTTGTGAATCTTCCTTTTCCCCGGCATTTATGCCCGTACACCGAGTCATTGTGAACACTTCAAGCAACCTTCTGAAAGCAAGTCACCATCCATTGACCGGCACCACCTTGAGCGGCGCCGATATTATCGTGCAAGTGCTGGCTGATGAGGGCGTCGATACGATTTTCGGCTACTCGGGTGGCGCAATTCTGCCAACCTATGACGCCGTATTTCGTTACAACGATAGCCATCGCCGCGCAGACGGCAGTGCGGCAATTCCGCTTATCGTACCCGCCAACGAGCAAGGCGCGGGCTTTATGGCGGCTGGCTACGCTCGCGCCAGCGGCAAAGTTGGCGTGGTACTGGTGACCTCGGGCCCTGGTGCCACCAATACCGTCACGCCGGTGCGCGACTGCATGGCCGACTCGGTTCCCATCGTCGTTATTTGTGGCCAGGTGCCAAAAGCGGCAATTGGCAGCGATGCTTTCCAGGAAGCGCCGGTATCTGCTGTGATGGGCGCGGTCGCAAAACATGTTTTCCTGATAACCGACGCTACCAAGCTCGAAGCGACGATCCGCAGCGCGTTCAAGTTGGCGCGCACGGGCCGCCCCGGTCCGGTCGTCGTTGATATTCCGAAAGACGTACAGAACTGGACGGGCGTTTTTTCGGGCGACAGTGAACTCGGCCTGCCCGGCTACCAGCGCCGTCTTGATGCCGTCGCCAACAACCGGCTCACGGACGAATGCTGCCAGCGCTTTTTTGCCATGCTTGCACAATCAGAGCGGCCGCTGATTTACGCAGGCGGCGGCGTCATCAATGCCAATGCCGCAAAATCAATGCGCCGCTTCGCAAATGAATTCGGCATTCCCGTCACCACAACGTTGATGGCGCTCGGTGCCAGCGATACAAAACACCCGCTTGCAATGCATATGCTTGGCATGCACGGCATCGCATCCGCCAACTACGCCGTTGAAGACTGCGACTTTTTAATTGCGATCGGCGCACGATTCGACGATCGCGTTGCAGGCGATCCGGCGAACTTCGCGCCGAACGCAAGGAATATTGCGCATTTCGATGTGGACGTTGCCGAGATAGGCAAAGTGAAACGTGTCAGTTGGCATCACGTGGGCGTTTTGAACCGTGACCTCGAAGAAATTCTTGATTTCGGCAAGCGCATTAATTTTCAAAAGACCTTTTCGGTCTGGCACGAAGAGATTGCCGAGCTCAAAAAAACCTATGCGCTGAACTACGACAAAGAGAGTGATCTCATTCAGCCCTATGCCGTTATCGAGGAAGTTAATCGCTGGACCAAGGGTGAGGCGATCATCTCGACAGGTGTTGGCCAGCACCAGATGTGGGCGGCGCAGTATTTCGACTTTCGCGAACCGCGCCTGTGGCTGACGTCGGGTAGCATGGGTACGATGGGTTTCGGTCTGCCGGCCGCTATTGGTGCACAGTTTGCGCAACCCGATCGTGTAGTCGTCGATATCGATGGCGATGCCAGTATTCGCATGAACATCGGCGAACTGGAAACGGCTACGACGTACAAGCTGCCGATCAAGATTATCGTGCTGAATAATTTTGGAGACGGCATGGTGCGGCAGTGGCAGAAGCTTTATTACGACAGCCGCATGTCCGGCAGCGACAAGTCACTGCACAAGAAGGATTTTGTAAAAGCCGCGGAGGCCGATGGCTTTGGCTTCGCACAAAGACTGGCGAAGAAAGAAGACCTGCAAAGCACCATCGCCGCGTTCATGGAATACAACGGACCAGCGTTTCTCGAGGTCATCATTGACCCGGATGCCGGAGTCTACCCGATGGTAGGCCCGGGCCAGAGTTACGACAAGATGATTACCGGCGACTTCATCAAGTCGCGCAATAAACCCGTGGAAGAGGCGCCCGGCCCCAGCGAAATGTTCTAACAGAAAAGGTGTCAGGTTTATTTACTGGTCGCTTTCTGGCAAGAACAAGAAAAGGTGTCAGGTTTATTTACTGGTCGCTTTCTTGCCAGAAAGCGACCAGTAAATAAACCTGACACCTTTTCTTGCCTTTTCTTGACACCTTTTCTGCTCCTACAGGCCGCCCGGGCCGCAGCGATTCTTGAGGTAATCCTCTATCGAGGTCAGCACCGCGTAGCGATGTTGCGGGAACCAGGGAAAGCTGTGCCAGAGATCGACTATTTCCTGGTATTCAACCACTTTATCGGCACCTTCCAGCGCACGTACGTAGCTTTGCGACTGTTCGATCGGTACGCGCTGGTCGCGGTCGCCGTGAAAAATATAGATCGGGATGCTCGCGTCCCTGACCTGGTCAATCGGTGAGGTGCCGCGAATGGTCGGGTTCTGAAATTCACGGCCGTAGGGGTTTTCAAACGTGACCTTGTCGAAATACCGAAGGTTCGAAAGGCCTGCGCCGGAAATAGCGCACTGATACGGCGGATTCGGCCGCACAATTGCGACCATCGCCGCATAACCGCCGTAGGAGTAGCCGAAAATGGCAATACGATCTTTTTTCGTCAGCCCGTTTTGTACCAGCCAGGCCGCGCCATCGTCATTGTCATCGGACATTTTGCCGCCCCATTCCCTGTCGCCGGCACGCCAGAGTTTCTGACCCAGGCCTTCGGAGCCACGGTATTGCGGCTGCAACACGACGTAACCACGGTTCGCCAGGAACTGGGCAAATAGATCCCAGCCAAGAAGGTCTCGTGCCCAGGGCCCGCCATGCGGCAACACAACGGCCGGATAAGGCGGCTCGCCAACTGCCGGCGTCGTCAGGTAAGCCGGTATTTGCAGTCCGTCGCGAGCTTCATAAGTAATGTACTTCATGTCCGCGAGCTTGTCCGGCTCGAGGAATGGGAATGCGCGCCCCAAGGATACGAGTTGCTCGCCGCTGATTAACAAGTAGTATGCACCCGGCTCTTTCGGCCCGCTCGACGTTACAACCGCGACACTGAAATCGTCGGAGATGGAGCTGATGACATTGTTGCGCCCTGCAGGTAGCGCATCGTCGATTTTTTTCTGCAGCCCCGCCCACTCTTCGTCCGTGTATTGCCGATACTGGCCGACTCCAAGACCCGCATAGCCAATGACCTTGCCGAAATCTTCGGGTTGCCGACTTTGCATGACGGCTGTCGCCTCGATCGTCGAGTCATCAAAGACTGGCTCGCCAAGTTTGCGGGTCAACAGGTCGTAGGGCCGGATGATTTTCTTGTCGCGCCCCATGTTGTCGACCATGTAAACGGTCCGGCCATCCTCGTCGAAAGCCACGGGTTGCATGCCCTCGCGCTTGCCCGCATAGAGCGCATGATGCATCTCCCACTTGTTCGTCTCGGGGTTGCGATAGGAAAACTCGATGCGGGTATCATCGCCAGCGGCCTTGATCTTGGATTTCCCCCGAATCTTGCCGTCAAAGTCGGCAAAGAAGGATTCGCCCGAGGCACCTCGAAATACGCGTTTGGTACGCAGGGAGCCAAGATCCAGTTCGTAGATGTCCTCGGCAAACTCGAGGTTCGTCACCGCGACGAGCACCTTGTCCTTATTATTCGGCAGCGTATCGATGATCCTGACCCCGATGCTGTCCTTGTCGTCCAGCAACTCGCCGAAATCCTTGCCGGTATCGCTGAAAATGTAGGCACGGTCCCGGAACCAGCGCGTCACCTTGCCGCCGATACGATAGTCGTAGGCTTGCCGGCCTACCACGAACAGGCGCTCGCTGTTCAGCCAGATCACCGCAATGGCTTTGGAATCCTCGGGTCTGAAACGCTTTGGCGGCGCGTCAAGTTTGCGAGTATCCCAGACCGTCACGCTCGGCGGGTCGTTCGCGGTTTCGAGCGTTAGCGCGGCGAGCTTGTTGCCATCCGGGCTGACCGTCGCATTAGAGATAACGGGATCGTGTATCCACGCGTTGATCGGAATTTCTTCTGCCGCTGCCAGTTGAGTAAGGCACAGGCCGAGCACCATGGTTAAAAGCGCGAAGCGAAATACTCGGGCAGGAATTCTGGACATATAAACACCATCTCTTGCGTAGCAGGAAAATAGTAGCGCAACAATGCTTGCGTGTCGCGTAGCGGTCGATTCGGCTGCAAAAAAAACGGGGCGAGCCAGATCAGCGCACCCCGCATTTTTTGTGTGCCAAAGCGCTACTAGAAATCGAATCCTTTCGATATCTGCACCACGAAATTCCGCCCAAGTAATTCGTAGCCAGCGCCGGGAATCGTGTTGAAGACGCGAGATGCACTTTGCGAACCGCAACCATCAGACACGATCGGCGGTTTCTTGTTGGTCAGATTGCCAACCGTGCCGATAACCTCCCAGGTGGCCCCTGTGTAACGCGCGGAAACGGTATGGTAGGTCTGTGGGTCCGTCTCGCAAATATGATTATCCACCGGTAATTCCTCCGTTGCGCCGATCCATCTGATGCGATAGAAGAACGTCCAGTCACGATAGTCTGCACGGAAATCCACATCGGATGCCCAGTAGGGAAAGCCCCATTTGCCTTCAAAATCGTTGACAACCCCGAGCACATCCTGCGACTGCTCATCCGTATACGTCGCGCTCAGGTCCATGCGGAAATCAAACGAAGCAAACTCATGCTCGTACACAACGTCGATATCGTAGCCCTGCGATTTCTGCAGGCCGACGTTCAGTAGTGACGCATTTACATCCGTGAGGAAGCCCATGCTGTCTCGTGGCGCAACGCGTTGGCAAAACGGGCTGGAAAAATTGGACGAGGTATAGCAGTCACCCAGTACGAAGCCAACGGAGGGCGACGCCACGGTATTCTCCAGCTCAATATCAAACCAGCTGACAGCGAGCGACAGGCCGATCCATTCCGGCTGTACAACAATACCGTAGGTAAACGCATCCGACGTCTCGGCGACCAGGTCCGGGTTGCCGCCGGTGACCGCCCTTATGGACGGCGCGCCGCCTGTACCGAAGTCTGGTGCCAGGCCTTGTGCGGCACAATTCTGGTACACGTTGGTCGCCGGGTCATAGTTCGTGCCGTAGTCGATACAGGGATCGTTGCCCAGCGCCGGCTGGAATCCAGTCTGGCTGTCGAGGAACTGCTCGAACAAGTCCGGTGCGCGGAACGAGGTGCCCTGGGTCGCGCGCAGGCGCAAGGATGGAATTACCTGCCAGTTCAACGATACTCGGTAGGTGTTGTCATCACCGTAAGAATTGTAGTCGGTATAGCGCCATGAGCCGTTAAACGTCAGCTCCTCAGCGCCCGGCAGGTCAGCCAGTATCGGCACTTCGAGTTCTGTGAAGAACTCGCGTACGACATCGCTGCCCGCCGTAATACCCGAGGACGTGCGCCCCCACAGGTTGTCATTCTGCGCCTCGATATCCGGCACGTCGTCGATTTCCTCACGACGAACCTCGTAACCGAGTACAGCGGAAACCTCACCTGCCGGCAATTCGAACAAGGGGCCGGTCACGTAACCTGAGAACTGCGCGCTGGTGTACTTCGTGCTGCCCTCGGTGAGCTTGCTGATGAAGCCGAGGTAATCTGCAGGCAATACGCCGTTCAGTAAGGCGTCCTGGGTAAACAGGTTGCCGGCGATGCAATCCGGATACAACGCAAGCGAAGCCGCACTGCAGACGAGGTTTCCACCAACCAACTCCGAGTCCAGCGACGCGTCTACCTGGCCTTGCAGCCAGTTGGACTGCGCATAGGTACCATCCGACCAGCTGTAACCCGCGTAAGCATCGTAGGTCCAGTTTGCGGAAATATCGCCGCGCAAGCCAATAAAGGTATTGGTACGATCGATCTCGACCGTGTTGGTCGGGTTCTGGATGTCATAGGACGGCAGGACGGCCAGCGCTGCAAACCCACCGAAGCCGGCGAGTGGACTGTTGGTACCGTACGGGTTGGTCGGGTTAGTTGCAGGCACGAACGGGAAAAACTGACGATAGCCACCGACGGCATCAGTCTCGCGGTGATTATAGTAAAACTCATAGTATGCAGTCGCGTCCCGGTCGAATAAGGAAAAGTCGTAGTCGGCAAATGAGTTCACGGAATAGGTGTCGCCTTCGGGGACTATTTCGGCGACCGTGCCGTTCCGCGTGTCACGATAGAATCCACCCTGGTTAGGCAGATCATTGATACCGACGGTCGTGTAGAACGGGATACCGTACGGTTGAATGTCGGGGTCATAATACGGATTGGTCGTGTCGTTTGGATCCGAAAGACTGGGTTCGTAGCGCGCAAAACCGAACGGCCCGGAGGTGAGGCCGTAAATGAATCCATAGCAGAGCTCCTCGCCGGTTGCCGGATCACGATGACTGCCGTCGGAACGAGGTTGAATATCACAGGACGAATATTTGTAATCGTTAGCAATAGTGCGTTCCTGCTTGCCATAAATGCCGGAAACGCTGAATGACCAGTTATCACCTACCCGGCCCCATGCACCGTCGATGCTGTAGCTGGTACCGCCATCCTCGAGGGCCCGCACCTGTCCATTCAAGCGGCTGCCGTCGAGCCGTTCCTTGGTAATCGCATTGACTACGCCCGCAACTGCGTCTGCGCCGTAAACCGAGGACGCGCCGTCTTTCAAGATTTCATAACGTGCGATGGTTGAGGTCGGAATGGCGGTCAGGTCAACCGAGTTCGTCGAACCGCGCACACCCGACGGTCCCCAGCGCTTTCCGTTTACCAGCACAAGTGTGCGCTGTGCACCGAGGCCACGCAGAGAAATCGAGTTGGCGCCGGCGCCACCGTCCGTCACAAACCCGGAGAATGAATCGTCGATCTGCTGGCCAGAGGCCACAGTTGTGCTTTGCAGGATATCGGTCGCATCAAGCAGGCCAGCAAGCTGCGAACGCTCACTGGTAATGATCTCAACCGGCGCCGACGAACTGAACTCGGTTCGTTTCAACCGCGAGCCCGTTACCGTAACTTCGTCGACCGGCCTGTCGCCCTCTTCGGCAGCCGCCTTGAGGAGATCGTCCTCGTTCACCTCGGCGACACTGCCAGGCACAGCCGTTGGTTCCTGTACCCGGGATTGTGCGTAAAGAGGCGCGGACAGGCTTGCGAACAGAAGTAGCGCGATGGGCGCCGCGGCAATGCGCAGGATCGCTGCGCGAGAAAGTTCGACTCTCATATCGTTTCCCTTATGCTGTATTCATTGTCGGCGAAGCTATGTTGCTCCTTTGCCATCGCCATCGGGCCAACCCGATAGAATGAATCCATGATGCGAGATTACAACAAAAATGTAAATGTCTGGACGCTGTAATACACCACTTGGTCAATTAATGTTGTTTTTTCACCACAAATCTGCATGGAAGCCTGAGTCACGGCAGCTGAGGCGCACGACAGGCTGGCCGCCGCGATCGAAGCAAAGGCAACGACGCAAAGGACGACGCAAAGGACACCCACCGTTATAGGAAACGAAACAAAGGACACCCACCGTTATGGCTGACTATCTCATCAGCGTGCGCAACCTGAAACGCGGTGAATTCGGCGAGAATCCCGGAACGACGCGATTCTTGCTGGTTCCGGCAGGTGAAAACCCGGCACCCGGCCAGGCAATCGGTCAAAAAACCTGGGTCGAAGGTTTGCTGAAGCGCGCGCGTACCACTACAGACCCCTTGACGGGCAAGGGCTGCGGCGATATAGCCGTGCTCATACACGGTTACAACACCTCGCCGCCTGAGGTGATTGCCCGCCACCGGCAAATGCAGCGCGACCTGGGAGGCGCTGGCTTCGCCGGGACCCTGGTCAGTTTTGACTGGCCCAGCGACGATCGGGCGATTAACTACCTCGAGGACCGAAGCGACGCGAAAAAAACTGCCTTAAAGCTCGTGGACGACGGTATTGCGCTGCTTGCCGCGACCCGTTTTCGCGGTTGTGAGATCAACCTGCACGTTATCGCGCATTCGATGGGCTGCTACGTGTTGCGGGAAGCTTTTGATGATGCCGACGATCGCCCTGCAATTGCAGCGAGTAACTGGAATGTCTCGCAAATCTGCCTGATCGGTGCCGATGTCTCGAGTCGCTCCATGGCAGCCAGCGATGCGCGTTCGCGGTCCTTGTACCGGCATTGCACGCGACTCACAAACTACCAGAACCCCTACGACGCCGTGCTCAAGTTATCCGACGTCAAGCGTGCCGGGGTTGCGCCCCGCGCCGGCCGTCGCGGCCTGCCCGACGACGCCCCCGACAAGGCCGTCAACGTCAACTGCGGTGATTATTTCAAGCGTCACTATTTGGACCCCAAAAAAGACCCCAAAAAGGACACCCACGAAAACGGTCACGCCTGGTATTTCGAAGACCCTGTTTTTCTCGCTGACCTGGTCCAGACACTGGCAGGCAACCTCGATCGCCGGGTGGTCGCCAGGCGCCGCAGCAACGAGCGAGGCCAGATACTGTTGGCCTGAGGCGCGCAGGGGACACTGCGTGGCGAACAATTTTTTGCGCTGCCGCCCCCGGGATCCGTATTATGTGAACTGGCTCAAAGACAGCCGCAAGCCGTTACTCGACAGTAGGGATGTTCTGACTATCATCGCTTGGCGTCAAATCGTGAATACACGACACAATGGAAACCGGAATCGGATTGTCATCCTGAATCCCAAGGGTGGCTGCGGAAAATCGACTCTCGCGACTAACGTCGCCGCCTGCTACGCAAGACGCGGCAGCAATACCGCCATCATGGACTACGATCCGCAAGGCTCGACAATGGCCTGGCTCGGCCGGCGACCCGCGGATCTCCCCACCATTCATGGCATCGCCGCCTACAAGAACTCGATGCAGGCAACGCGCAGTTGGCAGCTTCGTGTACCCAACGACAGCCAGACACTCGTTATAGATTCACCCGCTGGTCTGTCGCACGATGACCTGCGCGAGCTAACACGCGATTCCTCGAGTATCCTGATCCCGGTGTTGCCATCGCTGATGGATATTCACGCCGCTTCAAGATGCATTGCAGATCTGTTGCTGGTCGCGAAGATCGATCGCAGCGAACGCAAGCTCGCGGTCGTAGCGAATCGCACGCGCAAAAACACCAAGAGCTTTGCGAAACTTATGCGTTTCCTCGACTCACTCGGTATTCCGATCATCGCCGTTTTGCGCGACAGTCAGAACTACGTGCATTCCGCCGAGCACGGCATCGGTGTGCACGAAATGCAGCCATCGAAAGCGCGCGTCGATGTTGAACAGATCGACCGTATCGTCAACTGGCTGGATGGCTGGGAAGATCGGCGCCGCAGCGCGCTGGAACTGACCGATATAGCGCACAAACCGCGCTTTGGCCTGCCATTAATGCGCAAGCCCCACTTCGGCTCGATATAGCGCGAACCCGAGTAACCTGTAGCATCCAGGACATCAAGACAGCTTATTGCAGGATTACTTTCCTGACCTCAAAAGCGGCACCCTGCCGCGCCAGGGTGCTGATTCTGTGTGCCTGGTCAGGCCGCGATCGCGGCTGGAAGCCCCTCCTACGACTTATGCAATAGTTTAGTCCGGCACGGACTGTATCCGGGCAAACAATTGTGCGTCGACATTTCCACCGCTTAAAACGGCGACTGTCGTGCGCTCGCGCGTAGCCACTTTGCCGGCAAGTACGGCCGCCAATGCAACCGCTCCGCCGGGCTCAACCACCAGTTTCAACTCGCGAAAAGCGAAGCGCATCGCGTGAGCAACCTCATCGTCCGAAACGAGCGCCGCCGTCACGCCGAGCGATTGATTTATTGCAAACGTCAGTTCGCCGGGCATCGGCGTTTGCAGCGCATCACAAATTGAACGCGCACTGCCACGTATGGCTTCGCGCTTGCCCGAGGCGAAGGAGCGCGCTGTATCGTCAAATTCGGCCGGCTCTACCGCAACTACCTGTACGCCAGGGATACGTGCATGCAAGGCGACCGCCGACCCCGAGGTGAGCCCGCCACCGCCGCAACAAATCAGCACCTGGTCGGGCCGGATATCCAGTCCGCGCATTTGCTCCGCAACTTCGAGCCCCATAGTCCCCTGGCCCGCGATGATGTGATTGTGATCATACGATGGCACGATCGCCACACCGCGCTCAGCCGCCAACGCTCTTGCAATTTTTTCCCGGTCGCCGGTATAGCGGTCGTACAAAATCACTTCGCCGCCAAGTCGTTTCGTATTGTCAATTTTTGCCTGCGGCGCATCCTCGGGCATCACGATAGCGGCCTGCATGTTGAGCAGCCGCGCTGCCTCTGCCACGCCCTGCGCATGGTTACCGGACGACCAGGCAACCACACCGCGGCTCGCTTCCGACTTGCTCAGCCGGCTCATCAGGTTATACGCGCCGCGAATTTTGAATGAACCGGTGCGTTGCAAGCACTCCGCTTTTAACAGGACCCTGCCGCCCGCGACCTCGTTGAGCAGGTAATTTTCAATAAGCGGCGTTTCAATCGCGATGCCGCGGAGTCGTCGCGCCGCGTCTTCGATATCTGCAATGTCGATCAACGGCTGCTTCCTGGCTGGCCCGGGCTCAACAGGCGATCGACTTTCGCCGCGCAAATGAAGTCGTTGTCAGATAAGCCGTTCACTGCGTGCGTCGTCCAGCTGACATGGCAGTGTCCATAGGACACGGTCAACACCGGGTGATGACCTTCGGAAATAGCGATCCAGGCGACCGCGTTCGCAAATCCGAGCGTGCGGCTGTAAGCGGGAAACGCAAAATTTCTGGCGATGCTAAGACCGTCGTCGCTTATCAACCATTCCGCATGCAGTCCTTTCAGTAACATTTCGGACTGGCTGCGAGTCAAGGGCGGAACGCCGCCCTCGCAAGGTTTGCAATGTCGCTCGGCAAGATCACTATTCATCCGCGTAGTATAACGGATCGCGGCAAGATGCCGCTCCTACAATCAGTCTGACCGTAGGAGCGGCGTCCCGCCGCGATCCGAT
>DDIS01000091.1 GCA_002338615.1 Proteobacteria bacterium UBA1844 | reverse complement strand
GACGATCGCGACGCGGCAAAGCGCGCTGTAGCTCGGCGGGGCCGATGCGGCGCAGAACCGGTTCGATGCCCGCCGACAGCCCGACGGGGATCGACAGGTCGGCAAACCGAAGTTCGCCAACCAGCCCTCGCCCTGCACCGAGAAACAATCCCGATTTCAATGCCACGAATGTGACCGTGAGGTCGGCGCGCAACGCAGCGCCGAGCGGTTTCCCCGAATCGCCATCGAGGCCAGCCGGCATGTCCAGCGCGACAACGGGCGCTGCCTGTTGATTAATTGCGGCGATGGCGTCTGCAAACACACCTGCGACGGGGCGTTGCAAGCCACTGCCCAGGATCGCATCAACGACGAGGTCGATCGAGGAATCAAGACTGCCCGTCCAGGGGGTTGCACCGAGTCCGCTGTTCCTGCAGTCCGCGTAGGCCGTTTGCGCATCGCCGCGCAATTCGCGCGGATCGACCAGCGCTATCAGCTGCACATCGATACCGTTTGCCGCCGCAAGGCGTGCCAGCACGTAGCCGTCACCGCCGTTATTGCCGCCACCGCACAGGATGGCCCAGTGTCGTGCATCGGGATATACAGCTTGAATTTCCTGCAGCGCTGCGGTCCCGGCGCGCGTCATCAATGTGTAGCCTTTTATGCCCGCACCGTCTATCGCAGCACGGTCTATCGCACGTACCGACTCCACGGAATAAATTTCTATCGGCAACTGTTTCATCACGATGATTATACTGGTACCTGCCTAACTGTATCGTTGCAAACATGAGCACTTGTGAACCATCGCCTTCAAGCACGATCGACTACGCGGAGTTAAAGCGCGAGATAGTTGGCTGGGCCGGGGAACTTGGCTTTCAACAGACCGGCGTCAGCGACATCGATCTCGCCATTGCCGATGCACGTCTTGAGGAATGGTTGCAGCAGAATTATCACGGCAGCATGGCGTACATGGCGAAGCACGGTTCGAAACGCAGTCACCCGGGCGAGTTGGTACCCGGCACACTGCGGGTCATTTCAGCGCGCATGGACTACCTCCCGGAAGAGCAACAGCACGTGCGATCCTTGCTGGATCATGAATCCAAGGCGTATTTGTCGCGTTATGCGCTGGGCCGCGATTATCACAAGGTATTGCGCGGTCGCCTGCGCGCGCTCGCGCGACGTATCACGGAACGGATTGGCAATTTCGGCTACCGGGTTTTTGTGGACAGTGCGCCCGTACTCGAAAAAGCCATTGCCGAGAAGGCCGGGCTCGGCTGGATCGGTAAACACAGCAACCTGCTTAACAAGGATGCCGGGTCGTGGTTCTTTCTCGGCGAGTTGTACACTGACCTGCCGCTACCGATTGATACCAGCGCGAGCGCTCATTGTGGCACCTGCCGTGCCTGCCTTGACGTGTGCCCCACCCAGGCGATCGTGGCCCCTTACACGGTGGATGCACGACGCTGCATATCGTATCTCACGATCGAATCCTTCGACCCGATACCGGTGGAATTTCGCAAAGCGATGGGCAACCGGGTTTATGGATGCGACGACTGCCAGTTGTTTTGTCCCTGGAACAAGTTTGCGCAGCAGACCTCTGAAACGGATTTTTCGCCACGGCACGAGCTTGATTCGGCTGAATTGGCAGATTTGTTCGCCTGGAGTGAGTCCGAGTGGCTGGAAAAAACCGAGGGTAGCGCGATACGCCGCATCGGCTTTGAGCGCTGGCAGAGAAACATTGCCGTTGCACTGGGCAATGCCGAATCCACCCCGGCTGTGATCGCGGCCCTGAAAAGCCGTCTTGGAGCCACCACACCCATGGTCGAGGAGCATGTCGTCTGGGCGCTTGAGCAACATGCTGCAGCGGGACTGTGACTCGCAAACATTGCGTCGCGTGACAGGCGATGATAACAACAGCTTGAAATAGCAGCTTGGAGCGCAACGATGTTCAAGGCCCCTGATTCACCGTACCTCGTTCCCTACGACGGCAGCTTCAAGGTCGCCGACGCAGCCACGGCGGCTGCGGCCAAGGGGCGCCGTTACAAGGGTGAGTATCGCAGGCATCTGCGCGAAGAAATGAAACGCCTGCAGCGCATCCTCGCGGCGGGCGACCGCCGAGCCTTGTTGCTGGTTTTCCAGGCGATGGATGCAGCAGGGAAAGACGGCACGATTCGAGCCGTCATGCAGGGCGTCGATCCTTCGGGTTGCCAGGTGCACAGTTTCAAACGGCCGTCTGATCTCGAACTTGATCACGACTTTCTCTGGCGCACGTCGTGTCGGCTGCCCGAGCGGGGACGTATCGGAATTTTCAACCGGAGCCAGTATGAAGAAGTTCTTGTCGTGCGCGTGCATCCAAAAATTCTCGCTTCGCAAAAACTGCCTGGCGAAATTGATCTCGATACGATCTGGGACGATCGCCTGCGCTCGATCAGCGAGCAAGAAGCGCATCTTGCGCGCAACGGCACGATCATCCTGAAATTCTGGCTCAATGTTTCCAAGGATGAGCAAAAGAAACGCTTTCTCGCGCGCCTCAATGACCCGACCAAGAACTGGAAATACGAACCCGCCGACGTGCGTGAACGACGGTACTGGGACGCGTATATGCAAGCCTATGAGCAGGCGCTGAACGCGACCTCGCGCCCCTGGGCACCCTGGTACGCGATCCCTGCCGATGACAAAAAATACATGCGCGCACGAGTCGCAGAAATAATTAACCAGACGCTCGAAAGTATCGGGCTGCGTTATCCGGAGCCGACCGCGGCTGATCGCAAGGAATTCGCGGAGTCCCGCGCCGAACTCGAAGGCGATTCTGCGGCCTAGTCGATACCGCCCCGCGCCACGAACCAGCGAAAATTGGCCTATGGCTGATGCTCTGGCAATGAACTCCGACTACAAGCGCTCCCTGCTCGAGGGGCTGGACCTGTTTCGCGGCGTGGATCCTGGTGATGTGCAGGAGCTGCTGCAGACCTGTGGTCGCCGCGATCTCTGTGAAGGCGAACTGCTGCTGTCGCCCGGCACCAAGAATGAACACGTCTACCTGATTCTATCCGGCAGTCTCGATGTGCATGTGGGCTCTTTGCAAGCGCCGACTCTGGTGACGCTCAGTGTCGGCTCCTGCGTCGGCGAAATGTCGATCATCGAAGACTGTGACCCATCAGCATTTGTTATCGGTGCCGAGGAGACTCATCTGCTGGTAGTCCACCAACGCGTACTCTGGGCCATGGTCAATGCATCGCATGCTTTTGCGAAAAATCTGTTGCTGGTGTTGTCCGAACGGGTGCGCAGCCACAACCAGGTGATTGCCAACAATTACGGTGAGCTGCGTCGTTTCGAGCGACACGCAACCACGGATGCGCTCACGGGCCTTGGCAATCGACGCTCCATGGAGCAGTCGTTTCCACGCGAAATCCTGCGCTGCGAAATGAACAGCCAGCCCATCGCACTGATCATGGTCGATGTCGATAACTTCAAGGATTTCAATGACAAGTTTGGTCACATCGCAGGCGACCGGGCGCTCACCGCAGTTGCACGAACGCTTAAAATTCAGTTTCGCCCGCAAGATATCCTGGTTCGTTTTGGCGGCGACGAGTTTGCCGTGCTGTTGCCGGCCGTCGGTATCGACCAGGCCCTCAGCATTGCTGATCGGGTGCGGCAGTGTGTCAGCGGCGATACCAGCAACGCCGACGATTCGCTGATCCAGATCCCAATTCGCATCTCGATGGGTATCGCAGCGCTCGATGGCCCGGGGACACTGGATGCACTGATCCGGGAAGCAGACGCAGCGCTGTACCGGGCAAAACGCGCGGGCCGGGACGCAGTGTCAATCTAGACGGGCCCCGGCTTCAGACGGTCACTACAACGTTGTCGATGAGTCGCGCCTTGCCAAGTATTGCGGATGCCAATACCACCAGGTCATCACAGTCGCGTTTCGGTTCCTCGAGGTTCTGTGCCCGACGGATCGCCAGATAATCGAGTTTGAATCCGGCCGCCGTCAGCCTTTCCGCACCTGACTGCTCGAGCCGCTGAAAATCCCGATTGCCATCCTGTAATTCCGCGCCGATATCCGCGAGCACTTCGTACAACACGGGCGCGATTTTGCGTTCTTCTTCGCTGAGGTATTGATTGCGAGAACTCATCGCGAGCCCGTCCTTTTCACGCACCGTATTTGCGGTGATGATACGAATTGGCAGGTTCAGGTCTTCAGTCATGTGGCGAATAACAAGCTGTTGCTGATAGTCCTTCTGGCCGAAGACCGCGATGTCGGGCTGCACAATTGCGAACAGTCTTGCTACGACACCGGTCACTCCGTCGAAATGTCCGGGGCGCGTTGCGCCGCAAAAGTTTTCCGTCAGTCCGGGTACCGAAACGACCGTCGCACAGGTGTGTCCGAACGGATAGACGGTTGCATCGTCGGGAATAAACAGCACGTCCGCCCCAATTTTTTTCAGTCGGCGTGTGTCGCGATCGAGAGTGCGTGGATATTCTGCAAAATCTTCACTGGGTGAAAACTGTGTTGGATTGACATAGACCGATACCACCACGCGCTCGGCAAACTTGCGCGCGTTCTCCACTAGGCTGGTGTGTCCGGCATGCAGATTACCCATGGTCGGTACCAGGGCGATATGCTCGTCATGGTGCCGCCACGCGACAACCAGCTCGTGTAACTCTTCCTTACTTTGTATAACGTCCAATAAAAGTTTCCCGGTGAGGTTTGTAAGCTGGGCCCGTAACGATAACAGGCCTTAGGAAAAGCAGTGTTCGGCGGCAGGATAGCTGCGATCCCGTACCGCCTGCACATAGGCCTCGACAGCGGCGAGCGGCGAGTTGTGTTCTTTTTGAAAATTACGGACGAATCGAGGCGTTCGGCCCTTGGTAATATCGAGAATATCGTACAGCACGAGAATCTGCCCATCGACGCCCGGGCCCGCGCCAATACCGATGACGGGAACTTCGAGCGCCGTGCTGATCGACTTGCCAACTTCGTTTGGGACGCATTCGAGCAACACGATATCCGAGCCGGCATCCTGCAGTCGTTGAGCGGTACTCAACATCTCACGCGCATGTTCACTGTCCCGGCCCTGTACCTTGAAACCACCGATCTTGTGCACCGACTGCGGTTTCAGCCCGAGGTGCGCGCAAACAGGTATGTCGTGGCGCGCGAGGTGCTGCACAATTTCGATCTGGCCCTGGCCACCCTCGAGCTTGATCATCATGGCACCGCCGTCCTGCATCAGGCGCACCGCGTTCTCCAGCGCCTGGTCCGGATTTGCATAGCTCATGAATGGCATATCGGCCACCAGGAACGCACGCCGCAGCCCTCTCGCCACTGCCCGGGTGTGATACACGATGTCATTGACGGTGACCGGCACCGTGGTGTCGTGTCCCTGGATGACCATGCCGAGCGAATCGCCAACCAGCACCAGGTCCGCGCCGGCGTGATCCACGAGCGCAGCATAACTGGCGTCGTAGGCCGTAATGCAGGCGATAGGCAGCGCCTCTTTCTTCATTTTAGCCAGCGATGCAATATTCACCGGTGGCTCCGGCATGCCGCGTTGTTCGAGTTGTGTGTACATAGAATTAAGCGATCGCGGTGGCGGTCGGATTGAAAAAATGCCGCCCGCTGCTGATCTTTTCGATCTGCTGGAACAGGCGCTCGTAATCCGCGTCATTGTGTACCGGATCAATTTGCGAGGCATTGACTATCAGCATGGGTCCCTCGTCATAGCTGTGAAAGTAGCGGGCGTAAACTTCGGTCAGGCGTTCGAGGTATGCACGCTCGATACGGGCCTCAAAGTGTCGGCCACGTTTCGCAATTCTGCGCAGCAGCGAATCGACTGATGCCTGCAGGTAAATCACGAGATCCGGCACGGGTGGTTCTATGTCGAGATTGGCCGCGACCTGGTCATAAAGAGACAGCTCGTCCTGGTCGAGGTTCAGCTCCGCGAACAGACGATCCTTCGCGAACAGGTAGTCGGCAACACGTACCTCGGTGAACAGGTCCGACTGACGCAGGTTTTCGATCTGGCGCGCGCGCGCAAACAGGAAAAACATCTGCGCTGGCAGGGCCGCTCTCTGGCCGTCCCGGTAGAAGCGCTCCAGGAACGGGTTCGCCTCGACTTCTTCGAGCATCAGCTCGGCACCCAGGCTCTTCGCGAGGCGTGTGGCAAGCGCCGTCTTGCCGACGCCGATCGGGCCTTCAACGGCAATAAAACGCGTGGCGTTTCCGGTTGGGTTGAGTGAACTTACGGGCAATGTCTGAGGCCTTCAATTCGCACGTGTAATGCGGGGTTCATTGGTATTCACAGCGAGGTTCGCGACCCGACCGAGCCCTGGTATATGCAAGTTCGGTGCAAGTTCGGCAAGCGGCAACAATACAAAATTTCGGTCCCGGATACCCGGGTGCGGCACAATTAATTCGGATGTATCAATGATTTCGTTCGAATACACCAGCAGGTCCAGGTCCAGCTCCCGCGGCCCCCAGCGGACACCGCCCTGTTTGCGCCCCGCTGCCCGTTCGATGGCCTGCAATTGCCGCAGCAAGTCGCGCGCGTCCAGGCGCGTGAGCAGCGCGGCCACAGTATTCAGGAAATCGGCTTGCGGGACATTGCCAAAGGGCGCGGAACGATACAAGCTCGCATGGCGCAGGCAACAAGTGTCCGGCAACTTGGCAAGGCGCGCACAGGCCGACGCCAAGGACGCCACCGGATTACCGAGGTTGCCGCCCAGCCCGATGTATGCAGGGCGCCAAAGAGTATGGCGAATGGTCACTCGGTGGCGTCGTTGGCTTGTTTGGCGCGGGGCCGTCGCTTGCGCCTGGCGCGCGATCGGGTCTGCACCTGGAAACGTTCGTTGCGCTTGTCCGCCGACAAGGTTTGCACCTCGGTCCAGAATTCGGCAATGGCGGTGTCCACGAGGCCGACCTCCGACATCAGCATCATGAAATCGTAGGCCGCCCGAAAGCGCTTGTGATCGAGCAGTTTCATCGCCCTGCGACCTTCGGTGGCCAGAAAACGCGGCTGGATCGCGAGCATGTCGCGCATGGGTACGGTGAACCGCTTGGGGATGGCAATACGACGTTGCTGCTCGGATGCTACCTCATACGCCGCAAGGTTCAGCGCCTGTGACTCCGTCATATCGTCTTCTGCCCGATAGCGTGCGGCAATGCGGCGTATCGGCGCCCACAGGAACACGCCGAGCAGGAACATCGGCGTTACCGATTTGTCCGCAGCAACCCGACGGTCAGTGTTTTGCAGCGCGGCCTTTACAAACCTTGCGAAGTCCTGGTCTTGTTCCAGTTCCCGTGAGGTTTGCGGAAAAATCTGGTCAAACAGCCCGAATTCCCACAACAGCTCGAACGTGCGTTGCGCGTGCCCGCCCTGGAACAGTTTCAGAAACTCATCGAACAGGCGCGCAGCCGGCACATTGCCAAGCAGCGCGACGTTCGCGTGCATGGCCTTGCGTACCAGGGGATCCAGCTCGAAATTCAATTTTGCGGCAAAACGTACCGCCCGCAGCATCCGCACCGGGTCTTCGCGAAACCTTTGGTCCGGATCACCAATGAGCACCAGCATGCGCCGCTCGATGTCACGTACGCCACCTGTGTAATCCCAGATACTGAAATCGGCAATGTTGTAGTACAGCGCGTTGCAGGTGAAATCGCGGCGCCACACGTCTTCTTCGATGGTGCCGTAGACATTGTCACGCAATATGCGCCCCTCTTTGTCATGCGAGACGTCATCGTCTTCGTGGATGGCCGCGGCACGAAATGTCGCGACTTCGATCACTTCACGACCGAAGCGCACATGGGCGAGGCGGAAGCGACGGCCGATGAGGCGGCAATTGCTGAACAGGCCACGCACCTCGTCCGGGGTGGCATTGGTTGCCACATCGAAATCTTTGGGCTGCAGTTCAAGCATCGCATCACGCACGCAGCCACCGACCAGGAATGCCTGATACCCGGCGTTGTGCAGTCTGTACAGGACTTTCAGCGCACTGTCGGATATGGCGTTCCGCGACACGGTGTGCGCCGGACGGGGTATTATTGTTGGACGTTCCAGGGCCGCTTGCCCACCGTTTTTCAAGAGATAACCGTAAAAAGAGAAGGAAATTTAGGGTCATATGATAACAGCCTGTGCACCGACGGGTGCGCTTCACTCCCTCCCGGTACGACCGGTACGGCCTTCGAGATAGTGCTTGAGCCATGCGCACGCAACCGTATAATACGCGGCCCGGCAAGACCGGCTCCGCTCCCTTCGTCTAGTGGTTCAGGACGCTGCCCTCTCACGGCGGTAACAGGGGTTCGAATCCCCTAGGGAGTACCACTTACCCACAAAAAAGCCCGCATCAAAGGCGGGCTTTTTTGTGGGTAAGT
>DDIS01000088.1:33019-37571 GCA_002338615.1 Proteobacteria bacterium UBA1844 | reverse complement strand
GGCAGGATGCCGCTCCTACGGCGGTCAGAGCACCGCCGGCTCGAGCAATGTCAGGCTTTGCTTCCCGGCGTTGAGCTCCGCTTCAATCCCGATCGGGACTGTTGTTTTGTCCTCGATGTGCCCGATCATGAAGCCCGTGACGACCGGTACGCCCAGGTCGCCGCAGCGGTCGCGTAGTATTTCGTTGATACTGAACGTGTTCCCACTGCTCGCGCTGACCTCGGTGAATTTGCCGATCGCGATGCCCGCCAGCTCCCGCAATCGCCCGGCCAGGCGCAACTGCGTGAGCATGCGATCGATTCGATACGGAGCTTCGCCGACATCCTCGAGAAACAGGATCCGGTCCTTGAAAACCGGTTCGAACTCAGTACCCATCAGGGATGCAAGCAATGTCAGATTGCCGCCGACAAGCCGGCCGCGAGCGGTGCCTTTTGTGATTGTCACGAGGCGGTTTTCACGGTCAAGATGGCCGCGGCCGGTTTCAAACGGCGGTGGTGCGGCAATTTGTGTGCGGGGGGCGGGGTTGACCAACACTTTCTCGAATTCCTGCAGCGTGTAGTCCGACCAGTTCCCCAGAGCGATTGGGCCGTGAAACCCGACCAGGGACGTTTTCTTGTGCACAGCAAGCAAAATTCCGGAGATGTCGCTGTAGCCACAAAGGACCTTTGGATTCTTCGCGATCACGTCATAATCAAGATAGGGCAATATGCGCGGCGTCCCGTAGCCGCCGCGCAAACAGACGATAGCGTTGATGTCGTCGCGAGCGAACATCGTGTTGACGTCTTCTGCGCGTTGCTCGTCGGTTCCTGCAAGGTACTGGTTTCGTTCGAACAGGTACTTGCCTCGCACAGTTTTGTAGCCCAGGGATGCAATGATCTCGGTCGCAAAATTGATATCATCATTTTCGTAAGCATTGCTGGCGGGTGCGACGATGCCGACGGTATCGCCTGCTCTCAGGCGGCGCGGCTTCAGTACTTCGTTATTCTGCTCACCGCTTGCCGCCCTGGCCTTGCCTGGCCCGAGATTACCTGCAAGGGCGGCGGCAAATACGGCCTTCATGGCGGTGCGGCGGTCTATGGATTGCTTGGCGAATGTCATACTTTGGAGTCTCAGCTGTCGCACGCGTGCAAAGAAGTGCTGGAACGTATCGAGCGCAAACGGTACCAGCTTGGCGAACACTTGAGTAGCGGGTCGTAGACTACTCCGGGGATCACATTGCAATCGTTTTCGTCTACTATTGCCAACATGCCCTGCCTCGCCATTATTCGAACTGCTCGCAACAGCGTGTTGGGGAAAGAAAACAAGCTTGCCGATTTAAGCCCCGGTAACTCGCCGCAACAACTGGCCGAATTGGCCGAAGTCAGCCAACCGGCCATCGTCAGGTTCAGGCAGCAACCGGCTTACCAAGGTTGTAGCGCTACGTGAGCTGGCTTTCGGTACTACCACCCATTGTTGCAATTGTCGCCGTCCTCTGGCGCAAGGAAGTCATACTCGCCCTGCTGCTGGCCATCTTTACGGCCGAATTGCTACAGGTGACGCCCGGCTGGGGTGCGCCGTTCGCCGCGTTCCTGGATACGATTGAACAGATTGTCGGTGTATTCGGCGATGCGGACAATGCGCGCCTGCTCATATTCAGCCTGCTCATCGGTGCCTTGCTCGCGTACCTGCGCGAGTCTGGTGGCGTTGCCGCCATGGTGGCAAAGCTTGTCAATCGCGGCATCGCGACCAATGCGCGCCGTGCGTCTTTGCTCACCAGCGCCGTGGGCACGGTCATCTTCATTGAGTCCAATCTCAGCGTGCTGACGGCCGGCATACTCTCGCGAGGCCTGTTCGATAAATTTCATTTGAGCCGGGCCAAGCTCGCCTACATCATCGACAGTACATCGGCACCAGTTTGTATCCTGATCCTGTTGAATGGCTGGGGCGCGTTTATTCTCGCGCTGCTCAGCAATTACGAGTTCGAGCAAACGTCGGCGAGTATCCTGTGGGGCACGATCCACCTGAACTTCTATGCAATCGTCACGCTGATTATCGTCTATTACACATCGTTCAGCGGCAAATACTTTGGACCACTGGCGACCAGCAAGCCGGAAGTTGCGCAGATAGGCGGCTCGTCCGCGGATATCGCGGCGACCAAAGCGCGCTACATGATCGTACCGCTTGCAGTCATGATTTTCGGCATGCTGGGCTTCATGTACTGGACCGGCGACGGCGTACTCTCGGCAGGAAGCGGCTCGAAATCGGTATTGTACGCGACCGTCCTCGCGGCACTGGTGGCGTATTTGCTGATGCTGTTTGGCGAGCGATTCGAGCATATCAAGCTGGTCAAAATCGGTTTCGAGGGAATGGGCGAATTGTTGCCACTTGTTGCGATCGTGCTGCTGGCTCTCGCTCTCGGAGGCAGCCTGCGCGATCTGGGCACCGGTATATTCATTGCGGGTCTCGTCGGCGAAAATCTGCCACAATTTCTGATCCCGGCAATGTTGTTTCTTGCGGGCGGGCTGATCTCTTTTTCGACCGGCACGTCCTGGGGCACGTTCGCAATTCTGATTCCGCTGGGCATGCCGCTCGCACAGGCCCTCGACCTGCCGCCGGCCCTGCTGCTAAGTGCGATCCTGGGCGGCGGGGTATTTGGTGATCACTGTTCGCCGATCTCCGACACGACGGCAGTGTCTGCAATCGCATCGGGTTGTGATCTCCTGGAGCATGTGCGCACCCAGCTGCCCTATGCACTGTTTGCCGGCGGCATCACCTTGTTGCTGTATGTAATAACAGGATTGGTGCTTCTCTGAGTCGTGCCGGTCAAAACAATATAACTTGTTGCGCGTGGTGTAGCGTGACGCCATGCGCAACAAGTTATATTGTTATGACCGGCACCACATTTGGAACGTGCGCATGAAATCGAACTGGATGAATGCTCGACTGGCGCTCCTGCTAGCCACCCTGATGTCTGGCGCGGTTGCGGTAGGCGCGGAAACTGATCGCAATCCGATAAGTGATGCCGCCATCGACAGGATTGCTGAGCAGGTAATGCAACATTACGCGGTGCCCGGCATGGCGGTGGGTATCATCAGGAATGGCAAGATTGTGCATGCCAGCGGCTACGGTGTGCTGGAATCCGGCAAGCGGCAGAAAGTGAACGGGCGAACGCTGTTCAAGATTGCATCGAACAGCAAGGCGATCACGGCGACCGCGCTGGCGATCCTGGTCGACGAGGGTCTGCTGGCATGGGATGACAAGATCATCGACCATCTTCCCGAATTCCAGCTCTACGACCCGTGGGTCACGCGTGAATTTACGGTCATCGATATGCTGACCCACCGCAGTGGGCTCGCACCGTACGTTGGCGACATGATGCTATGGCCGGAGCCGAATAATTTCACACGCGCCGATATTGTCCATAACCTGCGGTATTTCAAACCAGTCAGCAGCTTTCGCAGCGAATACGCGTATGACAACCAGATGTACATCGTCGCCGGGGAACTGGTCAACGCAGTTGCCGGTCAATCCTGGGAATCGTTTGTCGATGAACGAATATTCGGGGTCCTGGGGTTCAAGCGCTGTTTTGCCGGCCAGGTCCCCGCAAACGAAATGACTAACCTGGCCGCGCCACATTGGGAAACCGAGGGAAAAATTGAGGTCATCGAGCGCAGCCGAATTCTTGCAAGGCCCATCACCTCGGCGGCGGCCGGCGGCATTCGTTGCAGCCTTGATGACCTGTTGACCTGGATCAACGTACAGCTGGATGAAGGCGCGATGGCGAACGGCAAGCCGCTTATCAGCGAGGAGCAACACGCAGCAATGTGGCAGCCGCGCACAATCCTGCCGATATCCGACAACGACAGGGAACGCGACCACACTCACTTTCGCGCGTACGGGCTTGGCTGGCGACTCGCGGACGTACAGGGCTACCTCGAGGTGTCGCACACTGGTACGTTATCGGGCTGGAATTCCTACGTGTCCATGATTCCTGATCTGGATCTTGGGGCTGTCGTGCTGACGAATGGATCGTCGAGCGACGCACGGCGCGCAATGATGTATAGCGTGATCCGGCCATGGCTCGGTGTGACCGATGTGGACTGGATTGCCCGTGTCGATGAGGAGCGGCAACGCGATAAAGACAAGCGGCCGGAGCAAGGACCGCAACAACTCTGCGACAGCTGCGAGACCGGCAAAGTGCTGGCGCCTCTTGCCACTTATGCGGGCACCTACCGTGATCGCTGGTTCGGCGATATCCTGGTTGTCGAGGACAGCGACGGCCTGGCCATCAGTTCGAGCAAATCGCCGCTGCTGACGGGGCGGCTGCTACCCTACCTTGGCAACACCTTCATTGCCCGATGGGACGACCGCAATATGGACGGCGATGCCTGGGTGACGTTCTCCGGCGATACACCGAACGAAATCGATCGCATGTCGATGAGTGCCATATCGGATACCAGCGATTTCGACCTGGAAGAAATGGAACTCGAAAGGGTGCCGTGAATTCTGCATCGCGCCGGGGACGGCGCTCCTACGTGATCCTGAGATACCACCCGCAGGAGCGGCATCCTGC
>DDIS01000088.1:21299-32918 GCA_002338615.1 Proteobacteria bacterium UBA1844 | reverse complement strand
GCAGGAGCGGCATCCTGCCGCGATTCGTTTGCCAATGCCGCAGGGGCGCGCTGATCATCGGCGCTTTAGTCGAAGCTCAGCATGGCCAGTTCGTTGATGCTTTCTATGCCGAGGCCCGGTGCTTCGCTGATGGAAATTTCGGAATTGTCGAATCGTACTCCGCCAACCACGTGATTGACGGCGCCCAGCGATGGGCTGTCGAGATCAATGCGGGTAATTGAGCCAGCCTTGGCGACGGCGAGGTGCGCTGCAGCGGCTACGCCGATGCTGGTTTCGGCCATGCAGCCGATCATGCATTCGACGTCGTAGATCGCCGCGATATCAGCAATCTTGATGGCGTTTGAGAGCCCGCCCGTCTTCATCAGCTTGATATTGATCATGTCGGCGCCGCGCATCTTGATGATATCGATTACCTCCTTCGGACCGAAGGTGCTCTCATCGGCCATCACGGGTGTCGCCACTCGCTCGGTGACGTATTTCATACCATCAACGTCGTAACCGCGCACGGGCTGTTCGATGAATTCCAGTTTGACGCCGGTGGCTTCGAGTTCGCGCAGCGCGGCGACGGTCTGCTTCGGAGTCCAGCCCTGGTTGGCGTCGAGGCGCAGCAACGCCTTGTCACCGACCGCCGCATACACGGCTTTCACTCGTTCGATATCCAGAGCCAGGTCTTTGCCCACCTTGATCTTTACCGCATCGAAACCCCGTTCAACAGCATCCAGTGCGTCAGCCACCATCTTGTCGATGTAATCCACGCTGATCGTAAGGTCGGTCGAGATCACGGGCTCGCCGCCGCCGAGCACGCGGTACAAAGGTGCGTTGAACGACTGTGCAAACAAGTCGTAAACGGCGATCTCAACGGCTGCCTTGGCGCTGAAATTCATGAAGATGGATTGCTGGATGAGGCCAACAACCCGGTTCAGGTTGCGCACGTCCTCACCCATGATGCGCGGCATGATCATTGTGCGTATGGCCTCAATGATGGAGCCGTGCGTCTCCCCGGTAATCACCGCCGTCGCCGGTGCACTGCCGTAGCCACGATGTCCGGAATTCGTCTCGAGGATGATGACCACGTCTTCGATGAAATCGATAGTGCGCATTGCGGTCTTGAATGGCGTCTTCAGTGGTACCCGCAGCTTGCCAAATTCAATAGCTTTAATTTTCATAGTCTCATCCGCTACCCGATTTTCTTGATGGTTGAGATTGACTCGACGTAAGTACGATCATCGCTTGCACGAAGAGGCTTAAGCGGTGTCACGGTAACGCCGAAAGCCCTGGCAGGCTGCGCGTCGCTAGCCGTGTTGTAGTGAAGCCCCGCCGTATCGTGGATGACATAAGGCTCTCCATCAAGATCTCCAACGTACATCATGACATGGCCCGGGGTATAGATAAGATCGCCAGGTGCCAGGGATTCAAGGCTGGCCGCTTTCGCCTCGATCGGATCCGATTCACTGAAAGAATAACTCGTGCCTATCTCGGCCCGGCTCTGTTGATCGGAATTGCGCGGCAGGAAAATACCAAAGCTCTTGTAGACCTCGGCGATGAAGCCGCTGCAGTCCCGGGCATTTAGTGAATGCCCCCAGCCGTATTGCTCACCAAGGAATTTGAACGATTGTGCGAGCAGGTTGCGGCGTGAGTAGGGCAGGTAGCCCGGGGATACATCAGCATCTTCGGGCAGCAGTGCGGCGCCAAAATACAGCGTGCCGCCGGACTCGCGGCGTGGCAGAACCACGATGCGCTGCGCCGCAGCGTGCGGCCAATCTGCAGAGGATTCGAATTCTCCTGCTGCAGCCAGCGGCAGGCGGACGCCCATGTCGAGTTGCAAGGTTCGGCGTGTTGCGGGCGCCGTAAAGAGCTCGCAATCGACTTTGTCACCTGTGACCACGATAAAGTTCTGGCGGTCCGGGTATTGCAGCACGTCATCGTGACTACCAATAGCCACCGCCGAATTTTGCACCCAGGCAAGATAGTTGTAGCTTTGTACCAGGAGCCACTCGCCGTCGCTGCTGGCATGCAATACAGCGACTGCGTCGGCCGGGAACAGGCCATTCTCCTGGAAGCGATCGAGATCCGGGTACATACCACGCTGGTAGACCGTGTCATGTGTCGGGTAGGTACGCATGGCCGCGCGCTGTACCACGAGCCCGAAACGAACGGGATTCTTCGCGGCGATGGCCGCGAGGTTCAGGTTTGCATCGTAACGCGCAAAGTCCGACTCTGTGACTTCCTCGCCATCCCGATAAAAAAGCGCCGCCTGGCGCCGAGAACTGATCGAACGCAGCATGCCCGTAAGCGCTTCACGATTCAGAACGCGAGGAAAGCCGGCAAGATCAACCAGGGCATCGCCGCTCGCGAAGCTCCTCTGGTTGAGCAGCCGAATCTCACCTGGCGACAAAAGAGCTTCGGTGCCAACGCCGCTTTGTTCGACCCAGAAATTCGCCGTCAAGATTGTGCCCCTGCTCGCCAGTGCAGCGCCAGTGCTGCGCTAGTGGAGCTCGTGGCTCGGTGAGGTAGCGCTTCCGGGCGCGGCCAGCAGGTCATCCAGGCGCTCGGGAAAATACTTTTCGATCAGGGCAAAAAGGACCGCCGTCGTCTCGATGGACAATTTGCCGGTGACGCTTGCGGGGCGAAAATGCAACTGAAAAGCTCGCAGGACGTCCGCGGTTTGCTGGTCAAGCCTGCCGGTTGCTTCTATGCCGTAGCCATAGGTGTTCAGTGCGCGTTGCACGCTGGTCAGCGGCGGTGGCGCGAGACGGAAGCGCTCGAAGTAGCGAATCACGGTGGCATCATCAAACCAGGCACCGTAGCCGAGCCGGTACAGGTACTGCCAGGGAAAGCGCGGTCCGGGATCAATCTTGCGATCAGGCGCGATATCCGAGTGACCAACGTAGTTGACCGGCTCAATCTCAGGGTAACGTGCCTTGATGTCCGCGAGCAACGCAACGAGCAAGCTGATCTGCGGTTCCGGAAAGTCCGGGTAAAAGCAAATGCTGCCCGGTATTTCAGAGACTTCCATGTGGCCAATGGGATTTGTTCGCGGTGCATCGTCCAGCGTCCCGGCAGCGGCTTTGCCGGTCGCATTTGCGACCGGGCCGGGCACGGTGCTGTTATGACAGTAGGTCTGGTTCACTATCTCAATGCCGATGGACTGGTCATTGAGTGCCGTGCGCCCGCCCCAGTAACTCTTGCCTGCATGCCAGGCCCGGTCCGCTTCGGGCACCAGTTTGTAGGTCTCAAGCTTTTTATTTTTGTAACTTGGGTCCCCCGGCTCGGGAATCAGGTAGTGTGAGCTCACCGGGTTGTCGGATGATTTGGTCAGAATATTGAGCGACTCGGCAAAATCTGCCGTCGTGTGATGAATTACAACAATTCGAATGCGGCTGTCGAAGTTTTCCGAGGGCGTCCGGACGGGCGCTGAGCCGGCACAGCCCGCAACAATGTACAGTGCAGGCAGGAAGCAGGCGCCGTATCGAACCAGGCCTCTTTTGGTGGAGAAAAAATCAGTCATTGCAGGTCACGACCGGTCGGCTTCAGGAATCGACAATTCTTTACTTTTGCGACCCCGATGATATTTTAGACATCAGGCGTTTGACTATACATAAAAAGACTTTCCATTTGAGGGGATACCATGTTGATGCCAGCTAAATTTACGGGCATTTCGAATGCCACAGTTCGACACTCGGTAGCGTGGCTTGCATTATTGTTAGCCAGCATTTTTTTCTCCGCTCCGGTAGCAGCGCAACAAACTGGCGAGATAATCGGCGCAGTTACTGACAATTCGGGTCAGCCTATCGGTGGCGTTGCGGTCGAGGCCAGCGGCAATACGCTGCCGCAAAACCGCACTACGACCACGGCAACCAATGGTCGCTATCGTTTGCCCCTGCTGCCGCCGGGCAGCTACGAGATACGTTATCGTTTCAGCGACGGCTCGGAGCGAGTCCGCACCACCAACGTTCTGCTGCAGCAACAGACCGAAATTAACGTCATATTCGATGCCGCCGCCACCACGGGCATGGAGGAGATAGTTGTCACCGCCAGCCAGGTGCTGGCTGATACAGGGCAGGCTTCGCTCAAAAATTCAATCGATTCAACCACCGTCGATGCATTGCCGGTTGGCCAGGAGTATCGGGACCTGCAGAAACTGATTCCGGGCGTACAGTATACGGAAGATTCCGTGCGTGGCCCGAGCGCCGGCGGTAACGGCCAGGACAATATGTACCAGTTCGACGGAGTGGACGTGTCCCTGCCATTATTCGGCACGCTTTCCGCCGAACCTTCGTCACACGATATCGCGCAGGTCTCGATTGTACGTGGCGGCGCTAAAGCAATCGGCTTCAACCGTTCCGGCGGCTTTTTGATGAATACCGTGAGCAAGTCGGGCACCGACGAGTTCCACGGCGAAATCAGCTACCAGGCGCAAACAGCCGACATGACCGGCGATCGAAAAACCGGTGATAACCCGGAGGAGTTCGACACGGACAAGACATGGACCACGCTCAGCATCGGTGGACCAATACTGCGCGACCGGCTGTATTTTTACACTTCGTACTACCGACCCACGGAAGATCGCAGCAATTCGGCGAATGCTTACGGGCCGGTACCTGACTACGACAGCACGCGAGACGAATATTTTGCCAAACTGACGTTCTCGCCGACCGACAATATTCTGCTCGACGGGAGCTATCGCACCTCGGACCGCGAGATCAATAACCGCAGCACAGATGAATTCGGTGCGGCATCGACCGCGGTTGGCGACGAGGCGACGCTCGATATTGCTATCCTGGAAGGCTCATGGATTGTATCGGACGCCGGTTCCCTGAACTTCAAGTACACGGATTTTCAGAACGACACTGCAGCGCGGCCGGATACCATTTTCGATTTCCCGATCGCGGTTGGTGATTCGCTGAACGTGGGCGCACTCGATACGCAGGGCAACTTTATTGTACCTACGCCGATCGCCGGCGAAACGGCCTACAACGCGTTTATCCAGCCGTTGATTGATCAATATGGGTACAGTGCCAACGGAGTCCAAACCGGTGGCGGTAATGTCGGCGGCGCAAGCACGATCGACGAGCAGAATTTCGGTCGCACGAGCTTTGAGATCGGCTACGATCACACGCTGTACTGGGGTGGCGTCACCCACGACCTGCACGTCGGCTACCAATGGCAGGAGTTGAACGAGGAATTGATCCGTACCTCGAACGGCTGGGGCATTATTACTGCGCCAGGCGGGCGCGTACTCGGTACCGATGGCGTCACACCCATTTATTACATCGCCAGCATCGACCAGCAGAGCCTCTCCGGCGCAAACACGGTGCCGGCAATCAATTCAGAAGTTGAAATGCAAAGCTTCGAAATCAATGACACGATCATGGTTGGCGACTGGACCTATAACGTTGGCATTTTGTTTAGCAATGATGTCCTCTATGGGCAGGGCCTGGCCAAGGATTCCAGCAACCCGCTAACAGGATTCCGGCAGGAGCCGGGTAGCAAGTACAAAATGTACGAGGTGGACTGGTCGGACATGATCCAGCCGCGGCTCGGCGTCAACTGGGATTACTCGGACACCAGTTCGGTTTACTTCAACTACGCGAAGTACAACCCGGCCGCTTCCTCACTGGCGCGGGCCGCGTCCTGGGACCGCAACCTGCGCAGCACGATCGAGGTCGGGTTTGATGCAAATGGTGACTTTGTTCAGATCGACCCGTTCGACTCGTCCTCCGGCAAGTGGTTCCAGGACGGCATGGAGCCGCGCAGTATCGATGAGTTCCTGGTTGGCTGGACGTCGGATATTGCCAACGGCCTGACCTTGCGCGCACATGTGCGCTATCGCGAAGGCAAGCATTTCTGGGAAGATACCAACAACAATGCACGGGTCGATTTCAACCCGCCGGCAGGTATTCCACGAACATTGTACATTCCGAACCTTGACGATATTCGAGCCGAAATAGGCGGTAGCAGCTTTGTCGTTGCGGAGTTGGATGGCGGATACACGAAGTACTACGAAGCGGGACTCGAAGCCGAATGGATTCTCGATAGTTTGTACCTGAATGCGTCCTACACCTGGAGCCATTACTACGGCAACTTCGACCAGGACAACTCGACCACAGAGAACGATGACAATATTTTCATCGGCTCGTCGAATATTGCGGACGACATCGGGCGCCAGCTCTGGGATTTTCGCAGCGGCAACCTGCGCGGCGATCGTCGTCACCAGCTGAAGATGTACGGCTACTATGACTTCAACTGGAACGGGCGTGCCGGGGCCTACCTCGTGTACCAGTCCGGCCAGCCCTGGGAAGCCTGGGACGTCGAGTACTACCGTGCGCAGCTTACGGCCTATGGCAGTGGCAGCACGAGCGACACGACGCGTTACGCAGAGCCAGCGGGCTCGCGGACGACCTCGTCACACTGGCAGCTGGATCTGAATTACACGCACAATTTCCGCTTTTTCAGCGACAATAATTTGCAGCTCAGAGCGGACCTGTACAACGTGTTTGACAACCAGACCGGCTACAACATCCAGAGCAAGGTCAACAGCGCAGGTTTCGGTGAACCGCGGGACTTTTTCGACCCGCGCAGGCTGCAACTTGCGATCAAGTTCCAGTTTTGATTTGAGCTGCCGCACGGCAGGTTCATGAACTGCCCGGGCTAAAGTGCCGGACTTGATCCTGGGCCTGCGCCATCCGGGAAGCTGGAGCACAGTGCAGGCATTACGAGGGACAGCAGGCGCAACCATCGTTTTGCGTCTGCTGTTTTTTTTGGCGCTCATGTTGCTGGTGTCATGCACTCGGGGGCCAGGCCCTGATTCGGAGCCTGATCAGGCGGCCGTGTTTTCATTGCCGGCATTGGACCCTGCCGATTATCACTGGATCGCCAGCCGGATATATCGCAATGAAACGGGCGGAGAATTGCGCCAGTTGACGTACTGGGGCGAAGGCGAGGACTTCCCATCGCTGGGTATCGGCCACTTTATCTGGTTTCCGGCTGGCGTCGATGCGCCGTTTGATGAGAGTTTTCCTCCATTGCTCGAGTATCTGCAGAAAAATGGCGGAGTTTGTGCCAGGCCGCCCGCATGGCTGGCGGCTATGAATCCCGTCGACGCGCCATGGCACAGCAAGCAGCAATTCGATGACGCGCTCGACTCGCAGCAAATGCTCGAATTAAGGGCTTGGCTTGCGAGTACTGCGGATGCCCAGGCGCAGTACATTGCGGCAAGTTTTGTGCACCGCTGGAATGCACTCAAGTTGCCCGCCGAAAAGCCGGCAAGCGAGGAATTGCCAAACGGGAACAAGGATGTTCTGACCGCCTTGCTGGAACAACTGGTTGGAACAAGACAGGGTATGTTCGCAGTCATCGATTACTACAATTTCAAGGGGCTTGGCACCAACACCAGGGAACGTTACAACGGGGAGGGCTGGGGCCTCGTACAGGTGCTGCGCGACACCGTACGGCGCCAGGCCTCCGCAAATGCCGCCCCGCGTGCACTCGAGGACTTTGTGCAGAGTGCCGCCTCGCGACTGACACAACGCGTGGAAAATGCACCGCCGGAACGCAAGGAAGCGAAATGGCTGCCGGGCTGGCTGCACCGTGTCAATGCCTACGCCGAGAGCCCGACAGGGGCGGAGCAAAGGGAGCCAGGCACCGGGATCGATTCGTCTGTGCCTGCAATCAAGGCAGCAGCCAACAATGGGGCAATGCCCGCGTTCCGCGTCGCGCCTTATCTTACGAATCCGAGCGCAGCGACGATCGGCTTGCGCTGGTTTAGCAGCACAGGATCGAACGCCACGGTTCGCGTCTTCCCGGCCGGCCAGGGCCAAGACGCTGCGATGGTCAGCCTGAGCTCTGCGGCAACGCCTGCCTGCGAGCTGGAGTACGACCCGCATGAGCTCGAGTCTTTCGGCAATGGACAGTTGCCGGCGGCGTCGTTCCGGCACCAGCTTGTCGTGGACGGCCTGGCAGCAGGTTCGTCGTATCGCTACGAGGTGCAGCAGGACGGCTCGATAGCAACTGGCACATTCCGGGTGCCGGCTGCCTCGGAGTCGTCCTTGCGCTTCATAATTTATGGCGACAGCGAAACCGAACCGGAGTCCGCCGGTAAACACACGCCCTGGGGCGTCGCAGGCGATGTCGCGGATTCTCGTTTGTATCCGGTGGATCAGGACAGCTCGTACCGTGCGAACCTCGCGACGATTGCCACGCGCCAGCCGGACATCGTCGCCATCGCCGGAGACCTCGTGCAATCGGGCGGTGAGCAGCGTGACTGGGACGAATTCTGGAAACTGAATGCAACCCTCGCAGCCAGCGTGCCAATCCTTGCTGCGCCGGGCAATCACGATTATTTCGGTGGTCCCGGTGCACTGGGCAAGTACAGCGAGCCCGCATCACGCCGGGCGATCAGCAAGTTCAAATCCTACTTTGCCGAGGCGCGCAGCGATGCAGACGGGGGCGACACCTATTTTGCTATTACGCGTGGACCGGCGCGCATCATTTTTATCGACGGTAACGATGGCCTGCCGCCCGAGAGCGAGCACGATACCAACTGGTATCTGAATCCGGACAATGCAGACAGCAGTGACTTTGTAGTGCCCGCCTGGACCCCGGGTTCGGAACAACACGCGTGGCTTGAAAAGACGTTGCAATCCGCGCACGAAGAGAACGAATTTGTTTTCGTCGTGATGCATCAATCAGCCTACTCGTCCGGGGTGCACGCGCAGCCTGCCGGATTTGCGGCAGGGCAGGATCCGTTGTCCGGCTATCCGTTGCGCAGCTTGACGGATCTTTTCATGCGGTACGGGGTGAACGCCGTGTTCAGCGGACATGATGAGCTCTATGAGCACTCGCGGCTTAGCGGCCAGACCCTTGCAGGCGCCGCCCACGAGCTGCACTATTTTGTTGTCGGCAATGGCGGCGACGGATTGCGCGGGCCGGCCGCTGGTGTCGAAAATCCATACCAGGTCTTTCTTGCCTCGCGCGATGCGCCCGAAGTGGTCGATGACGAAGGTGTGTTACAGGAAGGCGGCTTGCATTACGGCCACATCGAGGTACAGCTCGACAGGCAAAGCGATGGTGGCTGGCAAGCGCGCATCGAACCCGTGTACCTGTTCCCGCGACTCGACAGGAATGGCCAATTGCTGGCGTTCGACCGCCGCGTCTATGATGATGTTACGGTGCTTGAAGTCACAGGACACTAGTCCGGGCAGGACAGGCCAGACCAGGACAGGAGCCAGGTAATCAATATCAGCCTCACTGACTCGTTCATAGTCATCGCCTATCTCGTCGCTGTCTTGTTGTTCGGTTTGTGGGTTGGTCGTGGCAAGCAATCCTCAAGCGACTACTTTCTCGGTAATCGCTCGTTGCCCTGGGGTGCGTTGCTGCTTTCGATTGTCGCGACCGAGACGAGTACGGTCACATTTCTCAGCATACCCGGCATTGCCGCGGTTGCTGGTGGCGACCTGACCTTTCTGCAGATTACCTTCGGCTACATCGTCGGGCGCCTGTTCGTCGTGTTCATATTGCTGCCGCTGTACTTTCGAGGCAGGCCGTTTACGGCCTACGAGGTTCTCGAGTCGCGATTTGGCAAAACAAGCCGCCGCATCGTCTCCGCGCTGTTTCTCGTGACACGCAATACCAGCGACTCGCTGCGTCTTTTCCTGACTGCGCTGGTGCTGCAAATTGCACTCGGGCTCGATCTGTCCGTCAGCGTGATCGCGATCGGCATTGTCACTGTTCTATATACCTTCTTTGGCGGTGCGAAATCAGTGATCTGGAATGACTGTATACAGTTTGTGATCTACATGTTCGGCGCGGTGGCGGCGGGCCTGATCATTGTCAGGTTGGTGCCGGGTGGTTTCGGGGAGATCGTCAGCAGCGCGTCTTCACTGGGCAAACTGCAGGTTTTCGATTTTGACCTCAGCATGATGAAGCCATCCATGACGTTCTGGGCAGGCCTTGTCGGTGGCGCCTTCCTGACGGCGGCAACGCATGGCACGGACCAGCTCATGGTGCAACGCTACCTGTCCGCCAGGCGGCAATCGGATGCGGCGCTTGCGCTCGCGGCCAGCGGCTTCATAGTCATGCTGCAGTTTGCGCTGTTCCTCATGCTGGGTATCGGGCTGGCGGCATTTTTTGCATCCGCCGATCACGCGGCGATCGGTGCATCGTTGAAGAGCGACCAGTTGTTTGCCTGGTTTATCGTTCACTACATGCCGGTCGGCTTGCTGGGCATTACGCTCGCCGCGGTATTTGCCGCTGCGATGTCCACGTTGTCGAGCTCCCTTAATTCATCAGCGGCTGTCTTCGTCAAGGACCTGTACCTGCCACTTCGCCGCGACGTGACGGAGGAGGGTGAGGTGCGGACCAGTCGCATTGTTACCGTGCTGTTTGGCGTGCTGCAGATTGGTATGGCCTTACTGTTTGGCCTGCTGGGCACAAACGAGAGTACCGTGGCCAGTGTGCTCAAGATCAGCGGATTTGCGGCAGGCCCGGTTCTTGGCCTGTACTTTCTTGCAGTATTCGCACATCGGGTCGGCCAGCGCGCAGCGCTCGGCGGCTTTTTGCTCGGCGTGGTCAGTTTGTCTATCGTGGCAATGGGAACACCCGTGCACTGGGCCTGGTATGCGTTGCTGGGCTCGTTTGCCACGTTTCTCTGGGCCTGCCTGATCCATTTTCTGTTGCCGCAGGTACTCCGATCCACAGCACCTGGAAACACATGATGCGAGGACTTTGCCAATGGAACTCATGATCTTCGAGACGCCTGCGGCGGTCGCGGACGAGGGCGCTCGTCGGATTCGTCATTTGCTGCATGCCAGGCCCGACGCGGTATTAGGACTTGCAACCGGCAGTACGCCGCTGACGATGTACGAGCGCCTGGTCCGGGACTGCAGGCAAAAGCGCATCAGCTTTGCAGCTGTGACAACGTTCAACCTCGACGAATACGTCGGGCTTGATGGCGATCACCCACAGAGCTATCGCCACTACATGAACGAACATTTTTTTTCGAAGATAGACATTGATCTTGCCAATACGCATCTGCCCGTTGCCGCAGCGGGCGCAAATCCACTACGCATCGGTGCGGAATACGAAACGAAGATCGCCGCCGCCGGCGGCATCGATCTGCAAGTACTGGGAATCGGCCGGAACGGGCACATCGGGTTTAATGAACCCACTTCAAGCCTGGGTTCGAGGACGCGGGTGAAAACGCTCACTCGCGAGACGCTGGCAAGCAATCGACGTTTTTTTCCCGCACATGGCAAGCAAGCGGAGCTCGCCATAACCATGGGAATTGCGACGATCATGGAGGCCAGGAAAGTCTTGTTGCTGGCGACGGGCGAAGAGAAAGCAGCGGCTGTCGAACAACTGATTGAAGGCCCGGTCAGTGCCATGTGGCCGGCGACGACACTGCAATATCATGGCAATGTGACTGTCCTGCTCGATGCCGCCGCGGCAAGCCGGCTGAAAAATCGCGATTACTATGACTGGGTCCAACAACAGCAGCAAAAGCTCGTGCAGCAGTTCGATGCTGATTGATCGCGGCAGGATGCCGCTCCTACGACTTCGCCCCACCACTGGCGCAAGATCCAGCCGCGATCCAAACCCCCCGACCGTAGGAGCGGCTTC
>DDIS01000088.1:0-21158 GCA_002338615.1 Proteobacteria bacterium UBA1844 | reverse complement strand
AGCGGCTTCCAGCCGCGATCCGTCCTGGTCGATAACAAATACTGGCACCTCGTCGCTCACGAAAGCGCTTGAATCCGCCCGCATAGTTGGCGTCAGGACCGCGGCGGGGCAGTCCCTGCCGCACGGTCTGAGTAGACACCGGATTGCCGCGCAACGAGAACAACGACAAAGACAAAGCAGTCAATGCGACAATTCGGTAATCGATATTCGACGACTTCAGCCGCAGGATTTTTCATGACTTCAACTGGCGCAGCCGGTCCGCTTATTCTAGGTGTCGATGGTGGCGGTACGAAAACCGCTGCACGTATTGCATCCGTTTCACCCGGAGGGGACATCGTTTGCCTTGGCGAAGGATCGGGCGGGCCGTCGAATATGCGGGCGGTCGGCCCGGCACAGGCAAAATCGAATCTCGATGCGGCGATCGATATGGCGCATCGTGCTGCAGGGACCGGGAATTCAGAAGTCGCCGTAGCGGTGCTCGCGCTGGCGGCAGGCGTTTTGCCTGACGTGCAGGATGAAATAAAATCCTGGGCTGCTGCGCGAAAGCTCGCCCGGCACCTGGATATCGTGCACGACGCGTTGCCTTTGCTGGCGCTCGCCAAACGCGATGGCCGCGCCGTTGGACTCGTTGTCGGTACAGGGTCCGTGGCTATCGGTGTCGCGAAGTCCGGCGCCGAGGCTGCGGTTGGCGGCTGGGGATACTGGATGAGCGATAAAGGCAGCGCCTGGTTCCTGGGGCGTGAGGCACTGGCGGCGATCGCCGATGCAGTGGACGGGATCGGCGCGTCAACGAGCCTCGAAGCCGCTGTCCTTGAACACCTGTCGGTTGACGAGCCGCGCCAGATTGTCCGTGCGCTGACAGAGGACGGCGCCGCGCAAAAGAGGATAGCCGCAATGGCACCGTTGGTGATGTCGGCCGCGGCCCTTGGCGATGAAGTTGCCGTCAGGATAGTACAAGCCGCTGCTGATGCCGCGGCGAGCCTGGTCAAGGCGACGATTGACAAACTGCAGCTGGATAAACACGCACCGCTCGCAATGGCGGGGGGCGTCGCTTGCTCGGGCGCGTATTTTCAGACGCTACTCCTCGGCAGTCTCAAAGCACTGGGCGTTGCTCCCGAGACTGTAATCGTGGTGAGCGACCCGGTCGAAGGCAGCCTCGTAATGGCACGCGACAAATTGCCCGCTGGCACTATTTTCCCCGGGAAGGCCTGAATGCCGTCCGGAGACAGGAGTCCATGGCGCTGGGTTCCGAGTCTCTATTTTGCAGAAGGCATGCCTTACGTCGCGGTCATGTCGGTGTCGGTCATTCTCTACAAGCGACTCGACGTCTCGAACGCCGATATCGCGTTCTATACGAGCTGGCTGTACCTGCCCTGGGTCATCAAGCCGTTCTGGAGTCCGCTGGTCGATATCCTGAAAACGCGGCGGGGCTGGATACTCACGATGCAGCTGCTGATCGGTGCGGGCTTCGCCACGCTTGCGCTGACACTCCCTGTCGAGAATTTTTTTCGCTACTCGCTAGCAGTGTTCTGGTTGCTGGCATTCAGTTCTGCAACCCATGACATCGCCGCCGACGGCTTCTACATACTTGGCCTCAACGAGCGTCAGCAGTCATTTTTCGTTGGCATACGCAGCACCTTCTATCGCCTGGCAATGATATCCGGGCAAGGGTTGCTCGTTATGCTGGCGGGATTTCTCGAAGACCGAATGGATGGCATTACCGTCGCCTGGAGTATTACGTTCTACCTGCTGGCGGCGCTATTCCTGTTGCTTTTCGCCTGGCACAACGCGAGCTTGCCGCGACCTGCGGGGGATGTATCGCGGCACACGGGGACGCTGAGCGATATTTTCCGCGAATCCATCCAGACCTTCGTCTCGTTCTTTCGCCGCGCATACATTGGGCGGATTCTTGCATTCCTGTTGTTGTACCGGCTCGCCGAAGCGCAACTCGTCAAGCTCTCGGGGCCATTCCTGCTCGATCCACGCGCGCTTGGTGGACTCGGGCTCAGTACGGGAGAACTGGGTTTCGCGTACGGGACCGTCGGCGTACTGATGCTGACAACCGGCGGCATCATCGGCGGCATAGTGGCGGCGCGGCATGGATTGAAGTACTGGCTTTGGTGGATGGTCGCGGCCATCAACCTGCCAAACCTTGTTTACGTATTTCTCGCCGTGGCGCAGCCCAGCAGCTTTCTAACGATCAACCTCGCTGTCGGTATCGAGCAGTTTGGCTACGGCTTTGGCTTTACGGCCTACATGCTGTACCTGCTTTATATTTCGCGCGGCCCGCACAGCACTGCACATTTCGCGATTTGTACGGGCTTCATGTCATTCGGCATGATGCTGCCGGGCATGGTGAGCGGCTGGATACAGGAACTGCTCGGCTACCAGAATTTTTTCATCTGGGTGATGATCGCGACCATTCCTTCTTTCCTGGTAGCCGCGCTGATTCCGCTGGATGCGGAATTCGGGCGTCGTACTTAATGGTGTCAGGTTTATTTTTCTCGCGGCGGCCGACCAGGGCCCCTTCTATGTATACGTCTCCCAATTCTCGCTTCTATTGCATCCTCGAATTTTCGATTTCCGGTGACCTGGTTTCTTTGGATGGCCTGCCGAAAATGATCCAATTCCATAGCATCCGTACCGTTGGCGATAAAACGTCTGTACCGTTCGGATCTCTCAATTTTTGACGCACCCAAGTCCAGATAGGCAGTCGACGGAGTCAGCCACTCATTTGTGTCAACGCCACAGTGATGACGCACGCTGGACCAGCGGTACTCGACCGGTGTGTTTACGATTCCGGCCCGGACCGGATTGAGTTCTATATATCGATGGCAAGCGAGCAGGTAACAGTCGGAATCCACCAAACTTGCTTTGAATCGACCCTCCCAAAGCGTGCCGGTACGCCCTTCCAGTCGATTTACCCGTCGGGTTTGGCGTGCGGCCAGCATGCGAACGAACAGCGATACATTTGTTGCGTCTTGCCCCGGTGTAATTAGCAGATGTACGTGGTTAGTCATTAAGCAGTAGGCGTGGACGTCTACCTCAAACTTCAATTTCGCTTCTCGTATATTCTCCAGATAGTATTCGTAATCGGCGGACTCGACGAACGCAGGTTGTCGATCATGTCCTCGTTGCATAACGTGCATGGGGATGCCGGGCAGAAAAACGCGTGGATAACGGGGCAAACTCAGAGCCTCGGTTGGCAGTCGTCGAGCAACCATAGTTGATTTGAGCGAACACCTTCGAGCCTGCTTTCTGGTCGATTTTCAGAAAAATAAACCTGACACCCATTAGCTCAAAAATAAACCTGACACCTTTTAGGTGGCGACTTCGCGGAAAACGCGCAGGAAGTTGCCGCCAAGTATTTTGGCGACGTCGCTTTCGGATATCCCCTTCAGCAGCAACAGTGCCGCGAGCGCTGCAAAGTCGGTGTAGTCGGTAAGTACAGGTTTGTAATTTCCGTCCATGTCCGTGCCAATGGCCACGTGATCGAATCCGACGTTTTTCCCGAGCACAATCACTTGCCGAGCGAAATCGGCCAATGACTTGCTGCCTATGCCGGCGGGCCAGGCACCGATGATGCCGCCGGTCTCCGCGATCAGGCGCGCGTGTTCGAGGCTGATGAATCGCGGTGAGGGGTTTTCGGCGGTATCCAGGTTGCTGTGCGAAAGCATCACGGGTGCATTTGATGTGCGCACGGCATCTTTGCAGGTTTGAAAGCTGGCATGTGCAAGATCGACAATCATGCCCAGGCGGTTCATTTCGCTGACAACGTCGTGGCCGAGCGAGGTCAGGCCGTTGTGCACAGGCGTTGTGGTCTGGCTGTCTCCGAGCAAATTTGTGTTGTAGTGAACCAGCGTTATCGAGCGCAGTCCGGATCTGTATGCCTGCTCGACTCGCGCAAGATCTGTTTCAATGAAATCGCCGCCTTCACTCGCAAGCACGGCGGTGGGTTCGTCGGCCGCTTTGGCAGCGAGAATGTCTTCAACGGAAAGTGCAAGTGCGATTGTGCCGGCGTTGATCACCCCCAGGAGTCGATCGAGCTGCCGCTGATAGTCTTTGTACGCTTCGCCCGGCCTGAAGTCGCGTACCACCTGTAGCCCGCCGTCCTTCAGGCCAAGCACTGCAATATCGGCGACGATGGCGATGAGCCCCGCACTGACATGTGCCGCTGCCATGTCAGCAACGCGCCGTGCTTCAAAGCCATCGCGCATGAGCCGGACGACGAAATTATTAGGGCTTGCGCCAACGAGAAAGGAACGGCCCGAGTGACTGTGTACGTCGATCAGCGGATGAGCCTTTATCAATGCCTGGCCGCGCAGCAGGTAGTCAGCGGGTATGTCCGCCCCGACGGGTGGTTTCCGCGGCCACAGCCACCAGGCGCCGCCTGCCAGTCCTGCCGCAGCTCCGAACAAACTGCGTCGCGTCCATTTACGCACTGCGGGTTTCGGCATCTATTTGCCGGGAAATCCCGCACAAGTAGTCGATGTGTGCTTCCAGCGCTTTTTTCGCTGCTTCGGGGTCACGTTTCGACAAGGCCTCGACGATACGGCGGTGATTGGCCAGCAGGTGCCGGGGTGATTCGATGCTCACCAGGTGATTCCGCGCGGCCGTCGTGAAGACATCGAAATTCTGTACGGTCCGGGCCAGTACCGGGTTATCGGCGGCGACCTCGACGATATGGCGAAACTCCTGTGCCAGGTCCTGGAATCGCTGTCGGTAAACCTCGTTGTCGGATGATTGCTGAATCAAAGCTTCAAGTTGGCCGAGATTGTCATTCAGCTTTGCGATGGACTTGTCGCTGATTTTTGTGGCGACAAAGGCCAGCACTGCGCCCTCGATCACTTTTCGCGCCTCCAGCAAGCTGGTGAGATTCTGTTCCTCGTCATCCACGAACAGCTGTAGCGGACCAAAAAGGGCCTCCGGCTGCAGATTCGAGACAAACACCCCGCCGCCATGCCGGATGTCCAGAATGCCCAGCAATTGAAGTGCGCGGAGCGCTTCTCGCAGCGTCGGTCGACCGACCCCAAGCTGGCTCGCGAGTGTGCGCTCGGCGGGAAGCCGGTCACCGGGTCTTAAGTTGCCGCTTCTGATCCGGCCTACGATGCGTCGAACGATCTGCTCGGCGAGCGCTTCACGCTTTAACGCAGGGGCAATTCCGGCAAGGCTGCTGGCTTTTTTCATCGTGTTTCGCTCAAAAGGCGGTACCAGCGCATAACAATTGACTTTGCCTACAAATTGGCCATACCATTTTGCCATTCTATCGGCGGAACGGGAGCGAGGCAATGACCGGTCGTAATACGCGTACCACCACGAGGGCGAGTCGTATACGGTACTTTTTCGGGGGGGTTAGTACTGCCTGCGCGGGGGCCACGCTGCTGTTTGTATCGTTCGCCGCCCATGCACAACAAGACGGCTTTGTTATCGAAGAAATCGTCGTTACCGCGCAGAAGCGAACCGAGCGGCTGCAGGATGTGCCGGTTTCGATCTCGGTGTTTAACAGCGATGCGATCGACCAGACCGGCGTCCGCGAACTCAAGGAGATCGCGGCGTACATACCGAACCTGCAGATATCGCCGGGCAACGATTTCACCACCACGGTGACGATTCGCGGTGTCGGGGCGCAGAGCCGCAACATTGGTTTTGACTCCCGCGTCGGTGTTTATGTCGATGGTGTCTATGTCGGGCAGTCACCTGCGCTCAACCAGGAATTGCTTGCGCTCGAGCGGGTCGAAGTGCTGCGAGGACCCCAGGGTACTCTGTTCGGTAAGAACACCGTTGCCGGCGCCATCAACCTGATCACCAAGAAACCAGACAACGAGTTTCACGCCAAGGTCAGCGCCGACATCGGCAACATGAACTACAGCGAGTTCCAGGGTATCGTCAATATCCCGTTTAATGACAAGGTCGCCGCGGGATTCTCGGTATCGAAAACCGATCGCGACGGCTACGTCAATAACATCACAACCGGCAACGATCTGGGTAGCCGTGACGTACTCGCGTACAGGGCGCAACTTCGAATTCTTGCCAGCGACCAGTTGGAGATCAACGCGTCGTTCGATGGGCTGAACAGTGAAAGCCTGATTCTGATCGGTGATCCGATAACCGACATGCTTGCGCTGCAGCCCGTGCCCGTTGCCCCGGAACTGGGCGAGGTGGCATTCAACTTCGACCCCTACGATGATCGGGATATATACGGCGGTGCCGTCGATGTGACCTACGACCTCAAGAATGATCATACGCTTAAGAGTATTACGGGATATCGCACGACGGATGCGGTGTATTCGAATGCGACCGATTACTCGCCAGTCGACATCGTTTCTATCGAGTACACCGACGACTACGACGTGTTGTCGCAGGAGTTCCAGTTCATTTCGCCGGACACTCAGCCGTTAACCTACATGGTCGGCCTGTATTTCTATCAGCAGGAGGCGACGACGCAACGGGACGTTGTACTCGGTGCTGATTTTGTTGATGCTTTCGTGGGACCCTTGTACGCGTCCGGTGCTCTGACCCCACCATTGCCGCCAGCTCCGGCATTGCCGAATTCGGTGGTATCGCAATTGATCGGTTTTGGACCACCGCTGTCCAAGGTATTCAACAGCGGCACCGTGGATACGACCAGCTATGCTATTTATTTTAACGGTGCCTACCAGTTATCGGAGCGTTGGAAGCTGGGCTTTGGTGCACGTTATTCAACAGAAGACAAAGATGTCAACTGGACGCTCGACGGTCGCAACTCCGGCATTTTCTTCATCGGATCTACAGGGCCCGATCCAATGAACCCATCACCGCTGATCAACGATCGAACCGATGATTTCTTTGCACCCGCTGTCAACCTGACCTATGCCATGAACGATACGACCAACGTTTACGTCCGTTATTCGGCGGGGTACAAGAGTGGCGGATTTAACCTTGACTATATCAATGCTGACGAACTCGCAGCGAACCAGGGACTCGACTTCGACAAGGAAACCGTCGACAGCTACGAGCTGGGTCTCAAAGGCATCTATCTCGAGGGCCGCCTGACCTTGAACATGGCGGCGTTTATTGCCAATTACGATGACTACCAGGTTAACCAGTTTGTCGATCTCGGCGGTGGCCGTACCTCGATTCGTATCAACAACGCGGCGAAAGTCGACACCAGCGGCCTCGAAGCTGAGGCGACCTGGTTCCTGACCAACGATTTCTCGTTGCAGGCATCGCTCGGCTTGCTGAAAGCCGAGTTCGACAGCTTCCCGGGCGGCGGCAACAATGGCGCGGATGCTTCCGGCAACGAGCTGGTGAATGCACCGAACACCTCCGGATCGCTTGGCGCCATCTACCAGCATGGTATTCCTGCATGGAAGGCGAGACTGTTGATGCGGGCGGACGTGACCTATACCAGTGAATATTTCACCACGGCCAGCAACGAGACTGAGGTTCCCTACAACAGCGCTTACCCCGGCACTATTCCATTTGGCCAGATTCCGTCGCGGACGGCACTGGACGCACGGATCGGCTTGAGTTCTGACCACGAGACCTGGGAGGTTTATCTCTGGGGCCGTAACCTGACTGACGAAACAGATCCGGTGTCCGAACTGCGCGATTTCTTTGGCACGATTGCAAAACTGCCGGGCATGCCGCGGACTTACGGAATCGAGTTCGCCTGGAATTTCTAGGAGCGGGTATTGATGAATTCTATACGCCGCACCGCGGCGTCTGGCCTGTCGCTTTGCGTCTTGTTGGCAGCGGGATGTGTGGCAACACCCGACCTGTCAAGGACTGTCCAGATTCAGCGCACGACGTACGGCGTAGCGCATATCACGGCTCCGGACTACGAGTCGCTGGCTTACGGTGTGGCTTACGCTCAGGCGGAAGACAACGTTTGCCAGACCGCAGACCAGCTCGTAACGATACGCGGGAAAAGGTCGCGGTATTTTGGCGCGGATGAGCCCGGATTGCTCGGCTTAAGAAACCTGCCGAACGAGCAAATCGATATTTTTATTCGCGCGCATATGAACGATGCGGCGCTGGCTGACGCGCAACAGCTGGTCAGCCAGGATGCACAGGCAATCGCCCGTGGTTACGTCAAGGGCTTCAACCGCTTTCTCGAAGAGCACCTGGCGGCGTTACCTGCCGCCTGCGTGGGCCAACCCTGGGTTGCGCCGATGAGTGACGCTGAATACCTGCGCTTGCAGGAGTTGACCATGGTGCAACTCGGGATCGCATTAATGGCGGACGCGATGGCTGCGGCGGAGCCGCCCACCGCAACATCCGATGTCGCCACGCCGAATGCGGACCAGGTACGGGCGGCACTGGAACGATTTCGATTCAATGATCCGCTGCTGGGCTCGAACGGCTGGGCTTTCGGATCAGCCGTGACGGAGAATGAGCGCGGTTTGCTGCTCGGCAACCCGCATTTTCCATGGCAGGGCCCCAATCGCTTCTGGCAAATGCACCTGATCGTGCCCGGCAAACTCGACGTGATGGGCGCGTCAATTGGCAACAATGCCGTGGTGCAAATTGGCTTTAACCGGGATGTCGCCTGGACACATACGGTTTCAACCGGTAAGCGCTTTACGCTGCACGAATTGAAGCTGATCCCTGGCGACCCGACGGCCTACAGGATCGATGGCCGCGTCGAGCGCATGACGGCAAAGCAAATCAATTACCAGGCTCTTGCGGACGACGGTACGCTGACCAAGCGGCAACACACAGTATGGCTGTCGCGATTCGGGCCGATTGTCAGCATGCCGCAAGCGGGTCTGGGCTGGGGCGACACGTACGCGTATGCAGTTCAGGATGCAAATACCCTCAACATGCGTTCGGCCGATATCTGGATCGGTCTTGACCGTGCGCAAAGCACAGCCGACATCCGCGCAACGCTTGCCAAACTCGGCGTGCCCTGGGTGAACACGATTGCTGCGGATCGACATGGACATGCGCTGTATGCCGACGTCAGCGTCGTGCCCGATGTTGACGCCCGCTTGTTACAGGATTGCGCCCCATCGCCGGACGCGGCTCGTTTGTTACAGAGCGAGGGGCTGGTGATCATTGACGGATCGCGGAGCGCGTGTAACTGGCATCAAGACGACCGATCACCGGTGCCGGGGTGGACGCCCATCGAGCGCATGCCCGTGGTCGAGCGACAGGACTGGGTGCAAAACAGCAATGACAGTTTCTGGCTGACTAACCCGGCGATACAGTGGCCGGAGTTTTCGCCGCTGGTGGGTCCGGTCAACAATCGCTTGAGTTTGCGCACACGATCAGGAATTGCGTCGATACAGGAACGCCTGGCGGGCAGCGATGGCATCGCCACTGATGGAAAACTCGATTTGCCGAAACTGCAGGCGATGATATTCGCCAATCGTAACGAGGCGGCAGAACTGGTGCTCGATGACCTGCTTGCTCTTTGTAACGAGGCGGACGCTGCAGCTACGGCGCCGGATCGCGACGCCTGCAGGGTTTTGACCGCGTGGGATCGACACGACGATCTTCGCTCGGTGGGTGCGCCGCTGTTTCGGGAATGGTGGCGGACAGCCAGCCAGATAGAGAATGTATGGGAAATTGGCTTCAATCCCGAGCAAGCGACGTCGACACCGGCTGGACTGAACACCGGCGACGCGGAGGTGAGATCGAAATTGCTCGCCGCATTGAATGACGCTGTGGCAACTCTACGCGACGCCGGCTTCGCGCTCGATGCGCCGCTGGGGGAGCTCCAGTCTCCCGCGGCAAAAGGTGAATTGCCCGGCCTGCACGGTGGCCCTGAATTCGAGGGCCTGTTGAACAAAATCGAAGCCGCGAACAGGGATGCGCTGAGCAAGGATGGCTACAAAATCGTTTTTGGCACCAGTTACATTCAAACCGTGACCTTTGGTGATACCGGTCCGATCGCGCATGGCATACTGACCTACGGGCAGTCGAGCAATCCGGCGTCGCCGAATTATTACGATCAGCTGTCGGAGTTCTCATCAAAAAGCTGGCCGCTGCTGCCTTTTTCCGCTGCGGAGATTGCGCATACGCAGTTGGGCGAGACCCTGCAACTCGTGATCGACTAACAGAACCGTACCGCGTTGCGTAGGAGCGGCATCCTGCCGCGATGCGATGTTCGGTGATCGCGCCGGGGACGGCGCTCCTACGAACAGAACCGTACCGCGTTGCGCAGGAGCGGCATCCTGCTGCGATGCGATGTTCAGCGATCGCGCCGGGGACGGCGCTCCTACGAACAGAACCGTACCGCATTCCGTAGGAGCGGCATCCTGCCGCGATGCGATGTTTCGCAATCGCGGCAGGGACACCACCACCTTACTACTAGAACATGAGTTTCAGGTTCGCCGAATACGTGGTACCGAGTGTGTCGAACAGGCTCGGAAACGTATTGCCCGAGTTGAACGACGTCGATCCCGTTTCATTACCCAGTATTGGTGGATCCTCGTTGGTGATATTGCTGACCAACAGGGATACCCGTGCGAAGTCCCGGAAGTTGTAACCAACTGAAATATCGAAGTAGCTCTGCGCAGAGACGCTTCTGAACGCAGGGAACAGTGCCGCTGCTTCGTTCGTCTGCGCATCCATAGCGCCTATATGGCGCCAGAGCAGAGACGCGTCGAGATTGTTGTAAAACCAGTTGGTCCGGAACGTGTGACGGTATTCTGGCACCGGATCGCATGACGTACCGTAGAAGCCGTTGCAGTCCACCAGTGCTGACGCAGCCGTGGTCTGAAACTCGTTGGACAGGTACTTGTGCGCGGTCAGGTTGAAGGTGAGGTCACCAAACCTGCCGATCTCGACGCCCGTGACAAGCGAGAGATCAATGCCTGATGCTTCGAACCTCTCGAAGTTCGTGAAATAGGCCGGTGCGCCCGTGCCACTCTCCGTGAGCGAGCCGCCAATACGCACGATCCCGTTGCAGGCGTTCGGATCTTGCAAAACGTAGCAAAGGTCGAGTGCTTCCTGGCCGGATGGCTGGTCAATGTAGTCGCTGATCTCGATGTCATAGTAATCGACCGAGATTGTCGTCGGCGACATACCGCTCATGAAAGCGAAATCAGGCTCCCAGACAAAACCGAAAGTCGTCGTACGTGCGGTTTCAGGATCAGGCAGTAACGCAGGGTTGGTGCCGTTGAACACATTAACCTGGCCCGAAATAATATCGGGTACCTGGCCGACCTGGTTTGGCAGCTGCCCGGTTGCAACGCAAAGATTGAACATTTCGCTGCCGGGTGCCGGCGGGTTCGGATTGCCGACCGAGCAGGGGTCGAAGGTGGCATTGTCGAGCCCCGTGGTGATCGGGCTGAACAGTTCACCGACGTTCGGTACTCGCACCGCCTGCTGTTCCATGTAGCGGAAGCGGACACTGTCCGTTATCTGCCAGCTAAGGCCCGCTTTCCAGGACTCGGTACGACCCTGGATGTTGAAATCCGACCAGCGATAGCCGCCTTCGATACTCAGGTTCTCGAACGCCGTGGCGCCCTGGATCAGGGGATAAATGGCCTCGAGAAACCATTCGTTGGTATCGTAAGCGCCATCGATTGGCAGGCGGTTGCCGCCCGCGCCGCCCTGGCAGCTTGAAGGTGCCTGCCGCAAGCAAACGTCGGGGTTCGAGAACGCGGTTTCCTCACGGTATTCGTAGCCCGCGGCAACTGATAAGCCGTCGTCGGACCAGGGATTCTTCAGCTGCTCGATGGTGCCGTCAACCGACGCGTGGTACACCGTTTCCGTCGCTCGCCGAAGATCGTTCGCAATGGCGATAAAGTAACCGGAATCACGCTGCGCCTGGGTGATGGAGCCCTCGGGTCCGAAGACGTTTATCGGCGTGCATGGCGCCGGGGTGACGTTACCGAGCGCGTCGATACACTGGGTCGCGTCGACCGTGTTGATACCCAGCGCAAGCGCATTCAGGTCGGTGAATCCGTCACGCGTCTCGATAAAGTCCGACTTGCCGAACTGGTAGGACACATCAAAATGCCAGGCATCGGTGCGCGGGACCAGCCCTTCGAAGCCGACCACGTACTGCTGGTAGTCGGTATTGAAGATACCGCTGCGCGCGCCCAGCTCGACCGTGCGGCGGCGTGCCGTCGAGGTGAATGCGTCATTATTATCAAATACGCCATCGCCATTCAGGTCCTGGATACCAACTGCAGAGTAGCCCTGCGGGTCGGCGGCAAGGGCAGCCTGCAATGCCACGAGCGCATCCATGTCATCCGGGCTCGGGTTCGGCAGACCCTGAATGCGCGCGATTTCGGCGTTGGTCTCGGTAACAAAATTGATCGCGCCGGCGTTCAGGTCGTCAACAATCGTCGTTCGCGTCGCATCCGTAAAGAACGGGTTCATAACCGGAATCGTGAATGCCTGGCCGAAGGTTCCGGAAGGCGCGATCTGGAAGTCCGAACGGTTGGACGAAAACGAGGCACGCGCATACATCTCGATATCGTTGGTGACATCGTAGTGCGCAGTGGTCGTCGCTTGCCAGCGATCCTGTGGCGTCTGGTAGTAGTTATAAGGATTGAAATTAAAGCGTGCGCATTCGCCGTCGTTGAGCGACATGTCATCGCGGAACTGGTAGGTGCTGCCACTGCGTAAATTCAGCGTACCCGGAATCGCCGTGGTGGAACCAACGCCCGAGTCGAAGGAAGTGCTGAATGAGGTGTTGCCCGAACAGCCTGCTTCGGGAGCGGGCGGTGGTGCGCCAAGTCCATCGCCTGTTTCAGATGATACGCCGAACAGCCCGAACGGCCGGTCGGCGAGCAAAATCGCCCCACGCCGGGTACGACCGCCGCCGATCGCTATGTTGCCACGATCGTCGTCAAAGTTGACGCCCAACAGTGCCGATACGTAGTAGCTGTCCGAACCACCATCGGCGGTATCGGAATAGCCGAAATCGATTTCGGCTCCCTCGAAGTCCTTGCGCAGGATGAAATTGACCGCGCCGGACATGGCATCGGAACCGTACACGGCCGATGCGCCACCCGTAACGACATCGACGCGCTCGAGCATGTTGACAGGAATGACATCGGTTGAAACGATGCCGTCGATGTCGTAGGGCGCGAGCCGCTTGCCGTCAATCATGATGAGCGAACGCTCGGGCCCGAGGCCACGCAGGTCGAGAGTTGCCTGGCCTGCAGTGCCGTTGTTGACGTTCTCGCCATCGCCGGGAATTGTAATTGGCAGATCGCGGAATACACGTTCTATGTTTGGCGTTTGCTTGTAAGCTATTTCCTCCTGGCCGATGGTCGTAACCGGGCTCGCCGCGATCACGTTCTGGTTGTGGATACGAGTGCCGGTAACGGTAATCTCTTCGAGACTCTTGTCGTCGTCACTCTCATCGTCTTGCGCCTGGGCCGCCCCGCATAACAGGGCGAGGGCGCCGGCCAACAGGGTCATACGTGACCGGCGGCCGAAACTGCGCTGAATTTTCATTGCTTGAACTCCCCTTTTGACTACAAAAACTTCGCTTGAAACCGCGCACAATCACGTACAAAAGCACGGCTTGGGGAGTCACCGTAGCAAAAACACAACGTGTCACAATTCGTTGTGGTTATATCCGCAACAGACCTTCCAGGGGGCTATAAAGGACATCCATGGAAATCAACTAACATATTGTTTATAGAGAAATTTCTGATATATATTTCAGCGGAATTAAGTGCTTTATTCAGCGCGAAAAAGTATGGAACTTTATTCGATCGGGCATTCGAAGTCGCATTTTGTGGGGTTTTTGCAACGAGCATTTCGGGGCTTGCGCAAAAAGGCCGCGAGAACGCGCAGTCGCGCGGCAGCGAGTTCAGACCGGCAATGATGCTACTGTCCGGCCGTGAGCGATTTCGACGTAGTAATCCTGGGGGGCGGCGCGGCCGGGCTCATGTGTGCCCTGACCGCCGGGCGTCGAGGCCGCCGCGCACTCGTTCTCGAGTCATCAAATCGGGTCGGCAAGAAAATCCTGATGTCCGGCGGCGGGCGCTGCAATTTCACCAATCTTGACTGCAGCCCGGCGCACTTCCTGTCGCACAATCCGAAATTCTGTACCTCGGCTCTGTCTCGCTACACGCAGTGGGACTTTATTGCCCTCGTCGAAAAGCATCACATTGCCTATCACGAAAAAACATTGGGACAGCTATTTTGCGATGAATCATCAAAGCAGATCGTCGCTTTGTTACAAGCCGAGTGCGATGCGAGTGGTGTGCAGATACTGACGCACTGCGAGGTCACGTCCGTGTCACACGACACGCACTTTGCATTGACAAGTAGCAGCGGGAATTTCAACGCCGAGTCACTGGTCATCGCGACCGGCGGTCTTTCGATACCAAAAATGGGTGCGACCGATTTCGGCTATCGCCTCGCGCGACAGTTCGGGCACTCGATAATACCGACGCGTGCGGGCCTCGTGCCATTCACATTTTCAAGTGACTTCCATGAACTCTGTGCGCGCCTCTCCGGCGTCAGCTTGCCAGCGATCGTGAGTGCTGGTAGCCGCCAGTTTGCAGAAAGTATATTGTTCACGCATCGTGGACTGAGCGGACCGGCAGCCCTGCAGGCATCCAGCTACTGGCAACCCGGCGAGAACATAGTTCTGAACCTGCTGCCCGGTATCAATGCGGGCGACCTGTTGCTGCAAACCAAAACCTTGCAGCCCAAAGCCCTCTTGCGCACGATACTTGCAAAAAAAATGCCGAGGGCGCTGGTGCTTGAGTTGCAACACATACTCTGGCCCGATCTTGTCGATGAGTCACTGGGCGATATCTCCAATGAGAGATTGCAAGAGGCTGCACGATGTCTGCAGAACTGGCGCTTGCGGCCGGCAGCGACGGAAGGTTATCGGAGCGCCGAGGTCACTCTCGGCGGCATCGACAGCCATGAACTATCGTCAAAGACCATGGAAAGCAGGCTCGAACCCGGGCTCTATTGCATCGGCGAAGTCGTCGATGTCACCGGGCACCTTGGTGGCTTCAATTTTCAGTGGGCGTGGGCGTCGGGTCACGCCGCAGGTCAGTTTGCTTAGTTGCCTGTCGCAACAACAATGGGCAAATGAAGGCGGCGAACAACCACGCACAAACCGTAAGGCTCCAGACAATGACCGCGCCGGCTGGCAGATCACTTAATAGCGAAATGACGAGTCCAGCAGTACAGCCAATGAAGCCCAGCGTGTAGCCACAGGCAACGCGTAATCCCCCGTGCGTCAGCTTGCGCGTGGCGAGTGCCGGAATAATAAGGCTGGCAAACACGAGGTAGATGCCGACCAGTTGCACGGATGCGGTTACCGCAAAGGCGAATAGCGCGTAAAAGCCGAAGCCTCGCAAGTGCTCACGCAGTGAAAACCAGGCGACGAGGATGACAGCATTCAACAATGCGACAGGCCACAATTGTGCGTAGTTGACCCAGAGGATCTGCCCGACTAAAAGTTCCTTCAAGTGTTCGCCACCGTGCGGGTTGCCTGCCAGCAGCAGTATGCTGGCGGTTGCGGCCAGAACGAAAGAGATGCCGATCAATGCTTCCTGGATTTCCGGCCAGCGCTTGTCGGTCCAGTGCAGTATCCAGGCTGCGACCAGCGCGGCGGATACCGCAGCGACCTGTACTTCCAATCCCTGCGGTTCCCAGCCCATGCCATCTGCAGCGATGACACCCAGGCCTGCGACCTGCGCAATTGCAAGATCAATAAAAATGATACCGCGACGCAACACTTCGGTGCCGAGCGGAATGTGCGTACTCAGGACCAGCAGGCTCGCGAATATCGCCGGCGCGATAATGCTCAATTCAACCGCAGTCATCGTTGTTGCTCCCTCAGTAGCCTGATTGTTTCGTCATAAAGAGAAAAAAGGTCGGTCGCTTGCGGCGTACCTCCCACCGTAAAAGGCAGGACGATCGCGGGAGTGCCGACCCGTTCCGCCAGCCACAAGGATGGCTTTTCGTTCTGATACGGCGTGCGAATAATGGCCGCTGGTGGAGACGCTTGTAGCTGAGCAAGCAATTTGGACAAATACGCACCACTCGGCGGAACGCCGGGCTTCGGTTCCAGGGTTGCAACGATATCGAGGTTCAGCCAGTCGGCGAGGTAGCTGAAACTGGTGTGATGTGCAACCAGCCGCATGCCACGCAGAGACTCGCCTTCGTCCTCCCACCTCCCCGTTGCCTCGTCCCAACGCATGAGAAAATCATCGAGGCCATTCTGAATGTTGTCCGCGTCCCCGGCATTTATCCGGATAAGCCGTTCGCCGAGCGCTTTGGCAATTCGCTCGATGTTGCGCGGCGACAAATGTATATGCGGGTTACCTTGCGGGTGCACATCGCCGCCGGAGCGGTCGACGACTTTTGGTATTTCGATACGCCGTACAAAATCCGCTGCTACAAAATTGCCTGGGCTGCCCGGCTGAATTGCAGCGTTGCCGGCGCGACGCAGTAGCAATGGCAGCCAGCCAATTTCCAGATCGGCACCGCTGCAGATCAAGAGATCCGCGTTGCGCGCCGCGGCGATCAGGCTGGGCTTCGCCTGCACGTAGTGCGGATCCTGGAAGGCCGTGGTCGCCGTTGTCACCTGGATGTCCTCGCCGGCTATTTCCCGGACCAGTGATGCCCACTCGGGCTCGCACGCAAACACCTCGAAAGCGTTTGCCGCTAATGGCAAAACGGCGATCAATGCGGCAAAAATAATTCGCAATATCATGAAACTACTCCTTGAACGGTAATGCGCAATTCGCGTGTCTAAAACTGGTGGCCGCCATGCGCGCCAATGCTCACGATGTATTGCAGCAACCAGAGATTGTCGGTATCGGCGTAGACCTGGTCGTTGATGTATTGCAAGCGCAAGCGGCTGAATTCGCTCGGCGACCAGTCGAACATCAGGCTGTTACGCATCGGGCTGTGGCCGGGATCTTGCAGTTCGGTACCGACCATGTTGGCGCCATTGTCGGTGTCGACAGCGTCGTAGCGGTAGCCGACCCGCCAGCGTTGCGCGAACTGCCAGACCGTCTGCAGGTACCAGCCTTGTTGTGTGCCGTCATAGTCGAGCCCGGCATACAATCCGTTCTCGTCCCGCCGGAAGTATTCACCCTGCACCTTGAAACTTCTTAGCGTGGCGTTGCCGTTTGGCGCCCACTTCCAGACGAAGTCGGCAATGGTGAGCTTGCTATCACCACTAAATGTGTCCACGACACCTGGTGTTTCATGATCGTGTCCGCCGCTCCGCGAGTCTGCATCGGCGTTGATGCGCGCAATGCCGAGCAGCCAGCTGTTGCTTGCTCCTGCATCGCCGCCGAGCTTCGCAAACAGTGTCCAGGCACCCGGTTCCGTTGCATGGTTTGCCGTGGCCGGAAAACCGCCGCCCCAGTTCATTTCCGCACCGACCTCGAGCAGCAACGCGGTCGGCGCCACCCAACTCGCACGTGCACCGTCAACGGTGTACGCACCGCCGAAAAACGCCTGGTAGGGCAATGGGCGATCGGCAAAGTCGTCAGCATGTCGATGGAAACTGTTCAGGTAGCCGGCGCTGGAGAAAAAACGACCGCCGGTCGCCCTGATGCCACCCGGCAATGATGTGGTCTGGATCCACGACTCCTCCAGTTCCGGTTCAATCGCGCCGTCCTCTTCGTGCAGCGCCAGTGTCAGGTTGCCGTAAAAGAGGCTGTCGACACTCGCCCGCATATTGACTTCCGCCTCGCCCAGCGCAAAGCCGGATTCGCCGGTGCCAATTTCACCGGCTGGCATGAAACCCGGTATCTGATTCCAGCCGTGGTCGACACGGGCATACTGACCGTTGAGGATCGCGCTGAGGGCCGGATTGAATGCGTTGGCCGAGGACGAGCCGGACGATTGGTCAATGGCCGTTTGCTCCGCCGTGTCCAGTGCGTCATCGGCTTTTCGTGCAGCACTCTTTGACGCTCGTTCGGCGGCCTGGAGGCGCGCCTCCAGGTCCGTAATACGTTGCTCGTAGTCAGATTTGAGTTCCGCCAGCAACTGACGCAGCTCTGTGACTTCAGCTTGTACGTCTTGCTCCGCAAACGCGGACGCCGGTAGCGCCAGCAATAGCAATACGCCAATGCGTTGATATCGGGACATAGTGTTACCACCTTAAGGTTGCCAAACCAGGACTATTCATTGTTGGTCCTGGCTAGTTGCCTGCGAGCTCAACACTCACTGTGGTCGCAGGAATGCGGCAGGGCACGGGAAGCACCTAGGGCTTCCTTCCGTACGGCCTTGCCGGTTGGGACGTGCTTTTTAAGGTGGTGGTGGCGGGCCGCGCTGGCGTGCGGTTGGGGCGGGAACGCTGGAGAGCGCAAGCATGGTGATCGGGGCGTGCCTGAATTTCTGGCCGGCCAGTTCGATACCCGGGTGACTGTCGATGCCGGCGGCACCCAATTGTGCGGCTGCGACACAGGTGGCGCAAACCTTGCTCTGTGCGGTACCGAGATCGTGCTCGAACGCATGCAGAACAGTTGCAAGCTGCGCGCCCACCAAAAGCGCAGCCAGCAATATGCCCGGCAACAAGCGATGTTCTCGATCTACGGCGTTCACGACGTCACTGTAAACCCAAACTGTTCCTCTGTTAAGACGTGCAGGGCCGAAAGCTCATGGAATGCGGTCGGGAATGCCACCTGTAACCCGCAAGCCCGCATAAAACCCCGGCTTTCTGATGGGTTTGCCGCGAGGGTTTTTCCCTGTTCCGGACTCTTACCTGTAAGTCAGCTTGTTCAGGTTGCAAGTTGCCCGACAAGCCAGCACTGACGTGCCCGCCGGAACCCCTTTGCGGCCGACCAGTAGCTGAGCGAGCTGACCTCGCCTCAAGGGAGAGCCCTGGCATGAAAGCGCCCGTACTCATTTGCACCGCGACACTGTTCTGGTTCTGCCAGCCGGGGCTGCTCGTGGCGGATGAAATCGACGAGACGGGATCCGGGAGCGCGGCCTTTGCAGGTACTGCGGTGCTGATTTCCGGGTTGCGCAGTACGCCTGATCTCAAGATTGGTGAGGTGACGGTATCGAACGGCAGCATTTTCGACCTCGAGAATCCAGCGGAGGATGGTTTCCTGTACCGGCTGGCGAATCGCCTGCACATGACGACGCGGCCCGAGGTCATCAGGCAGCAACTGCTGTTTCACCCAGGCAGCGACTACTCGCCTCAAGCACTCAACGAGTCGGAGCGCCTGCTGCGCGACGACCGTTACATCCAGTCCGCGTCGATTCGTCCGGTGAAAGTCGAGGATGGCTACGTCGACGTAGTGGTGGAGACCAGTGACACCTGGACCCTGATGCCGAAGCTTTCGTTTTCACGTTCCGGCGGGTCCAATAATCTCGCACTCGGCCTCAAAGAGATGAACCTGCTGGGTTCCGGTATTGGCATCGAGGCGCTCTACAAATCGGACATTGATCGCGACTATCACACGCTGAAATTCACGGACCGAAATATTGGCGGCAGCTGGTATGGCATTCACGCGGTGTACGAAAATAACAGCGACGGACACACCAACATCCTGGATATTGGCAAACCTTTCTACTCGGTGGACAGCCGTTCCGCACTCGGCTTTTCCTGGTTCGACAACGACGAGATTGAGTCGTTCTACGACGAGGGCGAGGCGTATTCCTACTATCGCCACCGATCCAGGCGCAGTGAACTGATGAAAGGCTGGTCTCACGGCTTGCAGGACGGCTGGACCCGACGCTTCACGGGTGGTTTTGTATTCGATGAGAACCTTTTTACAGCCGATGTGCCACAAGGCGACGTGGTCAGCGTCGTGCCCGGAGACCGGCGCTTTGCGTATCCGTTCATCGGGTACGAGTTGCTCGAGAATGCCTACACGAAAAGTCGCAACCTGGATCAGATAAGCCGGGTCGAGGACGTCTACCTGGGGCTTAGATTCAGCGCACGCGTGGGGTTCGCAAATAAAATTTTCGGCTCCGATCAGAACGCAGTACTTTACAGTGCCGGTGTGCAGCAAGGTTTCGGCAAGCCGGGTGCCGAGTCGTTGCTTATCGCGAGCCAACTTGCCGGGCGTTTCGAAGGCGGGGCCGCGCGCAATGTCGTATTGTCCGCCAGCGCGTCATGGTACAAACGGCAATCCGAGCACCGCTTGTTTTTCGCCGCCGTGACGGGTTCGTTCGGCAGCAACCTCGATCTCGACCAGTACCCAAGCCTGGGCGGCGACACTGGCTTGCGCGGATATCCGTTACGCTACCAGTCGGGCGACAAGCTCGCGATCCTGACACTTGAGCAGCGCTACTTCACTGACTGGTATCCGTTCCGGCTTTTTCATGTCGGCGGCGCCTTGTTCTTCGATGCCGGGCGTGCCTGGGGTGATTCCCCGGTGCCTCGGGCCAGCAACGAGATCCTGACGGATGTTGGTGCCGGCCTCCGTATCGGCAGCGCGCGATCGGGCCTTGGCCGCATGGTGCACATTGATGTGGCTGTGCCGTTGAACGGCGCTGCAGACCTCAAGAGCTTCCAGGTCCTGGTGTCGACCCGGAAGAGTTTTTAGCAAATGAAAATCCTTCAGATGGTGCAGAGGGGTTTAAAATGACAGTGATATGACGAGTGAACTATCACAGATTGAACAGGATCGCATGCTGGCGGGCCGCGTGGCCGCCGGTGATCAACAGGCATTTGACGGGTTCTTCCGCGAGTATTTTCCACGGCTGTTCCGTTTTACCTTGTTACGCGTAGACAACAACCAGGAACTCGCAGAAGAAATCGTGCAACGAACCATGTGTATCGTGGTTCGTAAAATGGCATCGTTTCGGGGCGAAGCCCTGCTCTTTACCTGGTTGTGCCAAATTTGCAGAAATGAAAAAAATGCCTTGTTTCGGGAACGGCGACTTCTGGTCCGGGAATCGATCCCGATTGATGATCATCCCGCTGTGCAAGCCGCGCTGGAGGCAATGGGTGGTGACGACTTCCGGCCCGAGACGGCGCAACGTCGTGACGAGATAGCGCACTTTGTGCGCTCGACGCTGGAGCACCTGCCCGCGAACTACGCAACAGCACTGGAGATGAAATATGTCAACGGTAACAGCGTTGCGGAAATTGCCCGGCGACTCGGTATCGGTGAAAAGGCGGCGGAGTCGGTACTCGGACGGGCTCGCAACGCCTTTCGGGACGGTTTTCGGTCACTCTGGGACCTTGAACCTGGTTTTGTTGTGGATTGACGATGAATAACGGATGCGGTCAAAAACCTGCGCGTAGGAGCGCCGTCCCC
>DDIS01000183.1 GCA_002338615.1 Proteobacteria bacterium UBA1844 | reverse complement strand
CCTTACGGCAGGCGGTACTCCTGCTCGCGGTAGGCGATGGACGGCCAGGCAGCCACCGCTTTTGCGTGTTCCAGCAAATCCGTGTGCTGGCTCACTGGCTGGTACAGGCCGTCAACGAAACGGAACATCTCAGCGGGTTTGTCGCGGCGCTGAATCACGACCAGGTCGTCTTGCCGATAGGCCTGGATATCGCCGTATTGCATGATCGCGCGGCCGGGCAGCCGGTTAATGTCAGGCCGGGTGAGATCGAGGCCCGGTGCGGGATGTTTACCGTGCACGCCGATCAGCGACAACAATGTCGGCAACAGGTCAATCTGGCTGGCAACACGATCCCAGTGCTGTGGTTCAATGCCGCCACCCAGAATGAGGCCAGGAATGTGAAAGCGTTCTATCGGCACGAGATCTGCGCCAAACACGCGCGAGTTGTGATCGGAAACAATCAGAAAAACGGTGTTGTTCCAGTAGGCCGATTGCTTTGCCCGTTTGATGAACTCACCGATTGCAAAGTCAGCATACTTGACGGCATTGTGAACGGTGGCTTCCGGCTGTTCGTACAGCTCGATCTTGTCGTCTGGAAATTCCCAGGGTGAATGATTACTCGTGGTAAACAACACACTCAGGAAAGGGTGGTCGTCGGGTCGTGACTGATAATAGGCGTGCGCCCGTGCGAAAACGTCGCCGTCCGCGACGCCCCAGGAGCCGACAAAGCCTGGATGCTCAAAGTCGTGCTTGTCAATGACGGTATCGAAGCCGTTATTCGCGAAGAAGCGTCGCATGTTGTCGAACTGTGCCTCGCCACCGTAGATGAACGAGGTCTCGTACCCGGCTCGACGCAGATACTGGCCGATTGTAAAGAAATTGCTTTGCGCCCGGCCGAGTTTCAGAACACTTTGCGACGTGGAAGGCGGAAAACCGGCCACGATGGCTTCAAGGCCACGCGCGGAACGTGTGCCGGTGGCATACAGGTTTTCAAACCAGATACCCTCGTTGCGCAGGCGATCAAGATTCGGGGTCAGCGGTAGGCCGCCAAGTGCCCCGACAAACTCGGCGCCCAGGCTTTCCTCGACAAGAATGACGAGGTTCTTTGGCGGGCCTTTCCAGGCGGTGTCTGCCTGCAGGTGCAAAGTCGGGATGTCGCTGTCAATAAACGCGGCCGGCGGCAGATGCATGTCCGCCCGAACCGCGGCGATCGCGTCAGCGGCAGGCACTTCGCCATAGGGGAAGCCCGCTTCCTCGTGCCGCTTCTCGTAAATTGCGTTGGCCGTCGAATAAAGAGAATTCAAAGGCAGTGAATTAACCAGCGTGTCGGAGGAAAAAGCGACCGTGCTCGCGTTAACGGGACGGTGGTCGAGCGTCGAGCGCGCGACCATAAGGCACAGCAGCAATGCTGCGAAGGCGAATGGGAGCCCCAGCAAGGGTCGGGTTGGCCGCACCTGCGAAACCTGGCGCTTCAGCCCAAGAAGAACGGGCCAGATCAACGCAGGCACGAGAACGGCCGCGGCAAGGAGCTCGGGCTTGTAGCCTACCCACAACATCGACACGACTTCTTTCGGGTACTTCAGGTATTCGACAAACAGGTAATTTGGCCGCATGTCGTATTCCTGGATAAAGGGCGGTGTAACGACCTCCATGAAGCCGAATAAACCGACAAGCACAACCAGGTACCACTTGATTGCACCGAGCCAGGTAGCTCGCAACGCGGGAATGCTGTTGGCGATGGGTGTGAGGGCGGCCGGGATCGCCAGCAGGTAGCCGAGGCTTACCAGGTCAAAGCGCAGCCCTTGCAGCAGGATGAACCCGACGCCGCCGGTATCGCGCACGCGCTCACCCAGCCACAGTACCAGGCCCAGCCGAGCGAAGCCGGTTACGGCGAGGCAGACAAGAATTGCAAAGACAAAGGGTCTTAGCCAGGAGGCCTGGTTCGCAGCGGGCATGTTGTGAAGGTTTTTCTCGATTGCCTGACGTGGGGCCAGTTAGACGCAGCAGGCGGAAAAATCCTTCGAAAATTCATCCTGAATCTGTCGTGATACAGGATCAGCCCCGGTATTTGACATAGATCCGGGTACCAGCCCGGTTCTTTCGCCTGAATCGGTCTACAAAGTACCGGGAAGTCTGCTACAAAGAGTTTCATGAGAAACGCACTCATCTACCTTGATCGCGACAGCGATCTGAACCTGCAGACACAAATCCGCCAGAAGATGGTGGATGGCATCGCGAGCGGTGCCTTCCCTCCGGGTACGCGGCTGCCTTCGTCACGCAAGCTCGCAGAACAACTCGATGTGTCGCGAAATACCGTGGTGGCGGTCTACCAGGAGCTACTCGCTGACGGCTATATCATCAGCCGCCAGCGCAGCGGTATTTTTGTCAGCGACACATTGCCGAGAGCAGGCACGGGTTCGGGTGCAAGCGACGAAACTGACGAGACCGCGCAGTTGTTGATCTGGCGCAACCGTATCAAGCACGACCGAATCCCGAAATCCGACGCCTATGAATTGCCGAACTGGAGCAACTACCCGTTCCCGTTTATCGACGGCAAGTTTGACTCGAGCCTGTTTCCGCTCGCCGAGTGGCGCGAGGCGAGCAAGCTGGCGCTGAGCGTCGGTTCAGTCGAGGAGTGGTCCACGGGTGACGGTGAGGCTGATGATCCGATGCTCATACATGAGATACGGACCAAGTTTCTGACCCGTCGCGGCATCAATGCGGGCCCGAACGAGGTCCTGGTTACCCTCGGAACACAAAACAGCCTGTTCATGATCAGCCAGTTGCTTGCCGATCGCTCCGTCACCGTGGGCATGGAGGAGCCGGGCAATTTCCGTATGCGCGGTTTGCTCGAGGACAGGCATGCGCGAGTACATGCACAGGAAGTCGATGAACAGGGACTGGTCGTGGATGATCGCCTCAAGGGCTGCGGACTCGTCTATGTCACGCCGAGTCACCAGGTTCCTACGGCAGTCGCGATGCCGGCCGAACGTCGTCGTGCTTTACTCGATGCAGCCGTTAAACACGATTTCCTGGTCGTTGAGGACGACTACGAATGCGAGTTGAACTACGAACGGCAACCGGAGCCCGCAATTCGCAGCATGGACGGCGCCGGGCGGGTTATCTACGTGGCGGAACTGGCAAAGGTGCTGGCGCCCGGCATTCGCCTGGGTTTCATCGTTGCGAACGCTGTGTTTATCCGGCAATTGCGCAAACTTCGCCGTACTTTGTTCAGTCACCCGCCACTGAATAATCAGCGAGTTGCCGCGTACTTTCTGTCGCTGGGCTATTACGACGCCATGATGATGCGGCTTGGCAAAGTGCTGCGCGGCCGACGCCTCGAACTCAGGGATGCCTTGTCCAATATGCGCGGTGTGCCGCTCAGAATTTCACCCGAAGTGGGTGGTACTACGTACTGGGTCAAGGCGCCGAAGCAGTTTAATGTCGACTATTTCGTGCAGGAGGCTGCGCAACATGGCGTCTTGCTCGAACCCGTGGCGCGCTATTACAGCGACGCAAATCGCGCCGAGAACTGTTTTCGCATGGGTGTTACCAGCATCCCGCAGGATAAAATCGTGCCTGGCGTCAAACGCCTGGTGGAGCTGATCCGCTATATCGTGCGTGGCCAGGTCGAGCACCTCGATTCGGTTACCGGCCAATGGTTACGCGGTGCAAGCCTGCAGGCGACCATGTCCGGGGCGACGATTTACTATGAGGAAGTCTACGGCACCTTGTGTACGATTAAATTGCACGTTGACGGCACCATGACCGGGCATATGAGCCCCGACTCAGACGACCAGGATTCCGGTACCTGGCGTGTGGATGAAGAACGATTTTACCGTCGTTGGAGTCGCTGGAACTATGCCACCGAGTCTGCCTATTTCATCGTGCTCGACGGCGATCGCATCAAGTATTTCAACAAAGATCGGCAGATCGTCGATTCGGCCCAGATTAAGATACACGACCCTGAAAATTAAGAACTGGACCCTTCGTAAGTTCCAAACTGGATCTGTGCGACTGGCGTTGAGCTGGGTAACGTCTTCCCGTAACTGGGGAGCATATGAGCAAGATTACGATAGCGGGACTTCAGCTTGAAGGCCCGAACGGCGACAACCTTGATCTTGTCGAACGCGAGATCGATACCTGTTTGCTGCGGTTTCCGTGGGTCGAGATGGTCGTCGCGAGTGAACTCAACGTCTGTGGCACGAACCCGGCGGCTGCCGAGACAATGCCGGGGCCTCGCGAAGATCGCCTCAGCGAGATTGCGCGCCGTCATGGCATCTGGTTGATACCAGGCTCTATGTTCGAGGCCGCAGGCGGCAAAGTCTACAATACCGTACCCGTCATAAATCCCTCCGGCGAGGTTATTGCGCGCTACCGGAAAATGTTTCCGTGGGTACCGCAGGAGTCCGGTAGCACACCTGGCGATACGCCGGTTGTTTTCGACGTACCCGGCGTCGGCTGCTTCGGTATTTCGAATTGCTGGGATATGTGGTTTCCGGAAACCTTGCGCGCATTAACGAGCATGGGTGCTGAGGCGATTATTCACCCGAGCCTGACCAGTACCATCGATCGTCCTGCGGAACACAGCATCATCCGGGCGAGCGCCGCCATGTTCCAGTGCTATTTCTTTGACGTTAACCTGGGTCCCAGCGTTGGTGTTGGACAATCCCTGGTAGCCGGGCCCGGCGGCGAAGTTATGCACGCGGCCGGACGTGGGCGGGAAATATTCCCGCTCAAACTGGATCTGGATTATGTGCGCGATGTTCGTGCTACCGGCTGGCATTTCGTGGGCCAGAACCTGAAGGCCTATCGCGACAGCACAATCGATTTTCTCAGCTACAACAATGGCCATGCGACTGACTACCTGAAGTCGCTTGGTCCTTTACACATGCCCGCGCGCTATGACGCTGTGGCCAAGACCGCTAATACGGAGAAAGACTGAAATGATTACCAGAACTGAGCTACGCAAGACGCCACTCGCCTTGGCAATCGGCGCAGTTATCGCCGGCACAGGTTCCGTGGCGATGGCACAGGACGCGAGGGGCGGTATCGAGGAAATTGTCGTTACCGCGACCCGGCGCGAGTCTTCCATACAGGACGTGCCCTACAACATCTCTGCAATCAGTGGCAAGGATCTCGAGGCCGCGCTGATTACGGATCAGGTCGACCTGATGCGCGCCATGCCCGGCGTTGCGGTGGTCGATCGCGGTTACCGGAACTCGGGCGTGATTAACGGCATCATGATTCGCGGCGTGAACGTGGACGGCGCGGCGTTCGGTGACTACCAGCTGTCCGCGGTGCCCACTGTTTCGACCTACATCAACGAGACGCCTCTGTATGCCAACTTTGTCCTGCGCGATATTGAACGCGTCGAGGTGCTGCGTGGTCCACAGGGCACCCTGTACGGATCGGGTTCGCTGGGTGGAACCGTCAGGTACATTACACGCGATCCGGTTTTTGATGAATTTTCAGGGCTGGTAAACGTTGTCGCCAGCCAGGTGGATGGCTCGGACGGAGTTGGTTGGAGTGGCGATGCGACCGTCAACTTTGGTTTCAGTGACACCGCGGCGATCCGGGTCAATGTTGGCACCATGGATCTTCCCGGTATTACCGACTACGTAAACGTCTACGACCTGGATGCGAACGGTATTCCCGTTGCACCAAACGGCGTGCTCGACCCAACCGCCAGCTACCATGTCGTCGAAGATGCCGACACGGTGGACATCGATTATGGGCGCATCAGCCTTCTGTACGAGCCGAACGATAAATTCCGCCTGCGCGCGGCCTACCAGATCCAGAGCGATGATATTGGCGGCCGTCGCCAGGAGACGGTGAATTCCGACGGCTACGGTCGACCCTACCAGCACTACGAGAATGGCTCCATTCAGCTCGAGCCGTCCTCGCGTGACGTTGATCTCGCCTCACTGGAAATGGAGTTCGACCTGGGATTCGCGACGCTGACGTCGAGTACCTCCAACTACAATCACGAAGGCGACAGCATCAGCGAAAACACCGGTTTCTATGCGCAGGCCGGCTTTCTCGCGTTTTACTACAACTATCCGCGACCCATGGCATCAGCCGTACGTACCTACAGTGACGATGGATTCGTGCAGGAATTACGCCTCGTTTCAAACGGCGAGAGCAAGTTCGACTATGTGCTGGGTGCCTACTACATCGACCAGGATTTGGGCTCCACCCAGCAAAGCCTGTTGGTCGGGTTCAAGCAATGGTGGGATACGTTCCTGCCGGCCGCGGCGGGTGCTGTTACGGGGGACAAGGATTTCGACTATGCGCGGACGGAGAACTACCAGGATCGATCTCTGTACGGGGAAATCAGCTATCACTTCACAGACGCATTCCAGACGACGCTGGGTTTGCGCTACTTCGACAGCGATTTCACCAACAACACGTTTGTTGCGCTACCTCTGTATACCGGGCTTTTCCCCCCGGAAACCAGTGAATTCGAAGTCAAGGATGACGGTGTCCTGTTCAAGCTGAATGCGTCGCTGGACATTTCGGAGAAGTCAACCATCTACGGTACGATCTCGGAAGGCTACCGCCGCGGCGGCTCGAACGCGGTACCGACCACCGGTGCCTTCGCCGAGGATCCGGGCTGGTTGCGATACGATTCCGACTCTGTGGTGAACTACGAAATTGGCATCAAGAGCAGTTTTGCGAAAGTGCGCCTTTCTGCGGCCGCATTCTATGTGGATTGGCAAGATCCCCAGGTTAATACGTCCACCACGAACTGGGGCTTCTACTCGGCGATTAATGGTGACAGCGCAAGTACCAAGGGACTCGAGTTCGAGCTGGACGGTTACGTCAATGAAAATTTTGAGTACCGGCTCGGCTATGCCTATGTCGACGCCAAGCTCGATGCGCCGATCTTTTCGCCCGACAATACAGTGACGCCAAGTGCGCTGGCCGGTGCAACGTTGCCCGGCACGGCGGAGCACACCTTGAATGCGACCGGCATTTTCACCGTGGATCTTGCCAATGACAAGCAGTGGGTAACGCGTCTAGGCGCTTACTACCAGTCGGATACGCGAAATGCGATCAGCACTTCGCCTACCTTCAATGTCAAACTGGATGCCTTCACACTCGTCGACCTGTCGACAACCCTGTGGGTCGGCAACTGGGATGCTACGCTGTTTGTACGCAACATCGGCAACGAACGAGGTGTGACGGGATTGTTTACCGAAGCGTACATGGGTACGGACCCAGCCGAGGGTTATTACGGCAATGGCAGCAAGGAGTTCCTGTCGCTGCCACGGACCTTCGGGCTGTCGGTAAACTACCGCTTTTGATGTGACTGAAATAATGTGAATGATGAGCGACTGGCGAGCGCAACGTACACGGCCGATGCAAGTGCAGTAAAGACGCTGCTCGCGAAACGAAGCGCGGACGATGCGGCGACGGCAGGCCTTAAGCTGGTAGAACAAAATCCGGATGTCATCGAGCCCTTGTTGCTGCTGGCGCGCGCCAGGCAGCAACAAGGGCGCTTTGACGAGATGTTGCAACTCACCGAAGTCGCTCTCGAAAAGGACCCGCAACACCTTGGTGCGGGACTGCAGTTTGCGGAAGCGAACATTTTCTGTGGCCGGCACGACCGCGCTCAGCGGCAGCTCGCCAAACTCGAGCAGGGAGCTGGCAAGGACGCGAACCTGTTGCAACAGCTTGCCCAGTACTACGCACATGCGACACGACACGGGGACGCGCTGCGTTGCTACCGGCGCGCGACGGAACTCGAGCCCGACAACCCCCAGTTTCTGTACAACCTTGCTGCATCGCTGCTCGCGAATGGTGAACTCGCCGAGGCGGAGAAAACATACACTGCGGTTATCAATGCGAATCCGCACGACTATGACGCCTGGCAGAATCGCTCCAACCTGCGGTCGCAGACGGCCGCAAGTAATCATGTCAGCGAGCTGGTTGCAAGCCTCGCGAGATTGCGGCCTGGAGCCCAGGGCGAGACCGCGTTGTGCTATGCCCTGGCGAAGGAGTATGAGGACCTCGGCAAGTACTCGACCAGTTTCCTGTATTTGAAGCGCGGTGCGGATGCGCGGCGACGGCGTTTGCCCTATGACGTTGCCACAGATGTGTCGGTAATGAAGCGGATAGCAACGCTATTCAACGCACCGCGAGACGTTACACCGTTGGCAGAAAATCCCGGGCCGATTTTTGTTATGGGCTTGCCGAGAAGCGGTACGACCCTGGTTGACCGGATTATCAGTAGCCATAGCCGGGTGACAAGCATGGGTGAGATCAATGATTTCGCGCTGGCCCTGACCCGTCTCGGCCAGGTGAGCGACAAGAATCGGCTGCTCGAAGTATCGCTCGACATTGATCCGGAAAAACTCGGCGCGGCGTACCTCGCCAGCGTGAAGAGCTACGGATACACAACCGAATATTTTATCGACAAGACGCCTGCCAACTACCTGTATGTCGGGCTAATGCAGCGTGCATTGCCAGGCGCAAGATTCATTCACCTGCAGAGGCATCCACTCGACAGTTGCCTTGCCATGTACCGGACCCTGTTTCGTATGGGCTACCCGTTTTCCTACGACCTTACCGATCTTGCCGAGTACTACATTGCCTACGACCGCTTGATGCAACACTGGCACGCCGTCTATCCAGGATTGATCCTGGACGTCAGTTACGAGGAACTGGTCGATGCGCAGGAGCGGGTTTCGCGAGACATTATCAGCCATTGCCAACTGGGCTGGGAAGCCGCGTGTCTTTCGTTCGAGAAGAATTCTGCACCGGTCGCGACGGCCAGCGCGGCCCAGGTTCGAAAGCCCATGTACCGCGATGCGCTGGCGCGCTGGCGCCACTACGAAAATCAACTCGAGCCGTTAAAACAACGCCTTGAGGATGCAGGCATTGACTGCTCCTGAACGTCTGATGTCATCAGTCGCGCCGGGGACGGCGCTCCTACGGATGGTGGTGCGATGCACCGATCGTAGGAGCGGCATCCTGCCGCGATTCGGGACCTCAATCGCGCCGGGGACGGCGCTCCTACGGGTTTTGTCGCGGCCGCTGCCAATTATATTGGCAATCATGCTGCTTGGCGCAGGCTGCCAGGCGACACCGCCTGCGGCGAACGCGATGCCCGACATGCTGCGTGGCCCTCTGCCGATGTCGGCATTTGCCGAGCCGGACGGGGCCAAACCGGTTCGCGGACTGTCAGCAGGCAGCCTGCAAATTCAGACCGGCATGGCAGCGAGCTTCGTCGTGCACGAAGATCGATTCGATTACATGGGGGCAGGCGGCGACACGATCCGGCAGTTTCCTGCCGCCAACCTGTCCTGGGTTCTGTCGCACGGTGACGTTATTCCACTCGACGCAGGCGTTCTTCGGACCCGGCACCCGGCCTGGGAAATTGCATTCCAGGTCGGTCGCGCCTGGTATGTGGACGATGACAAGAACCATGTGCGTTACTCGGTACCGTTCGCGCTCGTGGAAAAGAATGCGAACTGTACTCACAACGGCGTACTGACCTGGGTGCAGGGCAGTGACGGCAAACCGTCACGGGTCGTCTACGAAATTGGCAGTGAAACCTGCGCCTACTTCAAGTTCGATATGTGGGGTGCGCTTGATGCGGGTTTCAGGGATTTGCCCGCAAGCGAAGGAAAGGCCGCGCTCGATGCGTTCCGCGCGAACCAGGGCGCACGATTGCCGATCATGTCGTTCAACAAGATCGTCGATAAGTTTCCGGAGCTTGATTCCAGCGGCTTCGGCGCCGTCGCCAATATGCATGCCGAAGACATATCGGTCTACGGTTTCGTGGTCGACGGCGTCCATTATCGCAGTGACTGTATGACGCGCTTCGGCCCGTACCCGTTTTGTAACGAGTTGCTGTTGCCGTCGTATTCAACGGCGAAATCCCTGTTCGCCGGACTCGCGCTGATGCGCTTGCAGTCTCTTATACCAGGCGTAGCCGAAGAAAAGATTGGTGCGCTGGTCAGGGCCTGCGACGAGGAGCAGTGGGGTGATGTTTCAATCGAAAATACCCTCGACATGGCCACCGGCCACTACCTCAGTACCGAGCCAGACGTCGATGAGGGCTCCGCTCCGCATGTTGAATTTCTGTACGCACTGACAAACCGGGAAAAGCTGGCATTCGCCTGCGATTTCTTCCCGGTCAAAGCAGCCCCAGGTACCGTTTTTGTCTATCACAGTTCGGATACCTACCTCGCGGGCGTCGCAATGCGTCGCGCGCTGGAAGAAAAGCGCGGTCGCCCGGTGGACATTTATAAAGAGCTGCTCGTCGATCCGTTTTGGGCGCCATTGCAACTGAGTGCGGCAATCATGAGCACACGGCGCAGCTATGACGATGATGCACAAGCCTTGACAGGTTGGGGTCTTTCTTACACGTCGGACGACATCGCCAGAATTGCTGCGTGGCTGGTCGACGGCGCGGCAGGTGGCGCCACACCGGGCATTGACCGCAGCCTGTTTGATGCGGCGCTGCAAAACAATCCGGACGATCGTGGCTTGCAGGCGGGCAGCCCGCTGTTTCGCTATAACAACGGTTTCTGGGCACATGATATAAGCGGCTACATTGCTTGTGACCATCCGGTCTGGGTGCCGTTCATGTCTGGCTACGGCGGTATCTCCGTGGTTTTGTTTCCGAACCAGACGGTCTACTACTATTTTTCCGATGGCTACACGCAGCGCTGGCGCGAGGCCGCGATCGAATCCGACAAGCTGAGGAGCATGTGCGAATGACTGCAACAGATGAATCGCGACGTAAACATCAGGTTGCACCCAACGGCGTGGCGGCACGGATAATCATGTCGTTTCTCGCGACCGCGGGACTGTTCTACGCGAATATCATGCCGGCCCTGGTCGACGGCCTCATCAAGGGGCTTGGCTTTTCCGTCGAGGATGCCGGGTTCGTCGGTTCTGCAAATGTGTACGGCGCTGCGGCCGGCGCACTGATCGTCGTATTCCTGATCCGGCGCATTAACTGGCGTCCCACCGCATATGTCCTGTTGTGCGGCCTGATCTGCATGGACTTGCTGTCGATGCTGGTGAAGACGCCAGACCTGATGATCATGACGCGCTTTTTTCACGGCATGATCGGTGGTGCACTGGTCGGTACGGGCTTCGCCGTAATCGCGCGGGCGAGCAATCCGGACCGGACCTTCGGCGTGCTGCTGGTCGTCCAGTTTGGCCTCGGTGGGCTCGGCAATTTATTCCTGCCGAGGCTCGTACCTGTGTTTGGCACGAATGCGCTATTCCTGTCGTTAATCGCATTCAGCTTCGCGACTTTATTGATGGTGCCTTTCCTTGCGCAGTATCGGCTCCGCATACCGGATCCGAAAATACCCGCCGATGTACCGGTGCGGGTGGCGATGCGGCCCTTGTTGCTCACCTTGCTCGCAATCTTCCTGTTCCAGGCTGCCAACATGGGTCTGTTTGCATTCATTATCGGGCTCGCACAGCACGCGACACTCGAACTCGACTTCATCACCTGGACGCTCGCACTTTCCGGCTGGATCGGGATCGCCGGCGCACTGCTCGTCGTGGCACTGCACACAAAATACGGTCGGACAGTGCCACTTGCGATTGCGCTTGTGGTTACGATTGCAGGTTTCTGGGCGCTGCATCACAGCGCCAATACCACGCTGTTTCTCGTTGCGAACTGCGCCATGGGAATTACCTGGGCATTCGTGATTCCGTACCTGCTCGGGCTTGCTGCGGAGTTTGATCGAACCGGGCAAATGGCCGCGTTGGGTGGCTTTGCATCCAAGATGGGCCTCGCCAGCGGCCCGATGGCCGCTGGCATGGTGCTTAGCGGCAGCCAGGACTACGGCCTGTTGATCAATATGGGGATTGCAGCGCTCGTGGCCAGCATGATTGCGGGCGTCGCGCCCGCGCTTCGGCAGGATCGCATCAGACGTGCCGAGCTGCTTGCCTCCGTGGTCTAGGGCGCGCTTGCCTTTTTTGTGCTGAACTAGCGGCGGCCCGCGAGGTCGATTGCTGGTGTTCGCTGGTTTGACCAATACCGGGCCGCTGTTTACATTGCGGAGCCACTTCTGACTTTGCCGGCCCCCAAAACGGAGCTCAGCTTGAATATCAACAAGAATAATCTGTCACTCGTCGTCGCTGTGCTATTCATGAGCGTGCCCCTTGCGGGCCACGCGGATGAAGTTGCAACCCGGGTCGATATTCCCTACGAAAGCTTTCAACTCGACAACGGCCTGACCGTTATCGTCCACACAGACCACGCGACGCCGACGGTGTTCGTCGGCATGTGGTACGGCGTCGGCTCCAAGGACGAGCCGCCCGGCAAGACCGGGTTCGCGCACCTGTTCGAGCACCTGATGTTCCAGGGCACCGAGAATCGGGAGGGCGAGTATTTTTCGCCTTTCATCGAAGCCGGCGCAACCGGTATGAACGGTACGACCTCGGAGGATCGCACCAACTATTATTCCACCGTGCCGACAGGCGCACTCGATATGGCGCTTTGGATGGAAAGCGATCGTATGAGCTATTTGCTCGGCGCAATAACCGAGGACGCCCTCAATGAGCAGCGCGGTGTGGTCCAAAACGAGAAGCGGCAGAGCGAAACGCGACCCTATGCGAAAATGCAGGACCTGATCCGGGCTGGCATCTACCCGCCGGATCATCCGTATCGGCACTCCGTCATCGGCTCCATGGATGATCTGAATGCAGCGACTCTTGACGATGTGCGCGAATGGTTCAAGACCTACTACGGGGCATCCAACGTGGTGCTCGTACTCGCTGGCGACGTGAGTCTCGAAACCGCGAAACAGAAAGTCAGCCATTATTTCGGTGAAGCGCCGGTTGGCTTGCCGCTTGACCATCCAAAGCAGTGGATACCGGAGCTCGGGTCGAACCGAGAAGAACTGGTGTACGACAACGTCGGGCAGACGCGTATCGCGCGCGTGTGGCCGTTGCCGGGACTGAACGACAAGGACACGACCCTGATGTATCTCGTGAACGAGTCCCTGGTCGGCAACAAGAATTCGCCACTCAGGAAATTACTGGTCGATGAGCTGCAACTCGCAACTAACGTGGGTGGCTATGCATACGGTCGCGTGATGAGCGGCGAGTACCGGCTCATCATTGACCTTAAACCCGGTGTGACGCCTGAGCAGGTATTACCGGTCGTCGAAGAGGTGTTCCACGCCTATTTCGATGAAGGCCCGGATGAACAGATCCTCGAAAACTCGAAGCTGGCGGTCAACGTATCCCTTATGGGCGACCTTGAGCGCAACTCGGCAATTGGCGGGGTGCTCGCGGAAGGGCTGTTGTATTCGGATAATCCACTGTTTATCAACACGGAACTAAAATGGCTGAATGATGCGAGCAGTGAGGAAGTGCGGTCGACCGCCGCGCGCTGGCTGGACCAGAGTTACTACCAGCTGACCGTGCTGCCGTTTCCCGATTATGAATCTGCCGCCAGAGAGGTTGACCGGTCGTCAATTCCCGAGGTCAGCACGGATACGAAGCTTGAGTTTCCACCCGTTGCATCAACCGTGCTCGATAATGGCATGAAACTGGTGGTCGCAGAGCGCGGCAATATTCCCCTTATCGATATCGTGTTTCAGGTTGGCTCTGGCACCACGGCTGCGCCACCCGAGGCGCACGCCATGACCGACTTCGTGTTCATGCTGGCGGACAAAGGCACGCGTAAATACGATGCCAACGAGTTGGCCGCCGAGCGTGACAAGATCGCCATGGCCGGGCGTCTTGGCGCGGACCTTGAAGAAAGTCAATTCAGCTATCGAATTCTGAGCGCAAAACTCGACGAATCACTCGCATTGAGTGACGAAATCCTGCAGCACCCGGTCTTCCCGGACGATGAATTGCAGAAACTGAAAGTGCAAATCGCAGGCCTCCTCGCGACGCTTGCCAAGTCACCTTCCAGTGCAGCGAGCAGCCTGTTTCAGCGTGCTGTCTATGGTGCAGGCAGCCCGATGGATGGAGTGTGGCACCCGGACGATCTGAATCAGATTGAACGCGAAAAACTGCAGGAATATCACGATCGCGAAGTGGCACCGGACAATATCACTGTGTATATGATCGGCGACATCGACCTTGCAACAGCCAGGGTGGCGCTGAACAAGGCCTTCGGCCGCTGGAAAGAGCGCAGCAAATCTGCGCGGCAAGCTATTGGTCATGCCGCGCCCGCAGCGCCTCGCGTAATCCTGGTTGATCAACCCGGTGCAGCGTCCAGCACGATAATATCCGGGCACGCAATTCCAGGCTTTGATCCGTCGACATCGACTGAACTATGGGTTCTCAACAGGGTATTTGGCGGCAGCTTTGAGTCCAGGCTGAACATGAATCTGCGTGAGGACAAGGCATGGTCCTACGGTTACAGTTCCAGCATTCAAGCGAATCACAGCGGTGACCAGTTGCTGTCGATGCAGGGGCAGGTACAGACCGACAAAACAGCCGCTGCCATGCAGGAAATTCGTAAGGAATTCGTTGCATTTGCGGGCGAGCGTCCGGCGACCGAGCTCGAGACAGAGCGGGTCAAGATCAACGGTATTCGGTCGCTGCCGGGCCAGTTCGAAACCAACAGCGGATTTTTGCAGAGCATCATCGACTCGGATAACTTTGGTTTGCCCTACGACTACGCCGAGCAACGCGGCGCACGTATCGAGGCAGTAACACGCGACGAAGTCGTCGCGCGAACAAGGGCCTTGTTCCGGCCCGATGAACTGGTCTGGGTGGTCGTCGGCGATCTGTCACTGATCGAAGATAATGTGCGTGCACTTGGCTTCGGCGACGTCGAGGTTTGGGACGCGTTTGGCAATCGCCTGAGGTAAACTCGCGGCAGTTTCCTGTAAGGGGTAAGTGGTGACAAAGCTTTATTCCGTCCTGGCAATAGCGGTGCTCATTCTTGCGGGCTGTGAGTCCGACCAGGTAGAAGCGCCCAACGAGGCCTATAAAAGCCAATACCAGCCACGCGCCAGTGGCAGCACGTTACTCAGAGGAGCGATAGTGCTGACCGGTACCGGCGAACGACTCGATGGTGCCGATGTATTGATAGCCGAGGGCAAGATCGTGGCCGTCGGGCCCGGGCTTGAAGGCGAGGGCGCCGCTGTTATTGACGCCGGTGGTAATTGGGTGACGCCGGGTGTAATCGATGTCCATTCGCACCTGGGCGTCTATCCGTCGCCGGGCACCGCGTCGAGCTCCGATGGCAATGAAATGACGGCACCCGTGACCGCCGAAGTCTGGGCGGAACACAGCGTTTGGCCACAGGACCCCGGTTTCGTGACGGCGCTTGCCGGTGGCGTGACCGCGATGCAGATCCTGCCCGGCTCCGCCAACCTGATCGGCGGACGCGGCGTGACCGTGAAAAACGTACCGGGGCGCAGTGTCATGGAAATGAAGTTTCCCGGTGCGCCTTACGGACTCAAGATGGCCTGTGGCGAGAACCCGAAACGCGTTTATGGCGGCCGCGGTATGGCGCCATCGACGCGCATGGGCAACGTCGCCGGATATCGCGCGGCCTGGATCAAGGCTGCGGATTATCGTGACAAGCGCACCGCGTTCGCGAAAGGCATTGGTGAAGCACCGATGCGCGATTTGCAGCTGGATACGCTGGTCGGTGTGCTCGATGGCGAAATACTCGTGCACAACCACTGCTATCGAGCGGATGAAATGGCCATCATGCTCGAGATCGCCGAAGAATTTGACTACAAGATTTCAGCCTTTCATCACGCGGTCGAGGCCTACAAAATACCTGACCTCCTGGCCGCGAGTGGCACCTGTGCGGCCGTTTGGGCGGACTGGTGGGGTTTCAAGATGGAAGCATTCGACGGTATTCGTGAGAACGCCGCCCTGCTGCAGAATGCCGGTGCCTGCGCGATCATCCATTCGGACAGTGAGATAGGTATCCAGCGACTCAACCAGGAGGCGGGGAAGGTGATGGGTGCGGCGGCGCGCGTCGGCATCGATATTGCGCCGGAAATCGCCATTCAATGGCTCACCAGGAATGCGGCCAAAGCACTCGGTATCGACGAATTCACAGGTACGCTGGAGCCCGGCAAGATGGCCGATATCGTATTGTGGAATGGCAATCCTTTCAGCGTATATACGCGTGCAGAGCGCGTTTATATCGACGGTGCGCTGGCCTTCGATCGTGACGATCCGGCCGCCGATCCGGTAACAGACTTCTCGTTGGGCACGGCCGCAATGAACGGAGGTGCGAAATGATCCGCCCTCTATGCAAGCAAGTTATGGTTCTGCTGTTGCTGACCGCCGTGCTGCCGGTCTATGCCGAAACCACGGCCATCGTCGGTGGCAAGGTACATACCGTCGGGCCGCAAGGGGTGCTGGAGAATGCGACGATCATCATTCGCGACGGACTGATCGATGCGGTCGGCACGGATATTGCGGTACCCGCAGGTGCAACGCGTATCGATGCAGCGGGCAAGATAGTGACGCCAGGCCTGTTCACGCCGATGGGCAACATCGGATTGATAGAAGTGGGCTTCTCGGCGGGACCTCTCGACTACGTGCAACGTGGTGACCAGTTCACTGCGAGCTTCGAGGTTGCCGATGCATTTAATCCGCGCTCGACCCTGATTTCCGTCAACCGCATTGAAGGCGTTACACGGGCATTGGTGTCGCCGGCTGCCGCATCAATGGATGAGACAGGTTTTACGAGCCACGTAATCTCTGGCATGGCCGCAGTGGCAAATCTGTCCGGTAAGGAAGACAGCATTGATCGTCGCGATGCGGCCTTGATCGTCAATCTCGGGGAGGGCGGAGTTGAGTACGCGGGCAGTTCCCGGGCATCCGCACTGTTGATTCTGCGCAATGCACTGGATGAAGCGAAAGATTTTGCGCTGCATCGCGAGGAGTTCGAACGAGGCGAACATCGCGATTACAACTTCAGTTTTTCTGACCTCACGGCATTGCAGCGGGTGTTAAGTGGCGACATTCCACTGCTTGCCAACGTGGATCGGGCCAGCGATATTCTCGGACTCATCAGGCTCGGCGATGAATACGGTTTGCGGCTGATCGTTAACAGCGGTGTCGAAGCCTGGCTGGTGGCGGATGAACTTGCCGCCGCCAACGTACCGGTGATCGTGGCGCCGGAGGCGAACCTGCCGTCCAACTTCGATAGGGTGAACGCACGCTCGGATCTCGCTGCGATACTGAGTAAAGCGGGCGTAAAAGTGGCTTTTGCCGACGGCTCGGGTATGACAGAAAACGCACGCAATATCACGCAATCTGCGGGCAACGCAACCGTTGGCGGCATGTCCTGGGACGCGGCGTTGCGGGCCATTACGCTGGATCCGGCAGAGATATACGGCGTAGCCGATCGCGTGGGCAGTATCGAGCCAGGCAAAGAGGCCGATGTCGTGATTTGGCCCGGCGATCCGTTCGAACTCAGCAATTACCCGGACCAGGTTTTCATTCGCGGCGAAGCCATCGAAATGAAGAGCCGCCAGACCTTGCTAAGGGACCGCTATATGCAAACAGGCTCGCACGAGCGCCCCGCCTACCGGCACTAATCGGGGACAGTCAAAAGCCTGGTCAGACAAAAATCGTGGCGGGATGCTCCAGCATTTCCTTGATTGACTGCACCATCGCGGCGGCGTCGTAGCCGTCTACGAAGCGATGATCGAAGGATGTCGACAGGTTCATCATGAGCCTGACGGCGATCTGGCCATTGAAAACGACGGGCCGTTCGACGGCACGATTCACGCCGATAATGCCAACTTCCGGCATGTTGATTACCGGTGTGGAGGCGATGCCACCAAGCTTGCCGAGACTCGTGATCGTGATCGTTGAGCCGGACAGCTCGTCTTTTTTCGCGCTGTTGTCCCGGGCTGCGCCAGCGACGCGCCGCATTTCATTTGCGAGCTCGTGCAGGTTGTGCGACTCGGCGTGCCGGACAACCGGCACCTTGAGTCCATCGGGTGTCTGCGTTGCAACACCGAGATGCACTGCGTCATGCTGCACGATGACGTTGCGCTCTTTATCGTAGGTTGCGTTGCACTGCGGAAATTCCCGTACCGCCCGAATCAGCGCGAGGCCAAGAAACGGCAGCAGTGTAAGGCGTTCGTCAGCCTTGCCCTGCTTTGAGTTCAGATGTTTACGCAGTGCTTCGAGCTCTGTGATGTCCAGTTCTTCAACGTAGGAGAAATGCGGGATTTCTCGTTTTGATGCGGACATCCGCTCGGCAATAATGCGCCGCAGACCAATAATTTTTGTTTCGGTGGTCTTCGACGAACGCGGTCGGATGAGCGTTGCGGTTCCAGCTCCCTTCATGTGCGCGTCAAAGTCCTTGCGCTGAATTCGCCCACCCGGTCCGGTGCCGGCCACTTCGGCGAGATCGACACCAGCTTCTTTCGCACGCCTGCGTATCGCCGGCGAGGTGATGACCCGGGTCGTTTCGCCGGGTTCTCCAGCCCTGGCCGATGATGTGTCGCCGGTATCGGCGGACACCGATACAGGCTCCGGGGCCTTGCTCGTGCCCGTTGTCACTGCGCCCGCTTCCGGAACCACGGCTGGCGGGTCACCCGCAATATCGACGACCATCAGCGCTGCACCGACTGACACTATGTCGCCGGGTTCGCCGGCTAGCTGCAGAACCTTGCCGGTGACCGGTGATGACAACTCAACTGCCGCTTTGTCGGTCATCATCGTGCAGACGATATCTTCCTCATTTACGGTTTCGCCGACCTTGACGAACCATTCACCAATCTCGGACTCAACGGTACCTTCCCCGAGGTCCGGCAATTTGAATTTGTACTCACTCATGCGGAGGCCTCCATCACGCTCTGGATGCCAGCAATAAGCCGTTTCTTGCCTGGGAAATATTGCCATTCGAAGGCATGCGGGTAGGGCGTGTCCCAACCTGCAACACGAGAAATAGGTGCTTCGAGATAATAGAAGCAGTCTTTCTGAATCGCCGCGACAAGCTCCGCTCCGTACCCGCCGAAACGGGTCGCTTCATGCGCAATCATACAGCGGCCGGTCTTTCTGACCGACTCCGTCAGGGTCCTGGTGTCGAGCGGCGACAGCGAACGGACGTCAATAATCTCGGCATCGACACCGGTTGTCGCCACTGCGGCAACCGCAACATGCACGAGCGTGCCGTAAGTGACAATCGTCAGCTCGTTGCCTGCGCGAACAATCTCGGCCTTGCCGAGAGGTACCGTGTAGTGCCCGTCAGGTACTTCACCTTTTGGGTGCGAAGCCCAGGACACGGCGGGCTTCTCGGGGTCGCCGTCGAACGGGCCGTTGTAGATTCGCTTGGGCTCGAAAAACAGCACCGGATCGTTGGACTCAATCGACGCAATCAGCAGGCCTTTCGCATCGTAAGGATTGGAAGGCATTACGACCTTGATGCCACTGACGTGTGTGAAAATACCTTCCGGCGATTGCGAATGAGTCTGGCCACCGCGAATGCCGCCACCGCAGGGTGTACGTATGGTGACCGGCGAAAAGAACTCGCCGCAGGAGCGATAACGAATTTTCGCGAGCTCGGAGACGATCTGGTCAAACCCCGGGTAAATATAGTCGGCGAACTGGATTTCTGCGATTGGTCTCAAACCGTTCACGCCCATGCCGATAGCGGCACCGATGATGCCACCTTCGGCAATCGGTGCATCGATTACCCGATGCTCGCCGTATTTTCGTTGCAGCCCGTCAGTGCAGCGGAATACCCCACCGAAGTAACCCACGTCCTGCCCGAGTATGACGACGTTGGGGTCCCTGTCCATGACAACATCCATCGCGGAGCGGATCGCCTCGATCATGTTCATCTGTGCCACTAGTTGTCACTCCCGTACTGCTCCAGTTCAAGCATGCGCCTGCGTTGCGAATTGAGATGCAGCGGCGGGTCTGCATAGACATCGTCAAACATGGAGGCCGGATCCAGGAACGGACCTTCGGTCATCGTTCCAAACTTTTGCGCTTCGCGCCACGCAGCGAGTACCTCTTTTTTCAAATCCTCCGCGAGCGCCTCGTGTTTTTTCTCGCTCCAGTGGCCAAGGCCGATCAGGTGCTGCTTGAGTCGCTCGATGGGATCGCCGAGCGGAAACGATGCCCACTCGTCTTTGGGCCGGTACTTGGACGGATCGTCACTGGTCGAGTGCGCACCGGCACGATACGTGACCGCCTCGATAAGGGTTGGGCCGCCTCCTCGCCGCGCTCGATCCGCGGCCCAGACGGTGACGGCGTAAATCGCAAGCAGATCGTTGCCGTCCACGCGGATACCCGGGATACCGAAGCCGAGACCACGTGCGGCAAAGGCGCGGCGTTCGCCGCCCGCGGTGCCCTGGAAAGAGGAAATTGCCCACTGGTTGTTGACGACATTCAGAATGACCGGCGCCTGGTAAATCGCTGCAAACGTGAGTGCGTGGTGAAAATCCGCTGCAGCGGTACTGCCATCGCCCATCCAGGAGGCAGCGATATGGTCCTCACCCTTGATGGCAGACGCCATTGCCCAGCCAACGGCATGTGGATACTGGGTGGCGAGGTTGCCGGAAATCGAGAATACATTGCCGACTTTCGAGTGGTACATGACCGGCAGCTGGCGGCCCTTGCACATGTCACGCGTGTTTGACAGGCACTGGCACATCATGTCCACGAGCTTCATTCCACGGTACATGAACAGGCCCTGGTTACGGTAGGACGGAAAGCACATGTCACCTGGCCGGAGCGCCATGGCCTGCGCAATGGATACAGCTTCCTCGCCCAGCGCCTGCATGTAAAAAGAGATGCGTCCCTGTCGCTGGATTTGCCACATGCGCTCGTCGAACACCCGGTTCAACATCATCCAGCGCAGTGCTACCTGCAATTTTTCGGGGTCAAGATCCGGGTTCCACGGCCCAATCGCGGCGTGATCTTCGTCGAGTACCCGGACCAGCCCCGAATTCAGGTATTCGATATCGCGGGCGCGCGCTTTGACCGAAGGTTTGTCGATGCTGCCCGCGGGGCTGAGATCGAGATAGCCGAAGTCCGGTTCATCTCCGGGACGGGCGGACGGACGGGGAATGTGCAAACGGGATTTGTTGGCCATAGGGTCTTCAATCCTTAACGTTCAGGTTTGTTAATCAGGTAACTGGAGTCTTGCCCTCTGCGACGATACGGCGGGCAAGGTCGTCCGCGATCAGGTTGGTTGGGCGCTTGCTCGCGGCGGCTTCTTCGAAAATTTTTGTCAGGCGACCGGGAATTTTTTGTACATCACTTTTCACTTCATCTTCAGAACCCTGGCCGAAATATTCGCGCGACACGGTGATAATACCGCCGGCATTGATGACATAGTCGGGCGCATACAAGATACCGCTGTCCGCAACGCGCTGCCCGTCTGCCTCAGTCGAGAGCTGATTATTCGCCGAGCCCGCAATAACCTTGGCGGTGATGCGTCGAATGGATTCTGAATTCAAAATATTACCCAGCGCGCAAGGTGCCACGACATCTACGTCCGCAAACAGAATTTCCTGAGGTGACACCTGGACCACCTTCGCGGCGCTTGCAACGCGTTTCAGGTTGTCGCGATTAACGTCGGCAACCAGGATTTCCGCACCCGCTTCGGCAAGCATCTTGCAAAGATGAAAGCCAACATTGCCGACGCCCTGCACCGCGACCTTGATGCCGCGCAAGGACGTCTTGCCAAGGCGCGCCGCAACGGCAGCTTCAATGCCGAGGAAGACTCCGTAAGCGGTCCAGGGAGAAGGGTCGCCGCCTGCGCTGCTGCCGGATTGCGGCAAGCCGGAAACATACGAGGTTTGTTCGCGGACGATACGCATATCGTCAATGGTGATGCCGACGTCTTCGGCCGTGATGTATTGCCCACCCAATGACTCGACTGCGTTACCAAAGGCGCGAAAGATCGCGGGCGACTTGGGCGTCCTGTCGTCAGCCAGGATGACGGCCTTGCCGCCACCAAGTGCCAGGCCGGCAACTGCATTCTTGTAAGTCATGCCGCGCGACAGGCGTAATACGTCGGTCAGCGCGTCGCGATCGCTTGCGTAGGCCCAGCGTCGGCAGGCAC